>JBILNK010000004.1:0-62575 GCA_044375105.1 Planctomycetota bacterium
ACCCTGGGTCTCGAAGGCTACTGATCCCCGCTGGTCCTCCGCCCGACCCGGGCGGATGGAACGTTCGAGTCGGAGCCCCGCCCAAGGCGGGGCTCCGCTCTTTTCCGGGGCCCCCGAGAGCGGCTCGAGCCGGGGATCGGGGCGAGATTCGGGCTCGATCGGGCGCCGAAAGCTGCCGCGCGGGCCGGGCCGTGGGATAGAAGGGTCCATGGCTTTCTCCGCATCCAGAGCGACCCGCGCCCTGGCCTGCCTGGCCTGCTTGGCGGTGCTGCTGGGCTGCCGCACAGCGCGCCCGATCGACAACTCCGCGCCGAGCGCAGCGCCCCGCCCCACCGCCGAACCGATGGCCGAGCCCCACGACGATCCGACGCAGCCCACCAACCGGCTGGCCCGCGAGACCAGCCCTTACCTGCTGCAGCACCAGCACAACCCGGTCGACTGGCACCCCTGGGGACCCGCGGCCTTTGCGCTGGCCCGCTCCTTGGATCGGCCGGTGTTCCTGTCGGTGGGCTACTCGGCCTGCCACTGGTGCCACGTCATGGAGCGCGAGTCCTTCGAGGACCGGGCCGTACATGAAGGCGGTCACCGCCATGACCGGCCAGGGCGGCTGGCCCATGAGCGTGTTCCTGACGCCCGCCGGCGAGCCCTTCTTCGGCGGCACCTACTTCCCCCCGGAGCCGCGCCACGGCATGCCGGGCTTCCGGCAGATCCTGCTGGCGATCTCCCAGCGCTGGAAGCAGGACCCGGCGGCCCTGATCGCCCAGGGGCAGCGCCTGACCGACGCGATCCGCGCGGAGGCGGCGGTGCGGCTCGGCGGGCGCCTGGCGGAGGACGTGCTCGAGCGCTCGCGCGAGGCCCTGCGGGCCAACTTCGACCCCGAATGGGGCGGCTTCGGCGAGGCGCCCAAGTTCCCGCACTCGATGGACCTGCGGCTGTGCCTGCGCCACCTGGCGCGGCGACCGGACCCGGGCCTCGAGCGTCTCTTGCGCCTGACGCTGGACCGCATGGCCAGCGGCGGCATGTACGACCAGCTGGCCGGCGGCTTCCATCGCTACAGCACGGACCAGCGCTGGCTGATCCCGCACTTCGAGAAGATGCTCTACGACAACGCGCTGCTGATCCCGGTCTACCTGGAGGCCGCGCGCGCGCTGTCGGAGCCGCGCTACGCGGCCCTGGCCGCGGAGATCGCGGCCTGGGTGCTGTCCGAGATGACCACACCCGAGGGCGGCTTCGCCAGCGCGCTCGACGCGGACGTGGGCGAGTCGGAAGGCGGCTATTACGCCTGGACGCCCGAGGAGCTCGACCGCGTGCTGGGGCGCGAGGGTGGGCGGGCGGCGGCCGAGCTGTGGGACGTCAGCCCCCACGGCAACTTCGAACACGGCAGCAGCGCCCTGTGGCGCGAGCACCCCGACGAGCAGGTGGCCGCGCGCCTAGGCTGGTCGCTGGAGCGCCTGCAGGCGCAGATCCCGCTGCTGCGGGCCAAGCTCCTGGCGGCGCGCCGCGAGCGCATCCCGCCGGCCCGCGACGACAAGATCATCGCCGCCTGGAACGGCCTGATGATCGGGGCCCTGGCGCGCGTGCACCAGCAGACCGGCGACGGGACCGCCCTGAACGCCGCGCAGCGCGCGGCAGATTTCGTGTTGAGCCGCATGCGCGACGGCCAGGGTCGGCTGCTGACCACCTGGCGCCTGGGACGCGCGCAGCACCTGGCCGGCCTGCAGGACCACGCCTGCCTGCTCCAGGGCCTGCTGGAGCTCTACGAGAGCGATTTCGACCCGCGCTGGATCCGCGAGGCCGAGGCCTTGGCCCAGCAGGTCGAGGGGCGCTTCCGCGACAGCGAGCGCGGCGGCTACTTCGACACGCCCAGCGACGGCGAGACCCTGCTGGCGCGCCTGCGCACCGTGCTCGACGGCGCTTTGCCCTCGGGCAATGCGGTGCTGGCCGGCAGCCTGCTGCGGCTTTCGGCCCTGAGCGGTCGCGCAGACTACGCCGAGCGTGCCCAGGGGATCTTGGACAGCCTGGCGGAGCTGGCCAACAAGCACCCCGACGCCTTCAGCCAGCTGCTGCTGGCCGAACACGAGCGCCGCGCCGGCCTGCGCGAGGTGGTCCTCTCCGGGGAGCTCGCGGACGCCGACACCCGGGCCCTGCTGGCGGCCGTTCGGCAGAGCCCGGTCAACGAGCGGGTGGTGGTGCTGGCGGACGCGCGCTCGGAGGGCGAGCTGGTCCAAGGCCGGCGGCGCGCCCCGGGCGAGCCCGCCCGCGCCTACGTGTGCCGCGGCGGCGCCTGTCAACTGCCGGTGGAAAGCCCGGGGGAACTGCTGGCCCGCCTGGCGCTGCCTTGAGGCCCTGGCCAGGGCCTCCGCCCCCCCGCAGGCGGCCCAGCCGCAGCCCGGAAGCCGCCGCCGGGTCGGCCGCTTCCGACAGGCTCCCAGGCACGGCAACGGCCGCCGGCTCCTCCCCAGCGGCAGAGCCTAGGGAACCTTTCCCCGGGGAAATCCGCACAGAGCGGAGCCCTTGGGGCCCCACCGGGCTCCCCGAAGGTCTATAGTCGACCGGTCGGTCCACTTCGCCCACCGCCGCCTTCCTGAAGCTCCCTCAGGCCGCGCCCCTTCCATGCCCCGCACCTCCGACGCCCGCCGCCAGCTGCTCGAAGCAGCCATCTACCTGATCCGCACCAGCACCTACGGGGCGGTCAGCGTCGATCAGATCTGCGCTGCCGCGGGCGTCAAGAAGGGCAGCTTCTACCACTTCTTCCCGAGCAAGGAGGAACTGGCCCTAGCGGCCTTCGAAGACTACTGGCAGCGCGAGATCCAGCCGCAGCTCGAGGCCATCTTCGCGCCCGCCGTGCCGCCGCTCGAACGCCTGCAGCGCTGGTGCGATGCGATCCTCGCGGACCAGAAGCAGTTCTTCGAGCGCCACGGGCGGGTGCCGGGCTGTCCGCTGTGCACGCTCGGTTCCGAAGCGGGCCCGCAGAGCGAGCGCCTGCGCCGCAAGGCCGAGGAACTGCTCGAACGGGGCCACTTCCACCTGGTGCACGCCATCGAAGACGCCCAGCGCGCGGGCCTGGTGGCCGCCGGGGATCCGGAGCAAAAGGCGCGCCTCCTGACCCACGTCCTGCTCGGGGCCGAGCTCGAGGCCCGCGTGCACAACGACCTAGCGCCCCTCCAGCAGCTCGGCCCGCTGCTGCTCGACGCCCTCGGCGCCCGCCGCACCGCCTGAAGGCCTGACAGGCGCAAGAGAACCGCCCGAGCTGCGCCCTAGCAATCGAACCAGCCCGTCAGATGCCTTCGGGCCGCCATCCGGCGGCCGCAGAGGCTGGGATCGGCGCTGCGCGGCGAGACCGGCCGATGAGCGACCCGGCGCCTGCCCTGGGTCCTGCTCCCTTGCCCGGACGCCCCATGAAGCCGATGGCGGCCGCAGGCTGGCTTTGCACGGCGGCCCGCGGGCTGCCCGTGCTCCGGTCGGAACGGGATCGCGAGCTCCACCGGGGAACCGAGCTCCGCGCCCATCGGCAGCCCGCCTGGGCGCATCCTGAGGGAGCGCCCGCCCCGTCGGGTGGGCCACGAAGCGCGGCGGCCCCTGGAAAGATAGTTGACCGGTCGTCTATAACGGGGCGGTCCCCGTCTCCCCCCGCCATGCCCCGTTCCTCTGCTTCGATCGCCGCGCCTTCGGGCCGGCCCTTGTCGGCCCCTGGGCTCCTCGGCCGCGCCGGCCTCGCGGGCCTGCTGCTCGGCGCCCTGTTCCTGTCCGGCTGCAGCCAGAGCGCCGGCGCCCCCCTGGACACCCCCGCGCCGCCGCCGCCGCCCCCGGTGACGGTCATGCGGCTGGAACCGCAGCCGGTGGCCGATTCCGGGCGTTTCACGGGCCGTCTGGCGGCGATCGACCTGGTCGAGCTGCGCGCGCGCGTCAACGGCAACCTGGATGCGCTGCATTTCGAGGCCGGCCAGCGGGTGGAGGCCGGCCAGCTGCTGTTCACGATCGATCCGCGGCCCTACGCGGCGAGCCGCGCCGCGGCGGCTGCCGCGCTCGCGGAAGCCCAGGTGCGGCTCGACAACGCCCGCATCGAGTGGCAGCGCGCGCAGGCGTTGGCCGACAGCCGCGCGATCTCCGCCGAGGAGCTCGAGCAGCGCCGCGCCACCCTGGCCGAAGCGGAGGCCGGCTTGGCCTCGAAGCAAGCGGCCCTGGACGCGGCGGACCTGGACCTTTCGTTCACGCGCGTGACCGCGCCCGTGGCCGGCCGGATCGGCCGCGCCCTGGTGACCCCGGGCAACCTGGTCAGCGGCCAAGCGGGCCAGGCCACGCACCTGGCCACGCTGGTGTCGGTGGACCCGCTGCACGTGTACGCCGACCTGGACGAAGCGAGCTTCCTGGCGCTGCAGCAGGCCCTGGCGGCCGGCGAGCTGCCCCTCGACCAAAACGGGCGCCTGCGCCTCAGCGTCGATCTGGCCGAAGGCGCCGGTCAGAGCCTGGCGGCGACGCTCGAGTCCCTGGACAACCAGGTCTCGTCCAGCACCGGCACGCTGCTGCTGCGCGCGCTGCTGCCGAACCCCGATGGGCGCCTGGTGCCGGGGCTGTTCGCACGGGTCAGCGTGCCGCTGTCGGCCGAAAGGCCGCGCCTGATGGTGCCCGAGCGCGCCATCGGCACCGATCAATCCCTGCGCTACGTGTGGGTCGTCGGCGCGGGCAACACGGTCGAGCGCCGCACGGTGCAGCTGGGCCCGGCGCGCGGCGACCAACGCGCGGTGCTCTCGGGCGTCGAAGCGGGCGAGCGCGTGGTCGTGAACGGCCTGTCGTTCATCCGCTTCCCGGGTCAGCCCGTGACGCCGATGGAGGCCGCTGCCGAAGGGACCCCGCCGGCCGCCCCGCAGGGCGGCTGATCCGTCTGCGGCGGGAGCGCGGCCTCGCACGCCCCTCCGCTCTTGCGAGCGGTCGCCGTCCCAAGGCTGGAAACCGCTCGGCGCGCCGCGACGAGCCCAGCCTGCGCAGCAGCCGGAGCGCGGCCAGAGGGCCGGCGGACAGGTCGGTCCATCCGCTCGCGCAGAGCCCCGCTCGACCTTCCCTGGCCCTGTCCGCCAGCCGGCTCGCCCCGCGCCGAGAACGCCCCGCAAAAGCCCTCCCCCGGCCACCGTTCCGGGGCCGCCCGCCGCCCAAGCGATCCCGCGCTGCCACCCCGCGCTGCCATCCCGGTCACGCCACCCCGCCCACCCCCGCGCCCCGCGCGCCGCCCCCCGTGAATTTCTCTGCCTTCTTCATCCGCCGGCCGATCTTCGCCGGGGTCTTGTCCCTGCTGATCTTCCTGATCGGCCTGCTCTCGATGCGGGCCCTGCCGATCAGCGAATACCCGGAGGTCGTGCCGCCCACGGTCGTGGTGCGCGCGATCTACCCGGGCGCCAACGCGAAGACGATCTCCGAAACGGTCGCGGCGCCGCTCGAGCAGGCCATCAACGGGGTCGAGAACTCGCTCTACATGGCCTCCCAGTCGACCGCCGACGGGGTCATGACCCTGACGGTGACGTTCAAGCTGGGCACCGACGTGGACCAGGCCCAGGTGCAGGTGCAAAACCGCGTCTCCCAGGCCCTGCCCAAGCTGCCCGAGGAGGCCCGCCGCCTGGGCGTCACCACGGTCAAGCAGTCGCCCGACCTGACCATGGTCGTGCACCTGTTCGCCCCGGACGGCAGTTACGACGAGGTCTACCTGCGCAACTACGCCTCGCTGCAGGTCAAGGACGTGCTGGCGCGCCTGCCGGGCGTGGGCCAGGTCGAGCTGTTCGGCTCGGGCGAATACGCGATGCGCGTGTGGCTCGATCCGGACAAGTGCGCCAGCCGGGGTCTGACCGCGGGCGACGTGGTCAACGCGATCCGCGAGCAGAACGTGCAGGTGGCCGCCGGCTCGATCGGCACCCAGCCCCAGCCGGCGCCGGAGGCCTTCGAGCTGGCGATCAACGCCAAGGGCCGCTTGGTGGACGAGGAGGAGTTCGCCGAGATCGTGGTCAAAACGGGCCCCAACGGCGAAAAGGTGCTGCTCGGCCACGTGGCGCGCCTCGAGCTGGCCGCGGGCGAATACGCCCTGCGCTCGCTGCTCGACAACCAGACCGCCATCGCCATCCCGATCTTCCAGGCCCCGGGCAGCAACGCCATCGGGGTCTCCGACGGGGTGCGCGCCACCATGGAGGAGCTGAAGGCCGGCTTCCCCCCGGGTCTCGAGTACCGGATCGTCTACGACCCGACGGTGTTCGTGCGCCAGTCGATCGAGAAGGTCGTGGTCACGCTGCTCGAAGCGATCGCCCTGGTGGTGATCGTGGTGGTGGTGTTCCTGCAGACCTGGCGCGCCAGCCTGATCCCTTTGGCGGCCGTGCCCGTGTCGCTGGTCGGCACCTTCGCGGCCATGCAGGCCCTGGGCTTCAGCATCAACGCCCTCTCGCTGTTCGGGCTGGTGCTAGCGATCGGCATCGTGGTCGACGACGCGATCGTGGTGGTCGAAAACGTCGAGCGCAACATCCGCCTGGGCAAGTCGCCCTTCGACGCGACCGTGCAGGCCATGCGCGAGGTGACCGGGCCGATCATCGCCACGGCGCTGGTGCTGGCGGCGGTGTTCATCCCGGCGGCCTTCATCAGCGGCCTGTCCGGCCAGTTCTACAAGCAATTCGCCATCACCATCGCGATCTCCACGGCGATCAGCGCCTTCAATTCGCTGACCCTCTCGCCGGCCCTGTGCGCGGTGCTGCTCCAGCCCCACGGGGCCAAGCCCGACCTCTTGACGCGCTTCCTGGACCTGGCCCTGGGCTGGTTCTTCCGGCCCTTCAACCGCTTCTTCGATTGGGGCTCGCGGCTCTACGGGCGCACGGTCTCGGGCCTGCTGCGGGTGGCCCTGATCGCGCTGCTGGTCTACGCGGGGCTGGTCGGCCTGGCCTGGAAGAGCTTCGAAGCCGTGCCCGCCGGCTTCATCCCGGTCCAGGACAAGCAGTACCTGGTGGCCTTCACGCAGCTGCCCGACGGGGCCTCGATCGACCGCACCGAGGCGGTCATCCGGCGCATGTCGGAGATCGCCCTGGCCGAGCCGGGCGTGGCCAGCGCGGTCGCTTTCCCGGGCCTCAGCATCGCCGGGTTCGTCAAGAGCTCGAGTGCCGGGATCGTGTTCCTGGGGCTCGACCCCTTCGAAGAGCGGCGCTCACCCGAGCTCGCCGGCCTGGCCATCGCCGGCAGCCTGACGCAGAAGTTCAGCTCGATCCAGGAGGCCTTCGTGCTCTGCGTGCCGCCGCCTTCGGTGATGGGCCTGGGCACGATCGGCGGCTTCGAGCTGTATGTGGAGGACCGCGCCAGCCTGGGCTTCGAGGCCCTGCACGGCGGAATCTGGGGTCTGGTGGGCGCGGCTTCCCAGCACCCCGATCTGGAGGGAGTGATCACCAATTTCCAGATCAACGTCCCGCAGCTCGAAGCGGAGGTGGACCGCGCCAAGGCCAAGATCCAGGGCCTGCCGCTGGCCGGCGTGTTCGAGACCATGCAGGTCTACCTGGGCTCCCTGTACGTCAACGACTTCAATCGCTTCGGGCGCACCTACCAGGTGATCGCCCAGGCCGACGCGCCCTTCCGCGACGATCCGGCCGACATCGAGGCCCTGCGCACGCGCAACCAGGCGGGCGAGATGGTCCCGCTGGGCGCCGTGGTGGATGTGAAGACCTCCTACGGCCCCGACCGGGTGCCGCGCTACAACGGCTATCCCGCCGCGGAGCTGTACGGCGGACCCAAGCCCGGCAAGACCTCGGGCCAGGCCGAGCAAGCGATCACCGACCTGGCCGGCCAGGTGCTGGGGCCGGGCCTCAAGCTCGAATGGACCGGCCTGGTCTATCAGAAGATCCTGGCGGGCAACTCGGCGGTGTTCGTGTTCCCGCTCAGCATCCTGCTGGTGCTGCTGGTGCTGGCGGCGCAGTACGAGAGCTTCCGCCTGCCCCTGGCGGTGGTGCTGATTGTGCCGCTGACCCTGCTCTCGGCCTTCGTCGGCCTGATCCTGACCCACGGCGAAAACAACATCTTCACGCAGATCGGCTTGATCGTGCTGATCGGCCTGGCGGCCAAGAACGCGATCCTGATCGTCGAATTCGCCAAGGCCAAGCAGGACGAAGGGCTGTCGCCGCGCGAATCGGCCATCGAGGCCGCGCGCCTGCGCCTGCGGCCGATCCTGATGACCTCGATCGCCTTCATCGCCGGCGTGTATCCGCTGGTGGTCTCGACCGGGGCCGGCGCCGAGATGCGCCGCGCCATGGGCGTGGCGGTCTTCAGCGGCATGATCGGCGTGACCTTCTTCGGACTGCTGCTGACGCCGGTGTTCTATTTCGTGCTGATGCGCATCGGCCACGGCCGCGGGTCCGCGGCCAGCGGCGGCGCCCACGGCGGCTCCAGCGGGGCGCCCCACGGCCACCCCGGCGGCGGCGGGCCCCCGTCGGACCCGCAGCCGGGCCACGGCACGCCGGCGGCCCCGGCGCTGTCCGGCCCGGGCGCTGGGGGCCTGGCCCAGGGGCTGCTGCTCCTCTTGCCCCTGCTGGGCGCCTGCCGCAGCGTGGGTTCGGATTACAGCCGGCCCGCGGTGCCCGAGTTGGCCTCCTTCGGCCCGGGCGACGGCTCGTCCCCGGCCGCCGAGGCCGGCGGCGAAGACAACCCCTGGGTGCCCGGCCAGCCCCGCGACGGCGAGGCCCGCGGCGCCTGGTGGACCCTGTTCGGCGACGCCGAGCTCGATCGGCTCGAGGAGCGCGCCGCCGCCCAGAACCAGGACCTGCAGGCCGCCTTCGCGCGCCTGCGCCAGGCGCAGAGCGCCGTGCGCGGCGCCCGTTCCGGTCGCCTGCCGCAGGTCGACTTGAATCCGCAGTTCTCGCGCACGCGCTATTCGCCCAACGCCGGCCTGGCCTTCCCGATCGACACGGTCAGCGACTTCCGCCTGTCCCTGGACGTCAGCTACGAGCTCGACCTGTTCGGGCGCGTCGAGCGCGAGATCGAGGCGGCCAAGCGGGGCGCCCAGGCCCAGGAGCTGGCCTTCGAAGCCCTGCGGCTGGCCCTGCACGCCGAGGTGGCCTCGGCCTACTTCGCCCTGCGGGCCCTGGAGGGCGAAGAGGCGCTGCTCGAGCGCACCCTGACCCTGCGCGGCGAAGCCCTGGAAGTCGAGCGCGGCCGCCTGCGGGCGGGCCGCGGCACCGAGCTCGACCTGGCGCGGGCCGAATCCGAGCTGTCCAGCACCGAGGCGGCCCTCAAGGACCTGGAGCGCCGGCGCAGCGAGCTGTCCACGGCCCTGGCGGTGCTGGTCGGCGATGCGCCGGCGAACCCGGACGCCGAGCCGCGCGACTGGCAGGCGCCCGAGCCGCCCACGCTGCCGGCGGGCCTGCCGAGCACCCTGCTCGAACGGCGCCCGGACGTGGCCGCCGCCGAGCGCACCCTGGCCGCGCGCAACGCCGCCATCGGGATCGCCGAAGGGGCCTACTTTCCGCGGGTGCGCCTGACCGGCTTCGGCGGCTACCAGAGCGCCGACACCGACCGCATGTTCGAGTGGTCGAGCCGCATCTGGAGCCTGGTGCCGAGCCTCTCGATCCCGCTCTTCCGCGGCGGGCGCCTGAAGGCCGAGGTCGAGCGCGCCAAGGCCGCCCACGAAGAAGCGCTGGCCAGCTATCGCCAATCGATCCTGGTGGCCTTCAAGGAGGTCCAGGACGGCCTCAACGCGGCGCGCCTCTTGGCGGAACAGCGTGCGGCCGTGGCCCGCGCCCGCGAGGCCTCCGAGCGGGCCGCGGACCTGGCGCGCCAGCGCTATGACGCCGGCCTGGTGGGCTACCTGGACGTGCTCGACAGCGAGCGCGTGGCCCTGGAAGCGCAGCGCGTCGACGTGCAACTGCAAGGCGTGCGCCTGCAGAACGCCGTGTTCCTGGTGCGCGCCCTGGGCGGCGGCTGGCAGGACGGCCAGCCCCTCGACGGCTGAATCGGGCACGCCGACGCTGCAGGGCACGAAGCGGCGGCGAGCGGTTCCAGCGCGAACCGGGGGAGGGCAACCGACCGGTTGCCCGTCCAGCCCGCGGGCCGCCGGCGACGCCAGGCTGAGGATGAACCGACTCGCGCTGCGCCCGAGCCACTGGCCTGCCTGCTGGCGGGCCTTCGGGCCCCCATCCGCGGGCTACAGCGGCTGGGAGCGGCCGGAGCCCCCATCGCTCTGGGGGCAGGGGCCGCGCCGTGCCGGGGCCACGGCTTGGGCCGCGGCACGGCGGAGGAAGCCTGAATCAGCGCCTGGCGGCAGCCCTCAGGCCGCGCACAGCCGTCGAGGGCCAGCCGGGGCAGGCGCTCGAGCGGGGCCACAGGCAGCGCCCGCGGGCGCCGGGGCGAGCCCCGCCGAGCGGCGAGCGAAAGCCCCCGGGGCCCGCGAGCCTCGGGCTACACTTGCTGCTCCCCCCCAACCCGCCCCCCCTCGATGCCCCCCCGTGTCCTCGTGACCGGCGGTGGCCGCGGCATCGGCCGCGCCATCGCCCTGCGTTTTGCCCGTGAGGGCGCCACCGTGACCGTCGCCGCGCGCAGCTCGGCCCAGATCGATGCGGTGGCCAAGGAGATCGACGCGGCCGGGGGCCGGGGCATGGCGGCCAACATGAACGTGGTCGACCACGGCTCGATCGAAGCCGCCGTCTGGCGCGCGGTCGAGTTCATGGGCGGCGCCATCGACGTGCTGGTCAACAGCGCCGGCGCTTTCCAGATCAAGCCCTTCGAGAAGATGCGCCCGGCGGACTTCGACTTCATCCTGGGCACCAACCTGGTGGGCCCCTTCCAGGTGGTGCTCGAATG
The DNA here is from genome assembly GCA_044375105.1 of Planctomycetota bacterium. Taxonomy (GTDB): domain Bacteria; phylum Planctomycetota; class UBA1135; order UBA1135; genus JBIKLM01. The sequence continues at coordinate 10,804 of JBILNK010000004.1, forward strand.
CCTCGAGTACCTGCAGGAATCCGAGCAGGCCCACGTCTTCAACATCGCCTCGCTCGCCGCCAAGCAGCCTTTCCCCGGCAACGTGGCCTACTGCGCCTCGAAGTACGGCCTGCGCGGCCTCTCCGACGCCCTGCGCCTGGACCTGGCCAAGGACAAGATCCGCATCACCACCGTCTACCCGCCCCAGGTCGACACCCACCTGTGGGACGAGGTCGAAGGCAACTTCGACCGCACCCAGATGCTCAAGCCCGAAGCCGTGGCCGAAGCCATCTACCAGGCCTACCTGAGCCCGACCCCGATCCCCGACCTCGACATCCCCCCCGCGGGCTGAGCTGCTTTGGTCCGCGCGGACGGCGCGGCTGGAATCCACGCTCCGCGGAGCCTCGCCACCGGCTCCTGACTGGCCGAAAAAAGGGAACAAATAAAAAACTCGGCTCGGGCCAAGCCCGGGCCGATTTTTCTTTTTGTTAGCCCGAAGCTTCGCGGGCGTCGCCTGCGGACGGCGCAGCTCAAAGGCTCGGGCCTGGACATGGCCAGAGCAGCCCTGCGGGGCGGGCGCGAAAGATCAGCGGTCCAGGTTGCGCACCAGGCCGAGGAATTCGGCGCGGGTGCGGGCGTCGGAGCGGAAGTTGCCCAGCAGGCAGGAGGTCAGGGTCGAGGAGTTTTGCTTTTGCACGCCGCGCATCATCATGCACAGGTGCGAGGCGTCGGTGACCACGGCCACGCCCTTGGGCTCGAGGACCTCTTGCAGGGCCGAGGCGATCTGCTGGGTCATACGCTCTTGCACCTGCAGGCGGCGCGCGAACAGATCGACGATGCGCGGAATCTTGGAGAGTCCGATGATGCGGCCGTTCGGGATGTAGGCCACGTGGGCCTTGCCGAAGAAGGGCAGCATGTGGTGCTCGCACAGGGAGTAGAACTCGATGTCCTTGACCAGCACCATCTCGGAGGCCTCTTCTTCGAAGATGCCTTGCCCGACCACTTGCTCGACGGTTTGCCTTTCGCCTTGCAGCAGCTCTTCGTAGGCTTTGGCGACGCGCTCGGGCGTGCGCTGCAGGCCCGGGCGATCGGGGTCCTCGCCGAGGTTCTCGAGCAGCTCGCGCACGATCTGATCGACCGGCCGCTTGTTCTCGGGCATCTTGCGGGGGCTGTAGAGGGCCGGGAGTCGGGGGGAGGAAGTGAACAACGGCGTCATGCCGTCGTGTAGCCCGAGGGTCCGGCGTATTCCACCCGGGTCCTGGACGTTTCGCTGAGTCCGATCCGGACCAGGCGGCAACCCGCTTGGGCGGCGACCTCTGGCGCCAGGAGATCCCAGAAGGCCACGGCCATGTTTTCAGCCGTGGTGATGCGCCCGTGCAGGCAGGGCACGTCGACGTTCAGGTTCTTGTGGTCGCAGGGCCCGAGCACGGCCTCGCGCAGCAAGCCGAACAAGCTCGTGAAGTTGACCACCATGCCGGTCGCGGGCTCGACCGGGCCCTCGACGGTCAGCTCGATCGTGTAGTTGTGGCCATGCAGGTCGGCGCAGGGGCCGTACAAGGCCCGGTTCTGGCGCTCGTCCAGGCCCGGCGCGATCAGCTGGTGGGCGGCCGAGAATTCCTCGCGGCAGGAGACCCGCACCCGGGGGAGAGGGCTCGGGGCGGGCCGGGGGCTGGGGGGGCCGCCGGAGGCGGCGGACCCTGCGGAGGGCGGGGGCACGGGGTCGGGCGGCGTCATGGGCGCAAGCGGGAACGTAACCCGGTCCGCCCGGATGCCCCAGGCCCAGCTGGATTTCCGACCAGCGCCGCCCAAAATCTAACGTGCGCGGTAGATTTGGCCGATGGACTGGCCTTCGGACCGGTCCGGCCCTAGCCTGCCGCCCTGCGTGCTCCCCCGCCCATGATCAGCAAAGTCTGGATCGTCGAAGGCTGCATCTCCTGCAACCTGTGCGAGGACCTCTGCCCGGAGGTCTTCGAGGTGCCCGCGGGGGACACCTCCCGCACCGTCAAGGGCCACGAAAAGCGCCTGACCGGCCACGCCGACCTGGACGCCAAGATCCGCGAAGCGCGGGACTCGTGCCCGGTCGAAGTGATCATGACCCAGGAGAAGTGAGGCCGGCCCGCGGGCCCTGCGGAGGCCTGGGAGGTCGGGGTTGGTGCCCAAGAAGAGCGCCAGGCGCAGGACCGGCGCCCGCGGGCCGAGGATGCGGGGTACGGACGGGATTCGGCCGGGGCCCATGCGGCGGGCAGCCCGTGTGATCCGGGGCTTGCGGAGCGATGCGCCTCGTCGCGGCGGTCCCGACCCTGCGGACTTCAGAGGGGCCACGCCAGGCTCGGTGAGCGCGCCCGCTGGCGGCTCGGGGCGGGGCCGGGTCGCCCATCCCCCGAGCTCAGGCGCTGCCCGCAACATCTGGCGCCGCCCCGCGCGCGCGGGCAGAGGACCGGGAGCCAAGCGGGCGTTTTCGCTCGAGCTGCATCCGCGCGGCCCGAGCGGCAAGGCGACCGCCGCTTCGGGGTGATCGGAAGGCCCGGCTCAAATCAACAAGGCCTGGGATCGCCTTGATTCGGCGATCCCAGGCCCGTTGGAAGCCGTCGGCGGCTTCGGTTTGGCGGCCGGTCAGCGCGGCCGGCCGGGTCGCGACGGCGGAGCGGCCGGGCGCACGGGCGGGGCCGCGGGGCGAGCGGGCGCGCCGCCGTTGGCGGGCCGCACGGGCGGCTGTTCCGCGGCCGGGCGGCCCGGAGCCCCGGCGTTCGGCCGGCCCTGCTGTTCGCGGGCCTGCTCGAGGCGCTGGCGCTGGCGGCGCAGCTGCTCGACGCGGGCCTGCTCGGCGCGCTGCTGCTGCAGGCGCGCTCGCTCGATGCGCTGGGCCTCCGCGTCGGCCTGGCCGTCGGCGCCGGTGGCGTTCGCGCGGCGCGCGGCGCTGGCGTCCGCGCCTGTGGCGTTCTCGCGGCGCGCTTGCGCATCGCCCTCGGCGCCGGTCGCGCCCGTGGCGTTCTGGCGGCGCGCTTGCGCATCGCCGCCGACACCGTCGGCGCCGGTCGCGCCGGTCGCATTCTCGCGGCGCGCGGCGCTGGCGTCGGCTCCGGTGGCGTTTTCGCGGCGCGCTCGGGTGTCCCCAGCGGGGGCGGCTTCGCCGCGGGTTTGGCCCAGGCGCTGGGCCTGGGCGGCGCGGGTGCGCCGCAGGGCTTCGACCCGCGTGGCTTCCGCCTGCAGATCGGGCTCGACGGTCTGGCCAGCCGAAGCGACCAGGCCGCGGTAGGCGAAGATGAATTCGTCGCCGTCGATGCTGCCCGAGCCATCCTCGTCGAAGCGCTGGAACTCGCCGCGCTGCAGGCCGAGGCGCGCGGACTCCTGAAGGTCGACGCCGCCGCTTTGGTCCTGGTCCGCGGTGGTGAAAATCGTGCGCGCGCGGGTCAGGCTATGGGCGCCTGCGGCAGGGCGCTGGGGGCTGGAGCGGTCGGGGGCGCCGGCCTCGGCGCCGGGGCGCTGGGGGGCGGGGCTCTGCGGGGCCGGGGCCTCCGCGGCGGGTCGGGCGGGCTCGCCCGTCGGGCGGGCGCCCGCGAGGCGCTGCGCGGCGGGCCCCTGGGGAGCGGGAGCCTGGGCCAGGACCTGGCCGGCGAGGCACAGGAGGCCGAGGGTCGGAAGCAAGCGGTGGAGGTGTGTACGGCGCATGGGATCGATCGGCGGCTGCCGGGTCTGGGGCGGCGCGCCGGCCAGGGATAACAAACTCCGTGCCGAAGCGTCGGCGGGCGGGTACGGGGGGCCGACGGCCGGTAGGATGGCACCAGAGGCCGATTCCGGCCGAATCCGGGTCGCACGGGGCAGCCGCCCCGGGTCCTCTGTCGGGGACACCCCCGGCCCCGCTGGAGCTCTCCTCCGATTCGGACGAACCGGGAAGAGCCCGAACCGCGCCAGCCCGACCGCTCCCAGGCCCTGGGGCCGCCCCCCGGCCGCCGCAGGGGCTGCGGGCCGGCCCCGACCAACGATCCCCGCTCGAGAAGCCGTCCGCCCGCGCCGCCCTCCGCCATGGACCCCGATCTGCGCTCGCTGCGCCGCTCCTACCTGGCCCTGGGCTTGGGGATCGGTTTGGTGTCCGGGGAACTCCTGGCGCTGGCCCTGGAAGGGCGGCGCAGCGAGACCCTGCGGTTGGTCGAGCAGATCCAGCGGGTGATCGAGTCGGAGCACGTGCACCCGCCGGCCGAGGAAGTCCTGCTCGAGGGCGCCCTGCGCGGCATGCTCCAGTCCCTGGACGACCATTCGCGCTATTACGCGGCTTCGGAGGCGCGGATCCTCGAGCAGGAGACCGCGGGCGTCTACCACGGGGTGGGGCTCTCCTTCGTGCCCGAGTCCGATCTGAGCCAGGTGCTGTTCGCCCTGCCGGGCTCGCCGGCCGCACGCGCGGGCGTCGGCGTCGGCGATCGCATCGCCGAGCTGGATCTGCAGCCCTACGGGCCGGGCCAGCCGGAACGCTTGCGAGCCGCCCTGTCCAACGACGCCGGCCGCAGCGTGCAGCTCAAGCTCGAGGCGCTGGCCGGCGGCGAGCGCCAGGTGGAGCTGGTGCCGGAGCCGGTGCTCGATCCGAGCGTGCGCCACACGCTGATGCTCGACGCGGAGCGCGGCATCGGCTACGTGGCGCTGTCGAGCTTCACGCGGCGCACGCCGTCCGAATTCGACAGCGCGCTGGAAGGTCTGCGCACATCGGGCCTGACCGCCCTGATCCTCGACCTGCGCGGCAATCGCGGCGGCGTGCTGGATTCCGCCGTGCACGTGGCGCGCCGCTTCGTCGATGAGGGCGTGATCGTGACCACCGAAGAGCGCAGCGGCCGCCGCGAGCTGCGCGCCGAGCCCGCCCAAGCCATCTATCGCGGGTTGTCGCTGATTTGCCTGATCGACGGCCGCTCGGCCAGCTCGAGCGAGGTGCTGGCGGGGGCCCTGATGGACCACCGGGCCGCCGTCCTGATCGGCACCCCGAGCTACGGCAAGGGCACCGTGCAGTCCCTGCGGCACCTGCGGCCCCCCCACGGCGGCATCGTCAAGCTGACCACCGCGCGCTATCGCACCCCCAGCGGCCGGCTGATCGAGGCGAGCGAGGCCGAGCCGGACAGCGGCGGCCTCCAGCCGGACATCGAGGTGGAGCTCGAGCCCGCCCAGGCGACGGCCCTCGATCGATTCCTGGCCCGCCTGGGCCCGAGCCTCGCGGACCAGCCGGCCGTGCGCGAGCTCGAAGCCCGCCTGGGCCGCAGCCTGTTGCCGCTGCCGCCGGAGGATGCGCAACTGGCGGCCGCCCTGGCGCACCTGCGCCGGCTCTGAGCCACCTCGATCCATGGGCCGCTTGATACTGGGCATCGAAAGCTCCTGCGACGACACCGCCGCCGCGTTGGTCGAGGACGGGCGCCGGATCCTGTCCTCCGTGGTCGAGAGCCAGGCGGCCACCCACGCGGCGTTCGGCGGCGTGGTGCCCGAGATCGCCAGCCGCTCGCACCTCTCCGCCATGCTGCCGGTGGTCGAGCGCGCCCTGGCCGAGGCCGGCGTCGGCCTGCGCGACCTGACGGCGATCGCCGTGACCCAGCAGCCCGGATTGATCGGGTCCCTGCTGGTGGGCGTCGGCTTGGCCAAGGGCCTGGCCTTCGGCACGGGCCTGCCCCTGATCGGCGTGCACCACATCCACGCCCACGTCTACGCGGCGCACATGGAGCACGGCGAAGCGCGCTTCCCGAGCCTGGCGCTGGTCGTCAGCGGCGGGCACACGGCGCTGTACCTGGTGCGGGCGCACACCGAGCTCGAGCTGCTGGCCAAGACCCTCGACGACGCCGTGGGCGAGGCCTTCGACAAGGCGGCCAGCCTGCTGGGGCTGCCCTACCCGGGCGGACCGGCGCTTTCGCGGCTGGCCCAGGGGGGCCGGCGCGACGCCTTCGAGCTGCCGCGCTACCGGGCGCGCCCCGGCCGGCCCTCGTTCAGCTTCAGCGGCCTCAAGACCGCCTTCCTGTACACCCTGCGCGGCGGCGATGCCCTGGCGCCGACCCCGCCGCCGGAGGCGATCGAGGCCAAGGCCGATCTGGCGGCCTCCTTCGAGGCGGCCGCCGTGGACGCGCTGGTGCGGCCGACCCTCGAGGCCGCCGAGCGCCTGGGCGTGCCGCGCATCCTGGTGGCCGGCGGGGTGGCCGCCAACCGGCATCTGCGGGAGGAGCTCGGCCGGGCGGGCGCCGAGCGCGGGCTCGAGGTGCGCTTCCCGGCCCCCGCCTACTGCACCGACAACGCCGCCATGATCGCGGGGCTCGGGCACGCCCTGTGGATGGCGGGCGCGACCGGGGACCTGGCCCTCGAGGCCAGCCCGCGCTGAAGCGCGGCGGCCCCCCGAGCGCTTGGAGCCGGCTGGATGTCCCCGGACCGGCGCAGCCCTGCTCGCGGGGCGCCGGCGGCGCCTCCGGCCGCCGCGCGTCTCGCTCTGGGAGGCCGCGCCCCGGGGCGCTACCCTGTTCGGCCATGAACGATCTCACGCCGGCGTGGTTGGCCCTGGAGAGCGGACTCGTGATGGCCGGCCGCGCGGTCGGCGCCCGCGGGGAACGCGGCGGCGACCTCGTGTTCAACACCGCCATGAGCGGCTACCACGAGATCCTGACCGACCCGTCGTACCGCGGCCAGGTCGTGCTGATGACCTACCCGCAGATCGGCAACTACGGGGTGCCCGAAGTCGATGCGGAGAGCAACCGGGCCTGGGCCGAGGCCTTCGTGATCAAGGAGATGTCGCCGCTGGCCTCGAATTTCCGCTCCAACCTGCCGCTCTCGCGCTGGCTCGAGCGCGAGGGCGTGGTGGCGATCGACGGCATCGACACGCGCAAGCTGACCAAGCACGTGCGCGAGCGGGGCTCCCTGCGCTGCGTGGTCTCGACGGAAGACGGCGATCCGGCCTCCCTGGTGGCCAAGGCGCGCGCCACGCCCTCGACCGACGGACGGGACCTGGCCTCCGAGGTCTGCACAAAGAGCCCCTACCGCTGGAGCGAGGGCTTCGAAGCCGACCTGGGCTGGGGCAGCTATCCGATCGAGGTGCCCGCGATCAGCGACAAGCGCCGCGCGCGCCTGGTGGCCTTCGACTTCGGCATCAAGCGCAACATCCTGCGCAGCCTGGTGCACGCCGGATTCGACGTGACCGTCGTGCCGGCCTGGACGCCGGCGACCGAGGTCCTGGCCCACGACCCCGAGGCGATCTTCCTGTCCAACGGGCCGGGCGACCCGGCGGCCGTCCAGCGCGGCATCGCCGCGGTCAGCGACCTGGTCGGCAAGCGCCCGATCTTCGGCATCTGCCTGGGCCACCAGATCCTCTCGATCGTGCTCGGCGGCCGCACGCAGAAGATGCCCTTCGGCCACCACGGAGCCAACCATCCGGTGCGCGACCTGCTGACCCAGCGGGTCGAGATCACCTCGCAGAACCACTCCTTCGCCGTGGACGCGGCCAGCCTGCCCGCGGGGGTCGAGCTGACCCACATCAACCTGAACGACGGCACGGTCGAGGGTCTGATGCACCGCACCGCGCGGGTCTCCTGCGTGCAGTACCACCCGGAAGCGGCCCCGGGGCCCCTGGATTCGTCGCACCTGTTCCGGCGCTTCGCCGAATCCGTGCGCGCCTGAGACCCGCCGGCCCTCGGCGGCGGCGTGCCCCGGCGCGCGGCGGCTGCGGCCCACGAGCTCCCGCTCCCCCATGGCCTCCCCGCACCCGCCCGAGCGCTGGCCCAGCCGCCTGCTGGCGCTGCTGCTCGGCTTTGGCCTGGGCCTCGCCGGCGCCGAGGCCGGCCTGCGGCTCGAAGACCACCTGGCCGGCCGGACCGCGGAGGACTGGCTGCCCCAGCTGCACCGCGACTTCTCGCAGGCCATGTACGTGCCGCACCCCTACCTGGGCATCGCGCCCAGGCCGGGGTTTCGATCGAAGGCACGCGCCGGGGGAGCCGGCTATCGCTACGACCTGAACGCCTTCGGGCTGCGCGGTCCGGAGACGACCCTCGAAAAGCCCGCGGGCTCGAAGCGCATCGTCTGCCTGGGGGGCTCGACCACCTTCTGCACCGGCGCGCGCAGCAACGACCAGACCTGGCCCGCGGGGGTCGAGACCCTGCTGAAGGCTTCCGGGCGCCTGCGCGCCCCGGTCGAGGTGCTGAACGCGGGCGTCCCCGGCTATTCGACCGCCGAGAGCCTGATCAACCTGTCCCTGCGCATGCTCGATTTCGCGCCGGATCTGGTGCTGATCTACCACGCGCCCAACGACATGCGCCTGGCCCAGGCCCAGGGCTTCCGCTCGGACTACAGCCACGGACGGCGCGCTTGGTCGATCCCGGAAGCGCCGCCGCTCGACGGCTGGCTGAGCCGCCATTGCCGGCTCTACGCGCGGCTGCAGGCCAAGCTCGCCGGGCATTCCGAGCCCTACCGCACGCCGGTGATGCAGCAGCTGGTCTTCGCGCCCGATCTGGGCGAGCGCGCCGTGCCGGCCAGCGTCGAGGTGGTCGCCGCCGGACAGGCGGCCTACCGCCGCAACCTGAAGAGCCTGGTGGCCCTGGCGCGCATGGGCGGCGCCCAGCCGGTCCTGCAGACCTTCGCCTTCGTGCACGGCATGGAGCGCGAGGAAGGCAGCGACCTGTCCGCGGCCATGGACCAGGTCAACCAGACCATCCGCGAGCTGGCCGCCGAGCTCGACCTGCCGCTGATCGACATCGCCGGCCCGCTCTCCGATCGGCGCGAGCTGTTCGACGATTGGATGCACTACAACCCGCGCGGCTGTGGCGAACACGCCAAGCTGGTGGCACGCGGGCTGCTGGAGCTGGGCCTGCTGTGAGTGTTGTTCGAGCCGCCGGAGGCGGCCGTGGAGGCCCGATCGGAAACGGAACTCTCGGGCGCAGGAAGGCCTTGGGGAGGCAGGGCTTTTGACCACGGGCGCAATAGGCGGAAACTCCTCGCTCGAACCGGCCCCGCGAGCCCGTCTAGCTTACCCCCCGCACAGCAAGCGGAGGCCTGTCGTCCGCACCGGTGAGGATAAAAGTCGGAGCGCCAGGGCGGCCTCAGGCCGCGCGGCCGGCGGAGGGCGGCAGGAGCAGCAGTTCGAGGGTTTGCTGCAGGGCGGCCCGGTCGACCGGCTTGGTCAGGTAGCCGTCGCAGCCGGCTTCGAGGCAGCGCTCGCGATCGCCGGCCATGGCATGGGCGGTCAGGGCCGTGATCGGCGCTCGATAACCGGACCGGCGCAGCTCCTGCACCGCGCCGTAGCCGTCGAGCACCGGCATCTGCATGTCCATGAAGATCAGGTCGTAGGGCTCGCCGAGGGCCCGCAGGCCGAGGGCCTTTTGGACCGCTTCCAGGCCGTTCTCGGCGATCTCGACGGCCAGGCCGCTGCGCTCGAGCAAGAGCCCGATCAGACGCCGATTGACGGGCACGTCGTCCACCAGCAGCACGCGGCCCTGGAAGCGGCGGGCCGGGGCCGGCGCAGCGCCGGCGCGCAGGGCCGTGGGCGGGCTCGCCTGCGGAGGGGCCTCGGGCTCGGCCAGGGGTGCGGGCAGCTCCAGGCGAAACGTGCTGCCCTGGCCGACGACGCTCTCTGCAACCAGGTCGCCCCCCAGGCCGCGCGCCAGGCGCCGCGCGATCGCCAGACCGAGACCCGTGCCACCGAAACGGCGCGTGGTCGAAACGTCCACTCGGCCGAAGGGCTCGAAGATGATCTCGAGCTTGTTGGCGGGTATGCCGATGCCGGTGTCCTGCACCTCGACCACCAGCCGTGGGCCGAGGCTTGGATCGAGCAAGTGAGCGAAGCGTAGCACGACCGAGCCGGTCTTGGTGAACTTGAGCGCGTTGCCGACCAGGTTCACCAGCACCTGCCGCAGGCGCGTGGGGTCGCTGGCGATCAGGGCCGGCAGGGCGCCGTCGATAGCGAGTCGCAGGTCGATGCCGGCGCTCTGCGCGCGCACCTGGAACAACTCGAGGACTTCGCGCGCCAGCCGCATTGGATCGAGGGCGCAGCGCTCGAAGGTCATCTGCCCCGCTTCGATCTTCGAGATGTCCAGGATATCGTTGATCAGCACCAGCAGATGCTGGCCGTTGCTGACGATCTGGCGCGAGAACTCGGCCGACTCCGGGGTCGTTTTGGTGCGCTCGTGCAGCAGCTCGCCGAAGCCGATGATGGCCGAGAGCGGCGTGCGCAATTCGTGGCTCATATGGGCCAGGAACTCGCTCTTGGCGGCGTTGGCGTGCTCGAGATCGCGGGTGCGCTCGGCGAGGTGCTGTTCGAGGCCTTGGTTTTGGGCCGCGAGCTGGTGCGAGAAGCCGGCCAGGCTTTGGGAGAGGCTCACCAGCTCGGTCAGTCCGCCCTCGAGCGGCGGGATCGAGCCGCCCTGGCCGGCGGCGCGGCGAGCGGCCTCGCTGAGGATCGACAAGGGGCGCACCAGGCGCCGCGAGCTGAACAGGCCGAGGCCGAGGATCATCACGGCGTAGCCGCCCAGCCAGACGAGCGCATTCCGCTCGAGCTGCGTGCGGGCGTCGGCGAGCTCGCCCTCGAGGTCGATCGGCTCGCCCACGACCGCCTGGGCCAGACGACGCACCTCGAGGTCCAGCACGCGGGTCTGCCCGAGCAGATCGGCCAGCAATGCGGGGGTCGAGAGCGCCCGGGCATCGGCCTGCTCCAGGGTCAGCTCGAGCCCGAGCTGGGCCGCCCGGGAGGCGCCGAGGGCCGCCGCGGCCTGGAAACCGAGGCGCGCCTCCGACAGACCGGCCAGGGCCCCCCCGGAGACCGCCAGCGCGCCGCCCAGGGCCTCGAGCCCCGCATTCCAGGCGGAGGCATCGCCCGGTTCGGCGAGCTGCGCCTGCCGGTCGACCAGCCCCAGCAGGTGCCCCGAGGCGGCTTCGATGACCTCGAGGGCCCGGCGCGTGGCCACCTCGGACGCCAGGGCGTCGGCACGCCGGTTGAACTCGGCGTAGTCCACCCACAGACCGCGGCCCACGACCACCCCGCCCAGGGCCGCCCCCAGGGTGGTCAGCAGGATGTGGTGGCCGATGCGCATGGTGCAGGGAAAATCCCGGGGTTTTGTCGGACCTCAGGCGAGCGCCCCTGAACCCGGTCCCGGCCGACGCCACCCCTGCGAGGCGCCGCCACCGCTCTCCGCCGGGGCCCCTATCATCGGGCCATGCCCGGAGTCCCGACCCTGCTCTTGCTCGCGAGCCTGGCTCCCGAACCGCTGGCGGCCCAACCCCAGGACGCCGCAGGGCTGGAGCTGTTCGAGCGGCGCGTGCGGCCGCTGCTGCTGGAGCGCTGCGGGGAGTGTCATGCCGGCGGGCAGAAAAAAGGCGGGCTGGACCTGTCAGGCCCGGCGGGCTGGCTGGCGGGCGGGGACCTGGGCCCGGCCGTGGTGCCCGGGGACCCCGATGCCAGCCTGCTGATCCGGGCCGTTCGCTACGGCGATCCGGATCTGGCCATGCCGCCCCGCGGGCGCCTCGGAGCGGCGGAGATCGCGCTGCTCGAGGAGTGGGTCGCGGCCGGCGCACCCGCTCCCGCGCAGGCGCCGGAGAGCGCGCCCGCGCAGGCCGATGCGGAGCCGGCGGTCGAGCCGCCCCACTGGGCCTTCGAGCCGATCGCGGCGCCCGAGCCGCCGCCCGTGCCGGCGGGTTTCCCGGGCGGCCCCGCCTGGGAGCGCTCGCCGATCGATCGGTTCCTGGCGGCGGGCCTGGCCCAGGCGGGCCTCGATCCCGCGCCGCGCGCCGACCGGCGCAGCCTGGCGCGCCGCGCCAGCCAGGTGCTGACGGGTCTCTATCCGTCCGCAAGCGAGCTGGAGAGCTTCCTCGGCGATCCCGCCGACGACCGGAGCGCCTTCGAGGCCTTCCTCGATCGGCTGTTCGCCTCCCCGCACTACGGCGAGCACCAGGCGCGCCAGTGGCTCGACCTGGTGCGCTATGCGGACAGCAATGGGCTCGACGAAAACCTGGCCATGGGCGAGGCCTGGCGCTTTCGCGATTTCGTGGTCCAAGCCTTCAATCAGGGCTGGGGTTTCGACGCCTTCCTGCGCGCCCAGCTGGCCGGGGACCTGCTGCCGCCGAGCGGCGACGAGAGGCGCGATTTCGCCCATTGGACCGCCACCGGCTTTTGGCTGCTGGGCCCCAAGATGCTGGCCGAGCAGGACCAGGAAAAACTGGCCATGGACATCGTCGACGAGCAGATCGACGTGTTCAGCAAGACCTTCCTTGGGCTGACCATCGCCTGCGCCCGCTGCCACGACCACAAGTTCGATCCGATCTCGGCGCAGGACTATTACGCGCTGGCCGGCATCCTGCGCTCGACCGATGGCATGGAAAGCCTCGAGACGGTGGCGCGCTGGCGCGAGCGCGAGCTGATCTCGGCCTCGCAGCTGGCCGAGCGCGAGCGCCTGGAGGGCCAGCGCGAGGCTCTGCGCCAGCGCCTCGAAGCTTGGCGGGTGGCCCACGAGGCCGATCAGCGCGAGGACTGGCACCGCGGGCTCGGGCGCCTGTGGCTCGCGGGGCTGGCGCTGGGCGGCGAGGTTTCCGTGCTCGAAGCGGAAGCGGGGCAGGGCAATCTGGGGGCCGACCAGCAGCGCTGGGGCGAGCCCGAGGTGGTGATCGTGCACACGGTCGCGGGCGGGACGCAGCGCCTGGAAGTGCGCGCCGTGGCGCGCCGCGGGGGCCCCTTCGCGCTCTTGGCGCGCTGCGCCAGCGGCGAAGCGCGCGGCCTCGGGCTGACGCTCGACGGCGCCCCGCAACCCGGTGAGTTCCTGGGGGCCGCGACCGGCGGCTTCGATCCGGAGCACCAGGTCTGGCAGCGTCTCGGCGTGTTCGAGCTGGCCGCGGGCGAGCACCGCTTCGAGTTCGTGCGCGAGGGCCCCGTGCCGCACCTCGACAAGCTGCTGCTGATCCCCCTGGCCGATGCCGCCGAAGAACCCGAAGCGGCCCTGCAGCGGCTGGCGGGCGCGGCCTTCGCGGACCTCGATCCGGCGCTCCTGCTGCGCGCCGTCGATTGGGTCCAGCGCAGCAGCAACCGGGCGCTGCTCGGGCCCCTGGCCGAGCTGGGCACCCTCGCGCCCGAGGGCTTTGCGGCCTCCGCCGCCGAGCGCCTGGCCGCGGCGCGCGGGGCCGAGCTCAACGGCCTGACCTTGGGCCTGTTCGACGGGCCGCCGCCGGCGGACGCCGCCGACCTGGCGCAATCCCTGGCGCTGATCGCCAACGGCCTGTGGCGGCGCGCCGAGCAGGCCCAGCGCGAGGACGCCGAATTCGACGGTTTCGACGACCCCGGGGCCGAGGCCTGGCGCCGCGCGCTGGAGGGGCCCACGGGCCTGTTCTTCTTCGGGCCCGGCGAAGCCCCCGCCGGCGCTTCGGCGGAGGTCCGCGCCGAGGGCCAGGCCCTGCGCGCCGAGCTGGCCGACGCGGAAGCGATCCCGCTGCCCCGCGGCGAGCGCGCCCTGTGCGTGCGCGAGGGCCAACCCGTGGCGCTGCCGCTGCACGTGCGCGGCAGCCACCTGAGCCTGGCCGGGGATCCGATCCCGCGGGGCGCGCCGGCGATCTTCGAGGGTTGCCTGCCCGGCCCGGCGATCCCGGCGGACGCCAGCGGACGCCTGGAGCTGGCCGACTGGCTGCTCGATCCGCGCCACCCGCTGACGGCCCGCGTGCTGGTGAACCGCCTGTGGCAGCAGGCCTTCGGCGTCGGCCTGGTGGAGAGCGCCTCCAACTTCGGCCGCCGCGGGGCGCGCCCGAGCCATCCGGAGCTGCTCGACTGGCTGGCCCGGGAGCTCATCTCCAGCGGCTGGTCGGTCCAGGCGCTGCAGCGGCGCCTGCTGGCGAGCGCCGCCTTTGCCCAAGCCTCGCAGCCGAGCCCGGCCGCCCGCGAGCGCGACCCGGAGAATCGCTGGATGTCCCACTATCCGCGCCAGCGGCTCTCGGCGGAGGCGCTGCGCGACGCGCTGCTCGCGGCCGCGGGCCAGCTCGAGCTGGAGCTCGGCGGCAGCCTGCTCTCGACGCCGAACCGCGACTACGTGACCAACGACCAATCCGCCAACCAGGCCAGCTACGAGGCTCCCCGGCGGGCGCTGTACCTGCCGATCGTGCGCAACGCGATGTACGGGTTCTTCGCGAGCTTCGATTACGCCGACCCGAGCCTGCCGATCGAGCGCCGCTCGCAGACCACCGTGCCGGCCCAGGCCCTGCACCTGCTCAACTCGCCCCTGGCGGAGCGCGCCGCGGCCGGCGCGGTCGCGCGGGCCCTGGCGGCCGGCGGCGAGCCACTCGCGGAGCTCTTCCGGGCCGTGCTGCAGCGCGAGCCGTCCCCTGCCGAGCGCCTGCGCATCGAAGCGTTCCTGGAACAAGCCCGCGGCGCCCTGGACGCGCGCCGGGAGGCCCCCGCCGAGGCGCTGGACGACGCGGCGCTGGCCCAGGGGGGCGCCCTGCGCTCCGCCGCGGAGCGGCAAGCGGCCATCCAAAGGGAAACTCTGCAGCGCCTCGCCAACGTCCTCCTGGCTTCCAGCGAATTCCTGTATGTCGACTGAGCGCGAGCCGACCCCGGCCCATCCGCTGTTCGAGCGCGCGGCGCGCCCGAGCCGCCGCGCCCTGCTGCGCGGCGCCCTGGGCGTGGCAGCCCTGGGCGGCCTCTCGGCCCATCCGGCCTTCGGCTTTTCCGGCGCCCTCGAGCGCCTTTCGGCCAGCGCCGACCCGCTGGCGCCGCGCCGCCCGCACTTCCGCCCGCGCGCCAAGCGCGTGATCTTCCTGTTCATGCACGGCGGCCCGAGCCAGGTCGACACCTTCGACTACAAGCCGCTGCTCGAGCGCGACCACGGCAAACCGCTGCCCTTCGCCAAGCCGCGGGTGCAATTCGCCGAAACCGGCGACCTGATGAAGAGCCCCTGGAAGTTCCGCCAGCACGGCCAGTCGGGGGCCTGGGTCAGCGAGCTGTTCCCGCACGTCGCCGGCCAGGTGGACAAGCTCTGCTTCCTCAAGGCGGTGCACGGCACCAACGAGGCCCACGGCGGCGCGCTGCTGGCCCTGCACACAGGCTCCGACACCTTCGTGCGGCCCTCGATGGGCTCCTGGATCCTCTACGGGCTCGGTTCGGAGAACCCCGATCTGCCCGGCTACGTGACGCTCTGCCCGACCCTTGGCCACGGCGGCGTCAACAACTGGTCGAGCGCGTTCCTGCCGGGCAGCTATCAGGGCACGCCGATCGGCCACGCCGGCATCCCGGCCGCGGAAGCGCGCATCGAGCACCTGGCCGAATTGCCCGGGCGCGCGGGCCTCGAACGGCTCGAGCTCGAGCTGCTCGAGGACCTCAACCGCCGCCACCTGGAGGCGCGCCCGGGCGACCCCGCCCTGGAGGCGCGGCTGCGCTCCTACGAGCTGGCCTTCCGCATGCAGCGCGAGGCGCCGTTGGTCCTGGACATCGGCCAGGAGAGCGCCGCCACGCGCGCGCTGTACGGCCTGGACGATCCGGTGACCGAGAACTTCGGCCGCCAGTGCCTGATGGCGCGGCGCCTGTCGGAGTCGGGGGTGCGCTTCGTGCAGTGCACCCACAGCTACAAGTGGGATCAGCACGGCGATCTCGAGCGCGATCACCTGAAGAACGCCCGCGAGGTCGATCGCCCGATCGCGGCGCTGCTCGAGGACCTCGGCCGGCGCGGCCTGCTGGAGGAGACCTTGGTGCTGTGGGGCGGCGAGTTCGGGCGCACGCCCACCAGCCAGGGCAACGGCCGCGACCACAACCCCCAGGGCTTCACCCTGTGGATGGCCGGCGGCGGGGTCAAGCCCGGCTTCAGCTACGGCGCCACGGACGATTACGGCTATTACGCGCTGACCGACAAGCTGCACGTGCACGACCTGCACGCCACCCTGCTGGCCCTCCTGGGCCTCGACCACGAGCGCTTGACCTATCGCTACGCCGGCCGCGATTTCCGCTTGACCGACGTGGCCGGGCACGTGGCCGAAGCGATCTTCGCCTGAGCGGCGGGCGGCGCGGGGGGCCGCGCGAAGACCCGCATGCGCGGGTCCTGCGGCCCCGAAGCGGCGCTCCAGCGCCCGCGGGCCGCGCCGAAGACCCCCGAAGGGCGACGGGCAGGCTCCCAGAACCGTCGGGATCGGCGGACGGGCCGCCGAAAAGCCCCTCGGACCCGGCCGGGTCGCAGCGCAGACTGCTGCCCATGCCGCCGCCCCAAACCCCGCGCCGGATCCTGATCGTGCGCACCGGCGCGATCGGGGACGTGGCCAACGCGCTGGTGCTGGCCAGCGCGCTCAAGCGCGGTCTGGCCAGGGTCCAGATCGGCTGGGTCGTGCACCCGCTGGCGGCGCCGCTGGTCAGCGGGCACCCGGACGTGGACCGCGTGCATGTGTGGCGCCGCGGGCAGGGCTGGGCCGGCCTGCGCGCGCTGCTCGCCGAGCTGCGCGCCGCGCGCTACGACGCGGCCATCGATCTGCAGCGCCTGCAAAAGAGCGCGCTGCTGGCGCGCCTGTGCGGCGCGCCGCGCGTGGTCGGCTTCGAGCGTCGCCGCACCAAGGAGTGCTCCTGGGTGTGGACCAAGGAGCGGGTCGCGGCGGGCCCGCCACACACGCACATGCTCGACACCTACCTGCGCATGGCGGCCCATTTCGTGGCTGCGCCCGCGGCCGAGCGGCGTCTGCCCCTGGACCCGAGCGCCGAAGCCTGGGCCGCGGCGCGGCTCGCCGAGTTCGGGGCCCCGCCGCTGCTGCTCAACCTGGGGGCCACCAAGGCCGCCAACCGCTGGGAGCCGGAGCGCTTCGGGCGCCTGGCCCTGGCCTTGGCCGAGCGTGGGCTCGGCCCCCTCGCGCTGATCGGCGGCCCCGCCGATCGAGAGGCCGCCCAGCGCGCCCGGGCAGCGGGCGCGGACGCCAGCGGCGCCGTGGACCTGGTGGGGCGCACCGATCTGCCCCAGCTGATCGCGCTGCTGCGGCGCGCGCGCCTGTTCGTGGGCTGCGACACCGGGCCGATGCACCTGGCGGCGGCCGTGGGCTGTCCGGTGCTGGCGCTGTTCGGGGCCGCCGACGAGCGCCGCACCGGTCCCTACGGCGAGGACCGCCGCGGGCGGCCTCACCTCGCGCTGCGCGAAAGCCCGCCCTGCGCGCCCTGCGAGAAACGCGTCTGCCCCCTGCCGCGGCACGCCTGCATGCTCGACCTGGAAGTCGAGCGCGTCGCCGCGGCGGCGTGGCAGCACGCCTGAGCTCAGCGGGCCGGTCGCGGGCGCCGCGCGGCAAGGGCCTCGAGGGCCACAGCGGCCGCGGGTAAAGCGCCCGGCCGGCGCCACGGGCACGCCCGGCCGGGGCCTGACCAGCCGCGGCCGGCTGCCTCCGAGACCCCCGGGACGCCCCATCGAAACCGCGCCGAAGTCGGGCTCCGGGAGCCGAAGTCGTGCTCCGGCAACCGACTCGGCCGGCCGGCGGCGTGCCGCCGGAGCCCGACCTTCGAAGGCGCGCGCCGGGCGGCGTGTCCCGCGATCCTCGCGGGGGACTCCCGCTCCACGGAGCGGCACGCAGCGAGCGGCGCCGGAAGAATTTTCCGAGCCCGGATGCCGCCGGGCCGCGGGCCGCGGGCGGTCCCCCGCGCAGCTTTCGAGCGGCTGCGGCTTGGAGCCGCCTGCGGCCGATTCGAAACTGGCCGCACCGGTTCCCCTCCTCCCGCCCCCCGCGCCGAGCGCGGGGTAGGTTTCGAAAGCGCCCATGTCCCAGCGTCCCCAGAGCCCCGCGGGCCTCCTGCTCCGCTTCCCGCCCACCAGCCGCCAGGCCGAGCTGCTCTCGCCCGCGGCGCTGGCCTTCGTGGCCGAGCTCGAGCGGCGCTTCGGGCCCCGGCGCCGCGAGCTCCTGGCCCATCGCGCGCAGCGCCAGGCGCGCCTCGACGCCGGCGAAAAGCCCGGTTTCTTGAGCGAAACCGCGGCGATCCGCGCCGGCGACTGGAAGGTCGCGGCGCCAGCGCGCGACCTGACCGATCGGCGCGTCGAGATCACCGGACCGGTCGACCGCAAGATGGTGATCAACGCGCTCAACTCGGGCGCCAACGTGTTCATGGCGGATTTCGAGGATTCGAATTCGCCCACCTGGCAGAACTGCCTCGACGGCCAGCTCAACCTGCGCGACGCGGTGCGCCGCGAAATCGTCTACACGCATCCCGAGACCAAGAAACGCTACGAGCTCGCGCCGCGCACGGCGACCCTGGTGGTGCGCCCGCGCGGCTGGCACCTCGAAGAAGCCAACTTGACGCTGGATGGGCGCCCGCTCTCGGCCAGCCTGTTCGATTTCGGCCTGTACTTCTTCCACAACGCCGCCGAGAGCGTGAAGCGCGGCAGCGGTCCGTACTTCTATTTGCCCAAGCTCGAGAGCCACCTCGAAGCGCGCCTGTGGAACGACGTGTTCCTGTTCGCCCAGGAGGCCCTGGGGCTGACGCGCGGCACGATCCGGGCCACGGTGCTGATCGAGACCATCCTGGCGGCCTTCGAGATGGACGAGATCCTCTACGAGCTGCGCGAGCACAGCAGCGGGCTCAACTGCGGCCGTTGGGATTACATCTTCAGCTTCATCAAGAAGTTCCAGGCCCACGGCTCCTCCGTGTTCCCCGACCGCGGCAGCGTGGGCATGGACCGCCACTTCTTGCGCTCCTACAGCCAGCTGCTGATCCAGACCTGCCATCGCCGCGGCGCCCACGCCATGGGCGGCATGGCGGCCCAGATCCCGATCAAGGACGATCCGGCGCGCAACCAGGCGGCGCTCGACAAGGTGCGGGCCGACAAGCGCCGCGAGGCCGGCGACGGCCACGACGGCACCTGGGTGGCGCACCCCGGCTTGGTGCCGCTCGCGCGCGAAGAGTTCGATCGCGTGCTGAGCGGGCCGAACCAGCTGCACGTCCTGCGCGAGGACGTGCACGTGCGCGCCGAGGACCTGCTCAGCGTGCCCGAAGGCCAGATCAGCGAGGCCGGCCTGCGCGCCAACCTCGAGATCGGCATGACCTATCTCGAGGCCTGGCTCTCCGGCGTGGGCTGCGTGCCGATCCACCACCTGATGGAGGACGCCGCCACGGCCGAGATCAGCCGCGCCCAGGTGTGGGCCTGGCTGCGGCACGGCGCGCGCCTCTCCGACGGGCGGCGCCTGACCGGCGAGCTGTTCGGCCAGGTGCTGGGCGAGGAACTCGGAAAAATCCGCGCGCGCCTGGGGGAACAAAAATTTTCCCAGAGTCGCTTCGCCCTGGCGGCCCAGATTTTCGATGAGTTGATCCGGGCGCCGCGCTGCCCGGACTTCTTGACCCTGGCGGCCTACGGCCACCTCGACCACGCCCCCGCCTGAGCCCCGCGGCCCGGCTCGACCGGCCCACGGCCCAGGCGCCGCCTCCCTACAAAGCCCCGGCCCAGCCCCCCCGCCATGTCGAGCCCCTGCTACCAATCCCTGAGCGATGCCCTGCTGCTGGATCCGCGCCGCTTCGCCGGCATCCAGCGCGACTACACGGCGGCCGACGTGGCGCGCCTGTCGGGCACGGTGCATCCGCGCCACACCCTGGCCGAGCGCGGGGCGGTCAAGCTCTGGAAGCTCTTGAGCGAGGAGAGCTACGTGCACGCCCTGGGCGCCCTGACCGGCAACCAGGCCATGCAGCAGGTCAAGGCGGGGCTCAAGGCCATCTACCTTTCGGGCTGGCAATGCGCGGCCGACGCCAATCTGGCCGGCGAGATGTATCCGGACCAAAGCCTCTATCCGGCCAATTCGGTGCCGTCGCTGGTCGCGCGGCTCAACAACGCCCTGCAGCGCGCCGACGAAGTCCATCACGCCGAGGGCGACGATTCGATCGATTGGCTGGTGCCGATCGTGGCCGATGCGGAGGCCGGTTTCGGCGGCCCGCTCAACGCCTTCGAGCTGATGAAGGCCATGATTCGCGCCGGGGCCGCCGGGGTGCACTTCGAGGACCAGCTGGCCAGCGAGAAGAAGTGCGGCCACCTGGGCGGCAAGGTGCTGGTCCCGACGCAGAGCTTCATCCGCACGCTGAACGCGGCGCGCCTGGCGGCCGACGTGCTGCGCGTGCCGACCCTGCTGGTGGCCCGCACCGACGCCGAGGCGGCCACGCTCCTGACCAGCGACGTGGACGAGCGCGACCGGCGCTTCCTGACCGGCGAGCGCACCAGCGAGGGCTTCTTCAAGATCAAGAACGGCCTCGAGACCGCCATCGCCCGCGGCCTGGCCTACGCGCCCTACGCCGACCTGGTCTGGTGCGAGACCGGCAAGCCCGACCTGGCCGAAGCGCGCCACTTCGCCGAGGCGATCCATGCGCGTTTCCCCGGCAAGTGGCTGGCCTACAACTGCTCGCCGTCGTTCAACTGGGAGGCCAAGCTGGACAAGCCCACGATCGCCAAGTTCCAGCGCGAGCTGGGCGCCATGGGCTACAAGTTCCAGTTCGTGACCTTGGCCGGTTTCCACGCCCTCAACCACTCGATGTTCGAGCTGGCGCGGGGCTACCGGGACCGCGGCATGGCCGCCTATTCCGAACTCCAGCAGGCCGAATTCGCTGCGGAGCGCAGCGGCTACACGGCCACGCGCCACCAGCGCGAGGTCGGCACCGGCTACTTCGACGCGGTGACCCAGGCGGTCTCCGGGGGCCAGGCCTCGACCACGGCCCTGGCGGGCTCGACCGAGGCCGCGCAGTTCAAGCAAGGGGCCTGAGCGATCGGGCCGGATCGACGCGGCCGGCGGTCCGCGGCCCCGCTCAGGATCCAACCTAGAAACGGCGGTTCTTCGGGATCCGGGGGCTCGGGAACCAGTCCTGCCGGGCCTCTGCTCGGCCGCTTCGGCAGCCCCGCCCGGCTCCGAAAAGCGCGATCCGCCTGGGGCGGCGATCGCGCCCTAGAGGTGCGACAAATCGCCCCACTTCCGCCGCCGGCGAGCCATAGGTGGCCCCCATGCGGGGATTCTTGGACCCCTCGAAGAACCCGGGTGGCAGCGACGGGTCCGGCGGGACGCTTGACTCCGGGGGGTGTGGATCTGGACTCTGCTGTGGTGCGTGGCGCACGGGCACTCCCGGGCGCCCCCCGTCCCACCCAAAAACAACCATGCAGAAGAACACCGCGATCGCTGTCGGCGCCCTGGCGCTGGGCCTCTCCTCCTGCCTCGCTGGCCCCAAGCAACTGACCCGCAGCCTCGACAACTTTGACCAGAAGCTCTACATCGACAGCCCCTGGATCGACGGCATCCTGTGGGTCGTGCCGGTGTTCCCCCTGGCCTACTACGGCGCCTCCTTCGGCGACTTCTTCATCAACGGCTACTACTTCTGGGTCAAGGATGCCTGGGACATGAAGGGCACCGGCTTCAAGTACTACCAGCCGGAAGCCACCGACGGGACCATGGAGTCGCTGCTCTACGACGACGCCAAGTTCTGCGAAGTCAAGTGACCGGCGGCGGCCTCGCGGCCGCAGCCCACGCTCCGCGGGTCTGATCTCCGCGGCGCACCCAGCAGGCCGCCCCGCGCCACGCGCCGGGCGGCCTGCGCATTTTCGGGGCTCGGAGGCGCGGGGCGATCGAAATCTGCGGCCCGGCCCGCGTGCGCGCGGACGCGGCGCTCCGAGGCCCGCGCGGCCTGCTGCGCCGCCGCGCGGTCGTCTTTGCGTTCCAGCGAGCGCCCGAGCTGCCGGCGCCCTCAACCGCCCGACTTGGCGCCCAGCTCCTGGCGGTGATAGCCCTCGAGTTCGGTGACGATGCTGTCTTCCAGCCGGCGCACGATGCAGCCGATCTCTGGCGCGTACCAGATCAAGCTGACCCGGTCGATGAACTTGCCTTCCAGCGCCAGGCTCGAGCGGCGCTCAATGCGCAGGGCCTGGAAGGTGCCCGCGGGAACCTGCACCGTTTCCTGGGCTTCGACCCGATAGAAGACACGGAAGGGCAGGGCGTCCTTGCCCGGGCTGCGCTGCGTGAAGCCGCCCGACCAGCGCTTGCCGACCCACAGGGGCCAGGCGAAACCGGGGTCGACCGGATCGAGCAGCACATCGAAGGGTCCGGTCAGCCCCGGGGGCGCTTGTTGAGTCGATTCGCCGAGGCTGCCGTGGTCTTGATCGAGCACCTGGCTGCGCGCGGTCTCGCTGTTGCGCAGCAGGAAGCCGCGCTGCGGGTTGCCCTTGGAGTCGACCCCGCTCAGCTCGAAGACCGTGAAGCGCAGGCGGATCAGACCGCCGCGGCGATAGTCGAACCAGTCGCCCTCCTTCCAGGCCGGCCGCGCATGCACGGCGAGGCCCTGGGGCGCTTCGCGGTCGAAGGCGGCCAGGCCCGGCCCGGGAGCGACCTGGCGCCGGGGGGAGCGGCAGCCGCTAGGCAAGCAGGCGATCAGCAGGGTCAGGGACAGGCCGAGGAAGCGACTGAGCTGCATGGCAGGAAGGTAGCGAGCGGGATGCCCGGGAGCGCTGGGCGCGGCAGCGAATTCTGGACGGGCGGCCGGGAGGACGCAGCGCGGCGTGGCGTGGGTCGGCTCGGGGGCGCCTGGACGCGGACGGCCATCAGGCTTTGGGCGCGGCCGAACCGCGGGCCGCGCCGGAAACGGGCCCGTCGCGGCCCGCTGGAAGCGAAGCGACGCGCGCCCGCGGTTGGCCCGCCCGGTGCGTTTCGGGCGCGCCGCTAGCATGGGGCTGGTCCGAGGCCCGACCCCGCCCGATGTTCCCCTGGATCCTGCTGCTCGCGGCTCCCGCGTCGCCTCCCTCCTTCGGCTCCGTGCACCAGGATCCGGCCTGGACCGCAGTGCGCGCCGTGCTGGAGGCCAACTGCCTCGCCTGCCACGGGGGCGAAGCCCGCAAATCGGGTCTCAGCTTCGCCGACCGCGCCAGTTTCCTGGAGGGCGGGAACCGCGGGCCGGCCATCGACGCCGAGCAGGGCGAGCGCAGCCGCCTGCTGCACGCGGTCCGCTACGGCGATCCGGATCTGTCCATGCCGCCCCGGGGGCGGCTCTCGGCGCGGGAGCTCGAGCTGCTGGAGGATTGGGTGCGGCTGGGCGCCCCCTGGCCGGAGGGGCCGGAAGGCCGCCTGGCCGATCCGCGCCGCCACGCGCGCGGGGCCGAGCCCCGGCGGGTCCTGGGCTGGGCCTACCAGCCCCTGGCGGAGTCGCCGCCGCCGGAGCCGAAGGACCGCGCCTGGGGGCGGCAGCCCTTGGACGCCTTCGTGCGCGCCGGCCAGGAGGCCGCCGGCTTCGATCCCGCTCCGGACGCGCCCCCGGCCGTGCTGCTGCGCCGGGCCAGCTTCGACCTGACCGGCCTGCCGCCGACGCCGGAGGAGCGCGAGCGCTTCCTCGCCGAAGTCGAGCGCGACGGCTTCGAGCGCGCCTGGGCGGCGCTGATCGATCGTTTGCTGGCGAGCCCCCACCACGGCGAGCGCTGGGCGCGCCACTGGCTCGACCTGGTGCGCTACGCGGAGACCAACGGCTACGAGCGCGATGCGACCAAACACAACGCCTGGCGCTATCGCGACTGGGTCGTGCGCGCGCTGAACGCCGACCTGCCCTACGACCGCTTCGTGGTCGCGCAGCTGGCCGGCGACGAGGCCCCGCCGGAGGAGCGCCTGCCCGCGGACGCGCTGCTGGCCACGGGCTTCTTTCGCTTGGGCGTGTGGGACGACGAGCCCAGCGATCCCGAACAGGCCCGCGCCGACGAACTGGCGGACATCGTGGACGCCGCCGGCAGCGTGTTCCTGGCCGCCACGATCGGCTGCGCGCGCTGCCACGACCACAAGGCCGATCCGATCTCGCAGGCCGAGTACTACGGCTTCACGGCCTTCTTCAACAACCTGGTCGGCTTCGGCGGCGGCGGCTTCGGCCAGCACCTGGGAGGCGGCGCGGCTGGCCAGGTCGCCGATCTGCCCGGGCCCGGGGTGTCGAGCGCGGCCGAATGGAACCAGGCCCGCGCGCGGCTCGAGGCGGCCCTGGCCGCGCAGGCGCGGCGCCTCGAACTGAGCGCGCCCGACGAGCACGACGGCCGCGCGACGCCCCTGCTGCCCGATGCGCGCGAGCGCCCCGCGACCTGGGCCTACCTGGAGGGCCAGGCCCCCGCGGGCTTCGCCAGCCCCGCCTTCGACGACGGCGCCTGGCCCCGCGGCCCGGGCGGCTTCGGCGCCCCGGGCACCCCGGGAGCGCGGGTCGAAACCCCCTGGCACGGCCCGTCGATCGCCCTGCGCACGACCTTCGCGCTCGAAGAGATCCCCGAGCAGGTCCTGCTGACCCTGCACCACGACGACGACGTGGTCGTGTTCCTCAACGGCGTGCCGATCCTCGAGCGGAGCGGCTACACGACCCGCTATCTGGAGCTGCCCCTGGACGCGGCGCAGCGCGCGCACCTGGTGGTCGGACGCAACGTGCTGGCCCTGGCCTGCGTGCAGGACTTCGGCGGGCAGTACATCGACGCGGGGCTGTATGCGGGCAGTCCCGGGCAGGGCCCTGGGCCAGAGCGCGAGGAATGGCTGCCAGCGCTGCGCGCGGCGGCCGAGCGCCTGCCAGCGGATGCGGAGCGCGAGCGCCTGTTCGACCTGCTGGCGGAATTCGATCGGCATGGGGACCTGCCCCGCGCCGCGCCCTACCCGGCCCAGATCGCGCGGGAACACGGCGGCGTCCCGCCGGTCCAGACGGTGCTCGGCCGGGGCTCGGTGCACGCCCCGGGGGCCGAGGTCGAGCCCGCGATCCCGGAGGCCTTCCTGGCCAGCGCGGGCCCGCAGGCCCGCGGCGCGCAGCTGCCCGCCGTGGACCCCGGGGCCCAAAGCACCGGCCGGCGCCTGGCCCTGGCCCGCTGGCTGGTGGGCGAAGGCCGGAGCGCGACCGCGCGGGCCATGGCCAACCGGCTCTGGCAGTTCCACTTCGGGCGCGGCCTGTCCCGCAGCCCCGGCGATTTCGGCAACCTCGGCGTGCCGCCCACCCACCCGGAGCTGCTCGATCACCTGGCCGCGCGCCTGATCGCACAGGGCTGGTCGCTCAAGGCCATGCACCGCGAGCTGATGACCAGCCGGGCCTATCGCATGGACAGCGTGGGCGCGGCCAGCACCCGCGCGATCGCCGAGCGGAACGATCCGCTGAACGACCGCCTGTGGCGCTTCGACCCGCGCCGGCTTTCCGCAGAGGAGTACCGCGACGCGCTGCTCGCCAGCGCGGGCGTCTTGCAGCGCGAGCTGTTCGGCCCTTCGATCTACCCGGCCCTCTCCGCGGACGTGCTGCAGACCGCTTCGCGCCCCGATCAGGCCTGGGGCCGCTCGAGCCGGGAGCAGGCGCGCCGGCGCAGCCTGTACGTGTTCTCGAAGCGCTCCCTCCAGCACCCGCTGCTCTCGGCCCTCGATCAGCCGAGTCCGGACCTGCCCTGCCCCGAGCGCTTCCCGACCAACGTGCCCACGCAGGCCCTGCAGACCTTGAACGGCGCCTTCCCGGCCGAGATGGCCGCCGAGCTGGCCGCGCGCATCTCCGGGGAGCATCAGGACCGCCTGGGCCGGCTGCGGGCGGCCCTGGCCGCCAGCCTGGGGCGGGAGGCCAGCCAGGCGGAGCTCGAGCGCCAGGAGCGCTTCTTCGAGCGCCTCGAAACCGAACAGGGGCTGCAACCGCTGGAGGCCCTGAGCGTCTTCTGTTTGGGCCTCTTCAACCGCAACGAATTCCTATGGATCGACTGAACCCCGCGGCGCCGCAGTCGGAGCTGGCGCGCTCGTCGTCGTTGTCGTCAACGGCGGCAGCGGCTGCTGCCGCGTCGTCGTCGAATTCGTCGGCAACTTCGTCGGCAACTTCGTCGGCAACTTCGTCGTCGGCTTCGGCGGCAGCTTCGTCGTCGGTTTCGTCGGCGTCGCAGCCGCCGGCCGCGGCGGCCCGGCCCCCGGCATCGCTCGCCAGCGCCGAGCGCGGCGCGCCCGCGCCGCAGGGCGGCGCTCAGGAGCCCGCTTCTTCCCGTGAGCGCCCCGCGTCTGCCAAGCAGGAAACGCCTGCAAAGGACCACCCAGGCCTCGGCCGACGACGGATCCTGCAGGCCGGTCTGGCGGGCCTCGGCGGGCTGCTCTATGCCACGGCGCGGGCGCCGCTCGCCGGCGCCGCGCTGTCCCTCTCGGGCCCGTCGAGCCCCGTGCCGTCGGGGGCCGGCCCCTTGGCCGCTCGGGCCCCCGTCGGTGCGCGGCGGCGCGCCCGCGCCAAGAGCGTGATCTTCCTGTTCATGTACGGCGGCCCCAGCCAGGTCGACACCTTCGACTACAAGCCCGAGCTCTACAAACACGACGGCAAGACGATCGACATCCCCACCTTCGGGCGCCAGGGCAAGCGACCCGGCGGCCGCGTGGTGGGCCCCAAGTGGCGCTTCCGGCCCTACGGCCAGTGCGGCCGCTGGGTCTCGGACCTGTTCCCCAACCTGGCCCAGCGCGTCGACGACATCGCCTTCGTGCACTCCTTCTACGCCGAGAGCCCGATCCACGGCTCGGCGCTGCTCAACATGAATACCGGGCGCATCGTGTCCGGGCATCCGTCGATCGGCGCCTGGGCCAACTACGGCCGCCCGAGCTCGAACCCAAACTTGCCCGGGCACGTGGTGCTGCTCGACCCCGCTGGCGGCCCGATCAGCGGCGCCAAGAACTGGACCAGCGGCTACATGCCGGCCTCGCTGCAGGGCGTGACCCTGCGCACCGCGGGCACCCCGATCCTGGACCTGGACCCGCCCGCCGCCCTGGGCGGCGGCATCCAGCGCCTGCTGCTCGATCACCTGGCCGAAGAGAACCGGCTGCACGCCGCGCCGCGCGCTGCGAACCCTGAACTGGCAGCCCGGGCGGAGCAGTTCGAGCTGGCCTACCGGATGCAAAGCGCGGCCCCCGAGGCGGTCGATCTAGCCGGCGAATCCGCGGCCACCCGCGAGCTGTACGGCCTGGACCGACCGGAGACCGCCGACTTCGCCAAGAAGTGCCTGCTGGCCAGGCGCCTGGTCGAGCGCGGCGTGCGCTTCATCACGGTCTATTCCGGCGGCGGCCACAACGACGACTGCTGGGACGCCCACGGGGACCTGGTCTACAACCACAGCCTGCACGCCGGCCGCACCGACCGGCCGATCGCCGGCCTGCTCACCGATCTCAAGCAGCGCGGCCTGCTCGAGGAAACCCTGGTGGTCTGGGGCGGCGAATTCGGGCGCCAGCCGACCGCCGAGTACGAAAGCGGCACGGGCCGCGATCACAACGCCTGGGGCTTCACCATGTGGCTGGCGGGCGGCGGCGTGAAGGGCGGCATCCAGGTGGGCACCACCGACGAGCTCGGGGCGCGCGCCGTCGACGACCGCTACCACGTGCGCAACCTGCACGCCACGATCCTCGATCGGCTGGGTCTCGACCCCAACGACCTGAGCTATCCGTTCCAAGGCCTCGACCAGAAGCTGGTCGGGGTCGAGGGCGCCGAACCGATCCAGGCCCTGCTCGCATGAGCGCGGCGCCCTCGCTGCTGCTCGAGGCCTCAGGCGACGGGCTGCGTTTCCTCGGGCGGCTGCATCCGCTGCTGGTGCACCTGCCGATCGGAGGCCTATTCGCGCTGCTGCTGGCGGAGGTCCTCCTGGGCGCCCGCCCCGAGGGCCGCGCCCTGGCGCTGCGCCGGGGCCTGGTGCTGCTGTTCGCGGCGGGCGCGGCCGGTGCCGCCCTGGCCGGCTGGCTGCTGGCCGAGGAGGGCGGCTACGAGGCCGAAATGCTCGCGGAGCACCGACGCCAGGGCCTGATCGCCGCGGGCCTGGCCGCCGCGCTGCTGCTCTCGGAAGCCGCCCGTCGGCGCGCCTTCGGCACGCTGCTGCGCCGGGCGCTGCTGCTGCTCGCCGCGGGCATGGTGGCGGTCGCTGGACACCACGGCGGAGCCCTGACCCACGGGGGCAGCTTCCTGGCGCGTTACGCGCCGGCGGCGCTGCGGCCCTGGCTGCAGGAAGAAGCCGAGCCGGCCCCGGCTCGGGTTGCGAGCAACTCGCCCGCGCAGCCGGACGCGGGCTCGGACAGCGTCTCCGAGACGGCGCTCGAGCTTTTCGACGGCGGCGCCCAGGGCCCGACGAGCGCGGCCGCCGGCAGCCGATCGGCGGGGCTCGCAGCGGCTGGCATCGGCGCAGCGGGTTCCGGCGCAGCGGGTCCTGGAGCACAGGGGCCTGGAGCACAGGGGCCTGGAGCACAGGGGCTGGTTGCAGAGGTGCGCCGCTTGATGGAGGGGCGCTGCGTCGAATGCCACGGCCCGGACAAGCAGAAGGGCGGGCTGCGCCTCGACACGCCCGTTGGACTCGCGCGCGCCGTGCTGCCCGGCGATCCCGCGGGCAGCGAGCTGTTCTTGCGGGTCACGCTGCCCGCCGACGACGGAGACCGCATGCCCACCGAGGGCGAGCCCCTCTCGGCGCAGGAGATCGGCCTGTTGTACGCCTGGATCCGGGCCGGCGCGCCCTTGGAAGACGGACCCACGGGGAACGGCGCCAGCGGCGAGGGCCCGAGCGAGGCCGGGCCGCGCTCCGCGTCCGGGGCGAGCGCGGGCGCTGCCGTCGCCGACCCCTCAGCCGCGGACCTTCGGCTGCTCGCAGGCAGCGGCGCGCGCTTCGAAGCCCTCCCTGAGCCCCCCGCGGGCGCGGCGGGGGTGGCGCAGGGCTCCCGCGCTTGGAGCCTCGACTTCGCCCGCATCGGCGCGCCGCTCCCGGAGCGCGGCCTCGATGCGCTCGCCCTGGCCACCCTGGCGCCGCTGGCCGAGCGCATCGCCGAGCTGGACCTCTCCGGCTGCCGCGGGCTCGGCGCCGCGCTCGCCGCAGCCCCGCCCCTGCCGAGGCTGCGGCGCCTGAGCGCGCGCGGCAGCGACCTGGACGACGCCGCCTTGGCGCTGCTGCTCGAGCGCGCGCCGGCCCTCGAGACCCTGGTGCTGACCGGCAGCCCGGTCAGCGCCGCCAGCAGCGCCGCTCTGGCCACCGCACCGGCCCTCGAGGCCCTCTATCTGGCAGAAACGGGCTTCGGCCCATCGGACCTGGCCGCCCTGCAGGCGCGCTGCCCGCGGCTGGCCGTCGTCGGCGGTCTGAGCCTGCCCGCGGACCCGCTGTTGGACGACGGACCGCGGCGTCTCTGGCTGGCGGATGCCTCCACGGGGCGCCTGGCCCTGCTGCGCGAGAGCGCCCTCGAGCACTACGAGCTGCTCTTCGAACACCCGATCCAGCAGCTGCACGATCTGCAGGTCCTGCCGGACGGCGCGCTGCTGTTCCAGACCGACTGGCAGACCCTGGTGGAGCTCGATCCGAGCAGCGGGGAGCGGCGCTGGTCCTACGACGCGCGCCGGCAGAACCGGCCCGCGGGCGAAGCGGAGGACGCTGCGCTCGAGGTGCATTCCTTCGAGCGCCTCGCGGACGGCAGCACGCTGATCGCCGAGTCCGGACGCCGGCGCTTGATCTGGGTCGATCGGGAGGGCCGGCTGTTGCACCAGGCGGCGCTGCAGGTCGATCGGCCGGACGCCCACCACGACACCCGCCTGGTGCGCTCCACGCCCACGGGCACCGTGCTGGTGGCCCACGAGGCCGACGGCGTGGTGCGCGAATACGACCGGGACGGCCAGGTCGTGTGGAGCTACGCCGTGCCCTTGTTCGGCCAGGAAGCGCGCCCTGGACATGGGCCCAGCGCCCACGGCAACCAGGTCTTCGGTGCCTGGCGGCTGGCGGACGGCCGCACGCGCATCGCCACCGGCAACGGCCATCGGGTCCTGGAGGTCGACCGGGAGGGACGGATCCTTTGGGAGTTCGGGCCCGCGGATGTGCCTCAGCTGGCGCTGGGCTGGATCACCTCGGTGCAGGAGTTGCCGAACGGCCATCTGGTGATCACCAACTGCCACGCCGGCCCGGACCAGCCCCAGCTGATCGAGATCGATCGGAGCAAGCGCCTGATCTGGAGCTTCCGCGATTTCGAGCGCTTCGGCGATTCGCTCTCGAACGCCTGGATCGTCCCCGACCCGCGCCGGGACGGTCCCGCCGAGGGGCCGCGCTGACCCATCGGCCGCGAAGGCCCCAGCGGACGCAGCCACCCGAGTTCCAGCGGCAGCGCACGAAAGCACGTCCCGATGCCCTCGCGCAACACCAGCGCGCTGCAACATCCCTCGCCCGACGTCACGACACGACATCACAGCACGACAGCACGACAGCACGACTCGACATCACGACTCGACATCACGACTCGACATCACGACAGCACGACAGCACGACAGCACGACACGACGACTCGACTCGGCGATACGACTCGACGCCACCGCCCGACGCTACTCCCCCGCCGTCCAGCCCCCCGATGCCCCCCGAAAAGCCCCCGCCCCTGCGCTTCGCCCTGATCGGTCCCGGCCAGATCGCCCAGGTCTTCGCCGAAAGCCTGCTCGAAACCGGCGCCGGCTCGGTGGCCTGCGTGTTCGGCCGCAACCTGCAGAAGGCGCGCACCTTGGCGGAGCGCTTCGGCGGCGAAGCGGTGGCCGATCTGGAGGCCGCCATCGGCCATTCCGCGGTGCAGGCCGTCTATGTGGCGACACCCCACAGCGCCCATGCGGAGGCCGTGCAGGCGGCTCTGGAAGCGGGCCTGCCGGTCTTGTGCGAAAAGCCGCTCAGCCCCAGGCTGGAGACCACGCGCGCCCTGTTCGCCCTGGCGGCGCAATCCTCGGTGCCGCTGCTCGAGGGCTACATGTACCGGGCCCATCCGCAGATCGATCGGGCCCTGGCGATCGTGCAAAGCGGCGAGCTGGGCGCCCTGCGGCGCATCGAAAGCCATTTCGGCTTCCACGCGCCCTACGACCGGCAGCAGCGCCTGTTCGCCCCCGAGCTGGC
Organism: Planctomycetota bacterium; assembly: GCA_044375105.1. Taxonomy (GTDB): domain Bacteria; phylum Planctomycetota; class UBA1135; order UBA1135; genus JBIKLM01. Next base: position 41,532 of record JBILNK010000004.1, read on the forward strand.
TGGCGGCGCGATCCTGGACGTGGGCGGCTACCCGCTCTCCCTGACCCTGGCCCTGGCGCGCGCCGCCGGGATCCCGTCCGAGCAGTCCCTGCACCCCGATCTGACCGAGGTCGACGGCGAGCTCGCCGCCAGCGGCGTCGATGCCCACGGGGAAGCGGAGCTGCATTTCCCCGCCGGGCTCAGCGCCCGCGTCCGGGTCTCCCTTCGGCAGGAGCTCGGGCGCGGCGCCTTGGTGCACGGCACCCTCGGCAGCCTGCGTCTCGAAGACCCGTTCCTGCCCAGCGGACAGCGCCGCGGTCGCCAGGCGCGCCTGTGGGTCGAAACCGAGCGGCAGCGCCGCGAGGAGCGCATCGAGGCCCGGGCCGACTGCTTCGCCCTGGAGGCCGAGGAGCTCAGCCGGATGGTGCACGCCCGCCAGCTCGAGCCGCGGGCGCCGTTCGTGGGCCGCGCCGAAAGCCTAGCCCTGGCCGCCCTGCTGGAGCGCTGGCGGGAACGCCTCGGGGCCCTCTGACCGGCGCGCGGCGGTCGCCGCCCAGCGCCCCGGACGCCGGCGCCTGCCGGACCCGCCCCGCGATCCCGCCGCAGGCGCCCAGGTCGCGCCTCCCGCACGACGCGCCGAAGGCCGCCGAATCGAGCAGCACACCCCTGAGTTCTCAGCCCCTTCGATCGAAGCGACCCCAACCGGCTCGACATCCTCGACATCCTCGACAACCTCAACAGCCTCAGCAACCTCAGCAACCTCAGCAACCTGAACAGCTTGCACGACCCGAGAAACCCGAGGCCATCAAGCGACCCGAGCGACTGGAGCCCCGCGAGCCTTGCCAGCGGCCCGAGCGACGCTCGCGACCCCCTCGGCCTGCGCTAGACCGTGGGCCCGCAGCACGCGCCCCGCCCCAGCCCCCCGCGCCCCCCACTCTCCACCTGCCTTGACCTCCCTGGACTGGATCGTCCTGCTGGCCTTCTTCGCCCTGGTGGTGGCCGTGTCCCTGGCCGCCTCGCGCGGCGAACGCACGCGCGCCGACTACTTCCTCGCCGGTCGCTCCCTGCCCTGGTGGCTGGTCGGCTTCTCGCTGATCGCCTCCAACATCTCGACCGAGCAGTTCGTCGGCATGACCGGACAGGCGGCCCGCGCCGGCCTGGCGGTGGCCAGCTACGAGCTCCTGGCCGCGCCGGCCCTGGTGCTGGTGGCCTGGGTGCTGCTGCCGCGCTTCCTGCGCGCCGGCCTCTACACGATCCCGGAGTTCCTCGAGTACCGCTTCGACCGCGCCACGCGCTCGCTGCTGGCGGCTTTGATGGCGGTCTTCTTCGTGGTCACGGTGTTGTCCGCGGTGCTCTACAGCGGGGCCACCTTCCTGTCGTCGGTGCTGGACGTGCCCGGGGTCCTCGAGCGCAACGGACTGGCCTCCCCGGAGCGCGCCGAGTCCCGCGCCTTCCTGTTGAGCGTCTGGACGATCGCCCTGATCGCAACGGTCTACACGGTGATCGGCGGCCTCAAGGCCGTGGTCTGGTCGGATCTGCTCCAAGGAGCCGCGCTGTTGGCCGGCGGCGCGCTGGTCCTGTGGCTGGCGCTGGACGCCCTGGCGCAGGGCGGCGGCGTGCTGGCCGGCTGGCGGCGTTTCGTCGAGGAGCAAGGGGACCGGCTGCACCTGGTGCGCCCCTGGAACGATCCCGATGTGCCCAGCCTGTCGCTGGTCACGGGGCTGTGGATCCCGGTGCTGTTCTATTGGGGCCTCAACCAATTCATCACCCAGCGCGTATTGGCCGCCGGGTCCCTGCGCGAGGGTCAAAAGGGCATCTTCTTCGCCGCTGCGGTCAAGCTGCTGATGCCGATGTTCGTGGTGCTGCCCGGCATGCTGGCGGTCAGCCTGCTCGGGCCGGCGCTCGCCGCAGCCCACCCGGACCAGGCCTATCCGCTGCTGCTGCGGGAACTCCTGGCACCGGGCCTGCTCGGTTTCCTGCTGGCGGCCATCGCCGGGGCGGTGATGAGCACTTTCAACTCGGGCCTCAACTCGGCCGCCACCGTGATCGTGCTCGACCTCTACGCGGTGCACGTGGCCCCCGGCCTGAGCGAGGCCCAGGCGGTGCGCATCGGCCGCATCGCGACCCTGCTGCTGGCGCTGCTGGCCTGCCTGTGGACGCCCGTGATCCAGGCCTTCGAGGGGGTCTTCGGCTACATCCAGGAGCTGTGGGGCTTCGTCTCCGCGCCCACCTGCGCGGTGTTTTTCGCCGGGCTGTGCTGGCCGCGGCTGCCGGCGCGCGCCGCGCGCACGGCCCTGATCCTCGGCCCGCTGCTCTACGCCCTCTCGCGCGCTCCCGCCTGGGCCTGGAGCGCCGCAGAGGCCCGCGCCCTGGGCGCCCTGCCCGCCCTGCTGCACCGCTACGCCTCGCTGGCCTTCCTCTACCACCTGTTCATCCTGTTCGTGCTGCTCACGGCGGGCCTGTGGCTGTGGTCGCGCCTCGATCCGCTGCCCGCGCCCGTGCGCTTGCCCGACCGCTCTCAGGTGGACCTGACGCCCTGGCGCTTCTCGCGGGCCGCGGGGCTCGCGCTGCTGCTCGCCACCGCGGCGATCTACGCCGCCTGGTGGTAGGGCCGCGAAGCGGCGCTCACAGGCGCTCGAGCCGCTGCACACCCACCAAGCGCTGCCCCGGCTCGAGCCGCTTCGGGGCCTCGATCCAGGCCGCTTCGATGCAGACGTACCGGCGCCACTCGCCCGGCCCCAGGTCGGACAGCGAGGCGGCCTTGGTCGCACCGATGTTCCACACCACGGCGTCCGGCAGCCCGCTCTGTTCGACGCGCAGCAGCGGCCGATAGCCGGCCCCGCTGCGGCGCCACAGCTCGAGGGGCCGCTCGAGCCCCAGCAGCTGGCGATCGACCTCGCCCTCGAAGCGCAGCGGCCCGGCCTGCACGAACTCGCCGCGCTCGGCCTCGCGGGCCCGGCGCCCCTCGGCCCCGAGCAGCTCGAGATCGGTCACGTCGTCGACCGCCAGGTAGGTGTGCAAGGCGAGCGTGAATTCGACCGCCTCTGCGCCGCGGACTTCGATCGAGATCTCGATCTCCAGCTCGGCCTCGCAGGGCCGGGCCTGCACCTCGAGTCGCACGGCCCCGGACCAGCCCGGCCAGCGCCCGGCCTCCACGTCCAGGCGCACCCCGCGGCCCGGCAGGGGCGTCCAGCGCTCGAGGCGCGCGAAGCCATGCTTGGGCAGGGGCCCGAGGCCCGCGAACTGCGGAAAGCACACCGGCACGCCGCCGCGGATCGCCAGGGCCTGGCCCTTCGGTCCTTGCACGGCCGCGAGCGACGAGAGGAACAAGCGCTCGTCCCCGGCCCGCCCGCGCCAGGACAGGAGCTGCCCGCCGTGCAGGCTGAAGCTGGCCTCGGCCCCATCCGGGCCGCGCACCGAGACCAGCTCTCCGAAGCGTTCCAGGCTCGGCTGCATGGGCAGACACTAACCGGGCGGCGTCGCCGCTCGGCCAGCCGGCCCTCGAGACCAGCGCCCCAGAGGCGCCGTTGCGTTCCGGCGGATGCACCGCGGGCGCGCTGGTCTGCGCGCCGGTCGCCGTGGATGCGCGGGCGGGGCGGGGCAAGCCCAGCCGCGCTGGCCCGCTCCGCTCCCCGTCGGCGACCGGACCCTCCCGGCGCTGGGCGCCGGCCGCTCGCCGGCCAACCGGAGCCAGGCGCTCTGCGCCCCACGCTCTGTCCAACCAAGCGCCGCGGCCCCCCTCTGGGCTGCCTGGTGCCGGCGCTGCGAACAAGGGCCCTCCGTCGGGTTTCCGGCGCCCCTCGCGGTGCCCCGGCTGGGTCTGGCGGCGCCCGCCCCGCTTGCGCTCCGGCCCACAGCGGTTAGGTTCGCTCGGGTCGCGCCGCCGCGCCGACGCGACCGGTGCCCCACGCGCGTCCGCCCAACCCCAAGGAGGTGATCATGAGTCTGACCGACTCCCGCCCGACCCCGCGATCCAGCTGCCCGCGCCACCCCGCGCCCGGAGCCCTCGGCGTGTCGACCCGCGTCGGCCCCCGAGCCGCCCAGCAGCCTGCCTCCCAGGGGACTGGCGCCTGAGCCGATCGGGCTGCACCTGGGCTAGAGCCAACGCTCGCCCGGACAGCCCTTCCGCTCCGGCCCCGTCGCGGCCCCCGGCCGCTCCGGCAAGACGGGCCACCGCGCGCGCTGGCGCTGGTGGCCCGTCTCTTTTTTCTCGAGCTCGATCCGCGCCGCGGATCGGTTCGGCTTTGGCTGCGGAGCGGGCCGGCTTCGGATCGCCTCGAGCCTGGCTCGTGTGCAACGGACCGACCCGAGTGGCGCTGGGCGTCAGAGCAGGTTGACCGGGTCGATGTCGAGGGTGATGCGCAGCTGGTTGTGCTGGGCGCCGAGGGGGGTCAGCAGCTCGAGCAGGGCGGCGCGGGCGGTCGTGAAGGCGGGACCGGGGGGCGCTTTGAGCAGCAGGTGGTGGCGGTGGCGGCCGCGGAGTTGGGTCAGGGGGGCGGGGGCGGCGCCAAGGACGGAAATCGGCAGGGGACGAGCGTCGGCGGGGCGCGGGGCGCGCTCGGCGGTGGGCGGCGCGCTCTGGCCTCGGTCGACGGTCGCAGAGTCGGGTGCCCGCGGGCCCGCGGCGGGCCGTGGGGCCGCGGCTGGCGATCGGGACGCGTCGGGCGCTGCGGATCGGGACGAGGCTGGCGCTGAAGAGCGGGAGGAGGCCGGCGCTGAAGCTGCGTTGGACGCTGGCGCTTGGGCCGACGCGTTGGGTGACGCTTGGGCTGACGCTGGGGCTGGCGCGAGCGGATCGGCGGCGAAGGGCAGGGGGCTGGCGAAGCGGGCTTTGAGGGTTTCGGCGATCTGGTCGGCGCTGCTGGCGGCGAGGCGCGGGTCTTCGGATTCGAACAGGACGCGGATCAGGCGCGTGGCGGGCGGGTAGCCGAGGGCGCGGCGGTCGGCGAGTTCTTGGGCGGCGAAGGCTTCGAAGTCGTGTTTGGCCGCCAGGCGGATGGCGGGGTGTTCGGGGTTTTCGGTCTGGATCAGGATGCGGCCGGGCAGGTGGCTGCGGCCGGCGCGGCCGGCGACCTGGGAGAGCAGTTGGAAGGTGCGCTCGGCGGCGCGGAAGTCGGGCAGGTGCAGGGAGGTGTCGGCGCTGACGATCCCGACCAGGGTCACGCGCGGAAAATCGAGGCCCTTGGCGATCATCTGGGTGCCGACCAGCACGTCGATCTCGCCGGCGCCGAAGGCCTGCAGCACGCGCTCGTAGTCCTCGCGGCGCCGCATGGTGTCGCTGTCCATGCGCGCCACCCGCGCGGCCGGGAACAGCGCGGCGACCACGCTCTCGACGCGCTCCGAACCGCTGCCCAGCCAGCGCGGGCGCGGCGCCGTGCAGATCGGGCAGGCCTTGGGGACGGGCTGCTCCTGGCCGCACAGGTGGCAGACGAGGCGCCCGATCTGCTTGTGCCAGGAGAGCGCCGTGGCGCACTGGTGGCAGCGCGTGACGTGCCGGCAGGATGCGCAATAGAGCACCGGCGAATAGCCGCGCCGATTCAGGAACAGGAGCGCCTGCTGGCCCAGGTTCAGGGTCTCTTCGAGGGACTGGCGCAGCAACCGGCTGAACACGGGCGTGAAGCGCTCCTGGGGCTCCTGGCGCATGTCGACCACGGTCACCGGGGGCAGCTTGCCGCCGCCCACGCGCTCGGGCAGCAGCAGGCGATGGAAGCGGCCTTCGGCGGCGCCGCTGAAGGTCTCGAGGCTGGGCGTGGCGGAGCCCAGGATCACCACCGCGCCGGCGCGTCGGGCGCGCTCGAGGGCCACCTCGCGGGCGTGGTAGCGCGGGTTGCTGGCCTGTTTGAAGGAGGGCTCGTGCTCTTCGTCGATCACGATCAGGCCCAGGTCGACGACCGGCGCGAACAGGGCCGAGCGCGCGCCCACCACCACGCGCAGCTCGCCCGAGCGCACGCGCTTCCAAACCGACAGGCGCTGGGCGTCGGTCAAGCGCGAATGCAGGAGCGCCACCTCGCCGAAGCGCGCCCGGAACCAGGACACGGTCTGGGGCGTCAGCGCGATCTCGGGCACCAGCGTGATCGCGCTGCGGCCGAGGGCCAGGCAGCGCTCGATGGCGCGCAGATAGACCTCGGTCTTGCCGCTGCCGGTGATGCCTTGCAGCAGGAACGGGCGCGCTTGGCGCAGCTCGAGCGCCATCGAGATCGACTCGAGGGCCCAGCTCTGGCCGGGGCTGAGCTGGCTCGGGCGCGGGCGCTCGCGATCGCCGCCGGCCGCGAGCAGCGGGTCCGAATCCGCCTGCCGCAGCAGCGCCAAGCCGCGTTTGGCCAAGCCCTTGGCGGGCGCATCGGAGAGCCCCAGGCGCCGCAGCAGGTCGCGCAGCTCGGCTTCGCCGTCGATCTCGAGCAGGGTGCGCAGCAGGCGGTGCTGGGCCGGCTGGCGGCTTTCGAGGGCCGCCAGGGCCTCCGGCGTGACGCCGAGGGCGGCCTGAATCTTGAGCACGCGCCGCTGGCCGCCCTCGCGCTTCATCGGCGCCGGCAGCAAGGCCGCCAGGGCTTCGCCCAGGGTGCAGGCGTACTCCTCGGCGATCCAGGCGCACAGGGACAAGAGGCCCTCGTCGAGAGCCGGCTCGCGATCGAGCACGGCGGCCAGCTCCTTGACCAGCACGTTGCCCGCCGGGGGCTCGGCGGGCGCACGCACCACCATGCCAACCTCGCGCCGCGGGCCGAAGGAGACCGCCACGCGCTTGCCGACCTCGACCTGGCCGGAGAGCGACGGCGGGATCGCGTAGGTGTAGGTCTGGGGCAGCGGGCGATAGAGCGCCACCTCGGCGTAGCCCACGGCGCGCGCGCGCACCGCTTGAGCGGCGGAGAAGCGGGCGCCGAAATCGGAGCGAGCGGGAGCGTCTCCGCGGCTCGCTTTCTTCGGCCGCGCCGCGCCGGTCGCCGCGGCCACGCTGGGCGCTGGGCCGCTGGGAGGCCGCCCTGAGGCGGCGCTGGGGCCTGGGGCCGGGCTCCTGTCGGCGCTGCCGCGGCGCGCCGCTGCGCCCGCTGAAGATGCGCCCGCTGAGGATGCGCCCGCTGAGGATGCGCCCGCTGAGGATGCGCCCGCTGACGTTGCTCCCGCCGATACCCCTGCCGATGCCCCCGTGGTCGGCACCGTCGGCGTCGAGAGCAGCGGGGCCGCGCTGGGCCCCGGCCTGGCGCGCGGCCGCGGGCGCGGCGCGGACGCGGCGGATGCGCCCGCGCCCGCTCGGGAAGCGCCGGCGGTCGTCGCGCCGGAACGCGGAGCCGCAGGGGGCGCGGTCGGCTCGTCCGCTTCGTCGAACAGGCGGCCTTGGACCGGGCGCGGGGCCGCGCCGGCCGCGGGATCCCCGGGCGGCGGCTTGGAGCGGCGCGCGGACACGGCCTCAGCCCCCCGGGTGCGTCTCGGGGGCCGCGGCGAGATCCTTGTGGTGCCCGGGGCGCCCCTCGGCCAGATACTTCTCGCGCACGGCGCGCTCGAGGTCGATGCCCTGCATGTTGGCCAAGCTGGCCAGCCAAGCGAACACGTCCGCGAATTCGCCCGAAAGCGCCTCGCCCTGGTGGCCGCGGCGCAGGGCGCGGGTCAGCTCGCCGACCTCCTCCATGAACCAGAAGTAGGTGCCTGCCAGGCCGCGCTCGCTGTCGCGCGCGAGGTACAGGTCGGCGATCAGTTGCTGGAAGGCGCGGATCTCCATGGGCTTGGCGGGCGGGCGCTGGGGCCCCGGGGCGGAAGCGCGCGGGCTGCGGGGGCGCTCGCCCCGACCCGGGCAGCGCCCGGACACCGGCAGGGTCGCCGCGGGCGCGCCCGGTCAGCTTTCGTCCGGAAGCCGCAGGATACACGAAAGGCTGATGTCGTCCGGCAGCGGCGTGCCGGCGGCCCAGCCGAGCAGGGCCGCGCGCATGCTGCGCACGGCCTCCTGGGCATCTCCGAAGGGTGCGTGGGCCACGGCGTTGTAGAGCCGTGTTTCCCCGAATTCGTCGCTGGCCGGGGCGCGCACCTTGGCGGCTCCGGCGGTCAATAGCACCAGCGCGTCCCCGGGCTCGAAGGCCAGATCCTGCAGGCTCAAGGTGCGCTCGAAGACCGGGCCGCGATCGAGCCCCAGGGCGATGCCTTCGGGCTGCAGGCGGCGCAGCTTTTGGTCCTTGGCGGTGCGCCGCAGGAGCGGCAAGCGGTGGCCCGCGCAGACCACGCTGGCCCGGCCCCCCGCCGGATCGACCAGCGCGAACAGCGCCGTGACGCACGAGCCACGCCGCAAGCGGCCGTTCAGCTCGCGGTTGACGCGCGCAAAGGCCGCGGCCAGGTCGCCTTCGCGGGCCAGCTCGCTGCGCAGCAGGCCGCGCGCCATGGCGCCCACGATCGCCGCGGGAACGCCCTGGCCGGTGACGTCGCAGACCAGCAGGCCCACGCGGCCACCGGGATACGCGAAGAAGTCGTGGAAGGAACCGGACAGCTCGGCCCCGGTCAGGTACACGGCGCCGATGTCGATGCCCGGGGTCAGCGGCAGCGCGTCCGGCAGCAGGGCTTCGCGCGCGCTGGCGGCCAGCTCGAGCTCGCGCTCGCGTACCGAGAGTTCGAGCTCCGCCTGCCGGCCCTCCGCGAGGTCGCCGGCCATGCGCTCCAGGGCCCGTGAGAGCAGCGCCAGCTCCATGGTGCCCGGGTTGCGCACGCGCAGCCGCAGATCGCCGTGGGAGAGGCGCTGCACGGCGCCGACCATCTCTGACAGGGGCGAGGTCACCTGGCGCGCGACGATCAGGGCCACGATGGTGCCCACCAGCACCATCAGCCCCAGGATCGACGCGATCAAGGCGCCGAGGCCCGAGCCGCCCTGCAGTTCGGCGGGCACGTAGACCGTGCTCACGCGCTCGCCGTCGGCGCGGTCGAAGCGCTCGGTGTAGCGCTTGGCCGGCCGGCCCGCGATGGTGCCCTCCTGGATCTCGAGGGGCCCCTCGACGGCCACCATCGCGCTGGTCGGCTGGAAAGGCTGCTGGTCGATGCCGGCGGTCAGCTCGGCGGTGGCCTTGAGCAGGGCCTCGGTCTGATTGGCCAGCAGCCTCTGGCTCGAAGAGTGCAGCAACAGCCCTCCGGCCAAGCCCACCAGCGCCAGGGCCACGCCCATGGCCAGGGCGAAACGCGATCCCAGGCTGACCCCGCGGGCCGATTCCCTGCCGCCGCGCCTCATCTCAGCCGGCCAAAGGGGCCGTCCAGGCTTCCGGGGTGAGCAGGAAGCGCCGACAGAACCACAGGGCCAGGAGGCCATAGAGGCCGGCGATCACGTCGTCCAGCAGGATGCCGTCGCCGCCGTGCAGCCGCTCGAGCCGGCGGGCCGGCCAGGGCTTGGTGATGTCGAACAGACGGAACCACGCGAATGCGACCACCAGCGCCAAGGGGGACGGGGGGAGCGGCCAGAGCAGGACCACTAGATAGCCGAGGACCTCGTCCAAGACGAACCAGCCCGGGTCGCCGGCCTGGGCCCGGCGCTCGGCCCAGTTCCCGAGACTGCGACCGACGGCGTATAGCAGCAGCAGCGCGGCGATCAGCAGCGGCAGGTAGAGCTGGCCGGTTCGCGCCAGGAGCCAGGCCAGCAGCACGCCGCCCAGGGTGCCGAAGGTTCCCGGGGCCGCGGGCGCCCGACCGAGGCCGCAGGCGGTCGCGGCGAGCAGGCGCCAGGCGTCTCCCGGCTGGCGTGGCCCGCGCAGCAGATCGGGTTCGAGGGCGCTCAACGGCCCTCCCCCGACAGCAGCCGGGCGGTCTTGATCACGTAGCCGATGCCCGAACCCAAGCTCGCCAGCAGGGTCGCCCAGACCGAGACGTGCGCCAGGTTCGAGAGCCACAGGCGCGGGGTCGGCCCCCAGGCGAAGGCCGGCAGGCCCAGCACGATGCCGATCGCCACGCACTGCACCACCAGCTTGAGCTTGCCCCAGCGATCGGCCGGGAAGGCCAGCCCCTGGGCCTCGACGAACCCGCGCAGGCCGGTCACGAGCAGTTCGCGGGCCAGGACCAAAACGACCACCCAGGCCGGGACGAAGCTGCGGCCGCTCGGCAGGGCCGCCAGGAACACCAGCACGCCGAGCACCAGGATCTTGTCCACGAAGGGGTCCGCGATGCGCCCGAAGTGGGTCACGTGGCCGAAGCGACGCGCCAGGTAGCCGTCCAGCCAATCCGTGGCGGCCACGCCGATGAACAGGAACAGAGCGGCCTGGGCAGCCAGGCCCGGCTCGGGGCTCAGGGCGCCGGTCTCGAAAGCCGCCAGCAGCACGAACAAAGCCAGCGCGCCCAGGAAGCGCAGCGCGGTGATGCGGTTCGGCCAGTGGGCGAAGACGTGCTCGCGGCGCGCGCTCATCGGCCTCTCTCCGGCGGGATCAACGCGCCTCCCTGTCGCCCGGGCGCCCCGCGCGGGCCTTGCCCGGGCGCGGCAGCTCGCAGACCAAATTCATCTGCTCGTCGAGGTCGATCGGCACCACGCTGTGGCGCTGGCCGACCGCCAGACCGCGGCCGGTGAAGGTGGCCACCAGGTCGACCTCGGGGGCATCCAAGGCGCCGCGCGCCACGGCCATGTGCTCGCCCGGCGCCGCGCCGGGGTGCAGCTCGTCGATCAGGACCTCGAGCGGCTTGCCGATCAGCGCGCGCTGGCTCTGCTCGAGGACCCGGTCGCGCGCCGCGCGCACGGCCTCGGCGCGGGCCTCGGCCAGCTCGGCGTCGACGCGTCCCTCCAGCGCGAAGCCGCTGGTGCCCTCTTCCGGGGAATAGGTGAACGTGCCGAGGCGCCCCAGCCCGTAGGACTCGACGAAGGCCACGGCCTCGGCGGCGTCCTGATCGCTCTCGCCGGGGAAACCCATCAGCAGGGTCGTGCGCAGGGTCAGCCCGGGCACCTCCTCGCGCAGGCGATCGAGGATGCGCCGCACCTGATCGCCGCTGCCGTGGCGCCGCATGGCGCGCAGCACCGGCGTGGCGATGTGCTGCACCGGGATGTCGAGGTACGGGAGCACCTTGGGGTGCTCGCGCAGCAGCTCGGTCAAGCGCCAGGGAAAGCGGTTGGGGTAGGCGTACATGACCCGCAGGCGCTGATCGCCGGGCAGGTCCGCCAGGGCCGCCACCAGGTCGGGCAGCTCGAGCTCCCACTCGCGGCCCCAGGCGGTCGAGTCCTCGGCCACCAGCACCAGCTCCTTGACGCCGTGGGCGATCAGCTCCTGGGCTTCCTCCAAGAGCGCCGGCAACGCCTTGGAGCGGTGCTTGCCGCGCATCACCGGGATCGCGCAAAAGCTGCACTGGTGGTCGCAGCCGTGGCTGATGCGCAGGTAGGCGTAGGAGCCCGGGGTCGCCAGCAGACGGGAATCCTCGCGCTCCCCGGCGCGCGGCTCGAGGGCCTCCAGGTACGCGGGCACCTTCTGGCCCTGGCCGAGCTGGCGCACGGAGCGCGCCAGCGCGCGGTAGTCGCTGATCTCGGCCCACAGGTCGACGTCCGGGAATTCGCGCAGCAGCGCGCGCTTGTAGCGCTGGACCAAGCAACCGGCGACGACCACGGCGCGCCGCCGCCCCTTGCGCTTCTGGGCCAGCTGCTTCTTGATAGCCCCCACGGACTCGGCCCGCGCCGGCCCGATGAACGAGCAGGTGTTGATCACCACCACCTCGCTCTGGTCGATGTCGCCCGTGACCAGCAGCCCCTCCTCGGCCATGCGCGCCAGGATCAGCTCGGAGTCGATCAGGTTCCTCGCGCAGCCCAGGTGCACGAGGGCTACGGGGATGGCGGTCTTGGAGGCGGTCACAGCGGGGGGCGCGGGGGCCCCGGAGGACCTCGGGGCGGACAGGCAGCCGGAATGCCGGCCTGCGGAGTCTAAGACAAGCGGCCGCCGCGCCGAGCCTGCGGCATCCCCGCCAGGGGGAGATCGAGCGTCCACAGACGCCGGGCCGATCGTTGGAGCCGCTCACCGAACCGGGCGCGGGGCCAGGGGAGCGTCCGGGCAGGCCCCGTTGCCGTGCGCTGGGCGCAGCCGGGGCCGAGCAGCCGGGCACCTTCCGCCGCGGCCGCGGGCTGCGCCGACGCCGCGCCGGCGTCCGTCCGGCAGCCCCGGGGTCCCGGGGAGGCCGTCCGCCGAGCCCCTCAACGGGCGGAGGCCTGGGCCTCCCAGAGCTCCTCGGTCATCAGGATGTCGCGGCTCTGCCCGCCCTGGTAGGGCCCGATCAAGCCCCGCTCCTGGCAGGCGTCCATCACCTCGGTCGAGGTCTTGAAGTCGAGCCCGAAGGTCTTTTGGAGCATCGACACGGCCACCCGTCCCTGAGCCAGGAACAACCGCCCCGATTCGTAGATCAAACGCTCGCGATCGTTGGGGTCGAAGTCGAGGCCCTGGACCGGCTTCGGGCCGGGCTTGGCGCGACCGCGGACGGATCCGGCCGCCGGGCGCGGCTCCTGAGCGCGGGCCGGGGTCCGGCCGCCGCGGGGCTGGGGGCTCAGCGTGCCCCCGCGGGTGCCCGCTGCGGGTGCGGGTGCGGGTTGGGCAGCCGGGGCCGATCGGGCGGGGGGCGTCTGGGCCGCAGCGGCCGGGCGAGCCGCGGCGGTCGGGCGCGCCTCGGCTTGGCGCTTCGCGACGGCCGGCTCGGCCTTGGTGCCCGCTCCGGCGTTGGGTTTGGAGGCCCCGCCGGCGGCGGCGGTCTCCAGCTCCTCGAACAGGCTCGGCTGGCTGGTCGAAGGCGCCTTGGAAGCGGCGGCGGCCGCCCCAGAGGAGGCGGCCGGCTGCAAGGCGACATCGGGCTCCGCCTGGGGCATCAGCCTCGGCGGGGGTGCGACTTCGGCCGCGGCGACGTGCCTGGGCTCGACTTCCATGCGGTCGTCGTCGCCCCAGTCGTCGTCCTCGTCTTCTTCTTCTTCCTCTTCTTCCTCTTCTTCTTCTTCTTCTTCTTCTTCGTCGTCGTCGTCCTCGTCTTCTTCGTCTTCGTCTTCGTCTTCGTCTTCGTCTTCGTCTTCGTCTTCGTCTTCGTCTTCGTCCTCTTCGTCCTCTTCGTCCTCGTCGTCCTCGTCGTCGTCCTCGTCGTCGTCGTCGTCGTCGAAGTCGTCATCGTCGTCGTAGGAGGCCTCGAACGAGCCGGCCTCGGCGAAGACCTCCTCGGTCTCGACCATTTCCTCGTCGCCCTCCTCCCACTCCTCTTCCTCCTCCTCTTCCTCGTCGTCGTCGTCGAGGTCGTCTTCGTCTTCGTCCTCGTCGTCGTCCTCGTCCTCGTCGGTCTCAGGCTCCTCCTCATCGCCCCAGCTGGCGGGCACCTGCAGGGTCTCCTCGAGCGGAGCGGGAGCCGGGGCCGCAGCCGCAGCGAGGCTCGGCGTCGCGGCTACCGAAGCACTCACGGCTGCCGCGCTGGCCGCCGCGCTGGCCGCCGCGCTGGCCGCCGCGCTGGTCGGCGAGCTGGTCGGCGCAGTCACCGGCGCGTTGGCCGAGGGAGAGGTATACGGCCGAACCTTGGTCTGCTCTACGGCGAGCTCTTCGTCGAGGTCCGCCGCGGACCTCAGCCACGCAGTCTCGGATCCGCCGGTCAGGGCTGAGGCGGCCGGACGGGTCCCACCTTGCACCGAGCCCGCGGCGGGGCTGGCGGACGCGCGGGCCACAGGGGCGGCGGGCAGGTCGGCCAGATGCGCGCCAGGGCGCTGCAGGCCGGGGGAACCTGCCGCGGGCTGAGCGACGCGCTCAGCTGCCAGCGGACGCGGACCTGATTTTGTTGCGGGCTGGGTTCCATGGTCGGCAGGCGCGGGGCGGCGGGACTGGGCCAGGGGACGCAGCTCGGAGACCGGCTCTGGATCGCCGGAGCCCGGGTTCGCCCCCCCGCCCTCAACGGCCGAGGACCCCGCGCCCTGCACCGGAATCCAGCGCCGCTCGCCGCCAAGCGCCGTGAAGGCAGCGTAAGTGGCTGTGAAAGCGAAGATTACGGCGACTGCCAGAGCTGCGACTCGCCCCAGCCAGCCGCCTTGCTCCCCCGCGATCAACCCGCCCAGTTGGCCCCCGGAACCGGTGGCCATGGCGCTCCCGACCAGGCTCAGGGAAGCCACGCCGGCGAGCAGGGCCAGCGCCGCCCAGCCGCCGGCCACGCGGCGGCCGAGCCCGAACAGCAAGTAGCCGATGCCGAGCAGCCCGAGGCCCAGCGCCATCGCCGGCGCAGGCCCGAAGAGGTCGGAACAGGAGGCGAAGGGGGCCAAGTACCAGGGCGGCTCGCCCGCGCCGCCGCTGTAGAGGCGCTGCACGGCCAGGCCCACGGTCAGTCCGCCCAGGGCCACGAGGGCCAGGCTGAGCGGCTGGGTCCAGGGGCTGGCCAGGGGTGTGGCGCTGCGGTTCTTCAGTTGGGCCAGGGCTGCTTGCTTGCGGTGGGAGTCAGTCATCGCGCTCGGCCGAGATGGGCTCGGCCCCGTGCATTTCTTCCCAGTCTTCCAGGGTCAGAAGTACCTCGCGGGACTTCGAACCCTTGTGGTTGCCCAGGATCCCCGCTTCGGTCATGAGGTCGACCAGGCGGGAGGCCCGGGTGTATCCGACGCCGAGGGCGCGTTGCAAGAGCGACGCGGACCCCCGGCGGGACTTCAGGATGATGCGCACCGCCTCGTCCCACAAGTCGTCCTTGGCGGCGAAATCCTCGTCCTCGCTCCCGCGCGTTTCGCCGCTGGCCGCCTGGATCAGCTCCTGGCTGAAATTGGGGGCGGACTCTTGACAGACGAAATCGACGATCGCCTGGAGTTCGTGGTCTTCGACCAGGGCGCCCTGCACGCGCTCGAGCTGGCTGGCCTGGGGCGGGTTGTAGAGCATGTCCCCGTAGCCGAGCAGCTTTTCGGCCCCCTGGGCGTCTAGGATCACCCGGGAGTCGATCTTGCTGGCCACGGTGAAGGCGATGCGCGTCGGCAGGTTGGCCTTGAGCACGCCGGTGATCACGTCCGTGGAGGGGCGCTGGGTGGCGACGATCACGTGGATGCCGACCGCGCGGGACTTCTGGGCCAAGCGCGTGATCGCCTGCTCGGCCTCCTTCTTGGAGACCATCATCAGGTCGGCCATCTCGTCGATGATGATCACGATGTAGGGCACGTGCCGCGGGGTGCGCTCCTCGTTGAAGTCGTCCCCCATGGCCTTGCGCAGTCCCTCTTCGCCGAGCGCGTTGTAGCCCTTGATGTTGCGCACGCCGGCGGTCTTGAACAGGTCGTAGCGCCCCTCCATCTTCTCGACCGCCCACTCGATCACCCGCGTGGCCTGCTTCATGTCCGTGACCACCGGGCACATCTGGTGCGGCACGTCGGAGTACATCTGCAGCTCGACCATCTTGGGGTCGACCATGATCATCTGCACGTCGTGGGGCGAGCGCGTCAGCAGCAGGCTGGCGATGATCGTGTTGATGCACACCGACTTGCCCGCTCCGGTCTGGCCGGCGATCAAGAGGTGCGGCATGCGCGCCAGGTCCTCGACCACGGGCGCGCCCTGGGCGTTGACGCCCAGGAACAGCGGCAAAGCGGCGTGTTTCTTGTCGTAGGCGTTCTTGTGGATCAGCTCGGAGAGGCGCACCACCCGACGCTTCTCATTGGGCACCTCGATTCCGATGGTCGACTTGCCGGGGATCGGGGCGATGGTGCGGATCGAGCGGGCGCGCAGGGCCGCTGCGATTTCCTGGGACAGGGTGGTGACCTTGTTCATGCGCGTGCCGGAAGCGACCTCCAGCTCGTACATGGTCACGGCGGGGCCCACGGTCGAAGCGCACACCGAGGCGTCGACGCGGAAGGAGCGCAGCACGGCCTCGAGGCGCTCGGCCTCGGCGGCGATCGTCTCGGGGTCCTTGCCGCCGGTGTTCGACTTGGCATCGGGGGCCTCGAGCAGATCGAGGGGCGGGAAGCGCCAGGGCCCCGGCGGCGGCGTGGGCGGGTCGTAGGCCAGCGGGGCGGGCGTCTTGATCGTCTTCTTGAGCTTCTCGCGGGCCGCGGCGCGCTCCTCGGGGGTCGGCTCGCGCAGGTCTCCGCCGACCTCGGGCTCGAACTCGTCGTCCTCGTCCGCTTCGTCGGCGGAGTCCTCTGCGTCGAACGGATCTTGTTCCTCGTCGTCGAGCTCGGCCTCGGCATCGACCGGCTCCCAGGCATCCTGCTCTTCGTCCTCCTCGTCGGAGGCGCGCTGGGCCTCCGCGGCGCGCGGTTTGGACTTGGAGCGGCGCCGGGGCTGGGCCAACGGCGGCTCCTCGGCCTCGTCCTCTTCGGCCTGCTCCGCATCCTCATCCCCCTCGGACTCCACAGCCTGTGCGGCGGCGCGGCCGCGTTTGCCGCTGGCGCTGCTCTGCCGCCGCCCGACCCGCAGGGCCTCCGCGGCCCCCGCCGGCGCCGCCTCGACGGCCAGATCGGCACCGGTCAGGAACTCCCACCAGCCCCGCGCCAGGCGCGCCAGGAATCCGAGCAGCGCCGCGCCGATGCCCTCGCCGGCGGTCTCGCGCCGCTCCCTGAGCCAGCCCAGCAAGGCCGTCAGGGCCGGGAAGAAGGCCCGCTCGGTCGCCAGGGTGAAGGAGGACAGGGCGATCAGCGAGAGCAGGATCCACAGCCCGGGGCGTCCGAATTTCTCGGCCAGGAGGGCCTGACCGCCCACGTGGTTCGGGCTCGGGCCGATGAACTCCAGGGCGAAGTAGCCCCCCGGCCCATAGGGCAGGTGGTTGTGGGCAGCGCCCCCCGGGCCCAGCCCGGCCACGAAGCTCGACCCGAGGGCCAGCTGGAGCAGGAAGGCCGAGGAGAACAGGAAAAAGACCCCGCCGATCACCCGCAGCAGCGGGAAGGCCACCGGGCGCCCCGAAACGGCCACCGCGCCCCAGGAGAAGCCCAGCAGGCACAGCATGTAGCCGGCCCAGCCGATCAGGCTCAGAACCCAGGAGGCCAGGTAGAAGCCCACCTGCCCGCCCCAGTTCTTGTCGCCGGCCCAGGGGTCGTCGTAGGGCTGGAAGAAGCTGAACAGGGACAGCCCGAGCCACAGGGACAGGCCGATCAGCAGCAGCCCGAGCACCTCCTGGAGCTGGGCCCGCGCCCGGTCCTCGAGCTCCCGGCCGCGCACCAGGCTCCAGGCCACCTCCCGCAGCCGCTCGAGCGCCGCCCACCAACGGGCCGACCCGCCCCGGCCGCGAGACGGGCGCGGCTTGGCCTTGGGCTTGGCGTTCTTCCTGGCCATGACGGGACGGCTGCGAGCGGTGAGGTCGGCGGGATCCGTTCACCGGCGAATCCGGCGCACGACCTCCATTCAACCGCACCACCCCTCGGCGTACCAGCGTCCCCCTCCAGCCCGCCCGCACGGAAGCCAGCGCTCCCCCACAGCCCAGGATTGGGAAGCACCGCCCCCCCAAAGCCCCTGCGCTTCCGTCCCAGCATCCATCATGGCATCAGCAGCCGAGCCGTGCGAGATTCTCGACGCTGCCTCCGCGGTGCCTGCGACGCGGCGCGGACAAGGCGCTGTCGGCGACCTCTGGCATTCGCCGACAGGACTGAAATCAGCAGCGCGGCCGAGCCCGGACCGGGAAGGACAACTCGCCAGGGGCAAGGGACTCAGCCGTTTCGGACCGGGGCGAGACGAGGCGGGCAAGGCCTGCGCGCTCGAGCGGCTCACGCCGGATCACGACTTCGGCTGCGGCGGGTTGCCGGTGCGAGCGGCGCTTCGGGCGGGCGGCGGGCCTTCGCGGGTCGGATCGGGCGAGCTCGCCGGGGGCGGGGTCGGCGCGGGCGAGCTCGCCGGGGATGGGGTTGCCGAGGGTCGCAGGTCCCCGAGAGGGGTCAGGGCGAGATCGTGGCACTGAGGCCATTGCTGAGGGCCACGGTCAGGTTCGGACCCACGAGGCCGCCGGCGACGCCTTGCAGCAGGACGGTCTTGCCGATCAGGCTGGGCTGGCTCGGGATCGACAGGGGCAGGGCCGCGGAGCCGCCGGAGAGGGCGGCGCTCGAAACCACGAACTCGCTGCCCGGGGCGAAGAGCAGCTCTCCGATGCCGGGCAGGAACAGGCCGCAGCCAGCCCCGTCGACCGCCGGCACGCCGACCAGGCACAGGGCCACGCCATCGGGCAGGGTCGGGCTCGACAGGCTGAGCTGGGTCGCGGTGCCGGGGGTCAGCTTGATCGCGCTGGCCGACAGGCTGGCCGGATTGAGGACGCAGCCCGGCAGGTTGGTGATGCTGGCGAGTTCGAAACTCACCGAGTAGATGCGGCCGACGAAGCCCTGGCCGTCGAGGGCCGTGCCGCCGGTGCCGTATTGCTTGCCCAGCTCGGCAGCCTGGTTTCCGGACACGTAGGACCAAAGATCCGTGGTCAGGTCGTACCCCGAGAAATCGACCACGCCGCCGTAGCCCGAGTCCGGCACCAGGCTCGAGCCGTTCAGCGTGTAGCCCCGGTGGGTGAAGCCGATCGTGTACTGCTTGCCTGCTGCAAGGTCCGGGGAGCCGACCAGGGTCTGGAAATCGTGGGCTTGGAACCCCTGGCTGGTCGCGTTGCGCGAGGTGCCGATGGCGACCACCTTCCACCCTTGGGCCGCCGTCTGCTCGAACAAGAGCGGCGTCACCTTGGCGTTGCCGACGGTCTCGTTGTTGAAGAAGGACCAGCGCTCGATGCGCCCCGGGCCCACCAGGGGCTGGGTAACGCCCCGATAGATGTAGGTCAGCCCGGTGGAGGTGTCGTCGATCGCGCGGTCGATCACCGGGCTGCCGCAGATGACCTGGGACAGGGCCGGCGCGGTGAGGGTCAGGAGCAACACAGAGGTCGAGAGCAGGCGCTGCATGGGGAGCGTGGGTTTGGGGTGCTGAGCGGTTCCAAGAAGTGAATCCGCGGCAGCGGTGCCGTGTCTCGCGCTGCCGCCGGAATGCGGGCAGAACGGCCTCGGGCTCCAAAGCCCCCCCTGCTGGGGGCCGGAGCACGGGCCCGGGCCGGCCAGCGGCCAGCCCTCGAAGCGAGGCGCTCGCTGGATCGGCCGGTCGCAGGCCCCGCCCGGGGCGAGCCCCAGGGCCTCGACGGGAGCCCCGCGATCGGTTCCCCTTGGGCCGGCGGAAACGCCCCGCCCTCGCTTCGCGGCCCCATGCGACCCGTCCCCCGCTGGCTCCTGGCCCTGCCGCCGCTCCTCTTGGTGCTGTACCTGCTCTTCGGAGGGGCGGCGGGCCTTCGCGGGTCGGATCGGGCAGCTCGCCGGAGGCGGGGTCGGAGCGGGCGAGCTCGGCGGGGATGGGGCGGTCGATCATCGGGCTGCCGCAGGTGACCTGGGACAAGGCCGGCGCAGACATAGCCAGGAGCAACACAGAGGTCGAGAGCAGGCGCTGCATATCGGTGGGGTCGGATCGAAGCCGGTCGGGACGCGTCCTGGGTAGAAGTCCGCGCCCGAGCCCGGGCGTCTCGCAGCGACTGCCTGCGGGGCCGAAAAAACGGCGCTTCAGGAAATCGTGTGGGTGCCTGAGGCGGTGCAGGGCACGGCTCTGCTCCTGGCTCTGGACCTCCAGGGCCTCGGCGGAATTCCCTGACGTGGGTCTGCGGGCTTCCCGGAGAGTCGCGGGGCTCCGTTGCCCACACGATTCCCCGCAGCCCCGAAAAAACCTGCCCCAGGCCGGGATCCCGCTCGACAGCCGCGCGCCCCGGGATTCTGCTGGAGGCTCCCTGGGGGCCGTGCCGCGCTGCCCGCTCGGCCCGATCCGACCGATGAAGAACCGCGCTCGCCTGCTGCTGGCCCTGCCGTTGCTGCTCCTCGGGCTGTATCTGGCCCTGCGGCCTACGCCGCGCGCCGCTGAGAAACCGGCGGCAGAGGCGCCCGCGGCAGAGCCTGCGCGGGGCCCTGACGCCGCGGACCTGGAGCTCTTCTCCGCCGGCCGGGCCGCGGCCTTGCCGCCCGAGCCCGAGCGGGATGCGGCACCCGTGGAGGCAGCGGAAGTCCGACCGGTGCCGGCGCTCGCCGCCCCGATCCTGCTCAGCGGCAGCCTGCGCTGTGTGGACTCGAACGGCCTGCAACTGCCGGACGTCGATGTGGAGCTGGCCGTGGTACTGACCCGCGCCGACGGCGGGGAGCGGCGGGAGACGGCGGTGCGCGCCGGGCGCTGGTCGCTGGAGGTCGAGCAGGGCACAGCCTTCGATCAGGTGCGCTTCGGGCCCCTGCTGCGCCTCGGAAGGGTGTGCGCGGCAATCGACCCTGCGGACAGCGTTCCCTTCCCGCCGGCTGGCCCCATCGACCTGGTCTACCGGGTCCCCGAGGCCCTGACGCTGCATGTGTTCTGCGCCGAGACCGGCCGCGAGCTGAGCGACGTCTGGCTGACCCGGGACAACTCCGGAGGGTTCGGCGCCGGGGGCCATCCGGGCGCCGAGCCGCTCCAGGCGGTGATCCAGCGCGGGCTGGCTTCGCCGATCGATGCCACCCAGCTCGACTGGTATCCCCGCAAGCAACCCTGGAATGTGGGCCATAGCCTGCCGTTGCTCGCAGCTGGGCCGGAGCACGCCTGGGGCCGCATCAGCCTGCCGCTCTACGACGGGGGCAGCCACCGCATCGACCTCGAGCGCGCAGCCGAGCTCGCGGTGGATGTGCAGGGCTTCCTCACGCCCGGCGTGGACGTGCGCCTGCGGCTCTACCGCAAGGGGAACGACGAAGGCCCCTGGATCGACCAAAAGCTCGACGCGGCCGGCCGGCAACACTTCCGCCAGCTCCCCCCGGGCCCTTGGAGCGTGTGCGCCGAGATCGGGTCCTGGTACCAGTTCCCCGAGCAGCTGGCGGTGCAGTCGGTCGAACTGTCCGTCGGAGCGCAGAGCGCCGTGCGCCTCGAGCTGCCGGCCCAGGACGCGCTGGTGCTGGGGCGGATCGAGGGCAGCGTGCGCTGGCCCCCGGGCTGGGAGCCGAGCTCCAACGGAAACCTCTGGCTCGTTCCCCTGGCGGGCTCGGGTCGAGGGCCGCAGGGCATCCAGATGCACCGGCTGGACCCGCAGCCGGCCGCGCCGGAGGGAGCCTTCGCGGCCTCGTTCTCGATCGAGAACCTCGAGGTGGGACGCTACCACCTCCAGGTGGTGCCGAGCTGGGCCTCGTTCCTGCTCGATGTGGCCGCCCTGCCCGGCCCCGCTGTGCG
>JBILNK010000068.1:0-19915 GCA_044375105.1 Planctomycetota bacterium
GGCCTCCTGGCCTTGACAAGCACCTCCGTGGCCACCCACAAGCTGCGCGAGACCGACCACGCCCGGCAGCTGGCCCGCGACGGGCTAGCGGCGGTCGTGCGCGACGTGGAGGTCGCCTCCCGGCTGATCGACAAGCAATCGGCCGACTGGTCGGCCCAGCTGCTGGCCCGATTCTCTGGCGCCGAGGCCTGGCGCGCGGTCGACGGCCTCGATCCCTGGCCCGATCAGCCCGGCGTGATCGAGCTGCGCTTCTTTCCGGACGAGACCATCGGCGACGACGAGCTCGGCTTTCCCTTGGGTCTGCCGCGGGACCTCGACAACGACGGCTTCGCCTCGAGCCCGGACGTCAGCGACTCGGCGCGCCTGCTGCCGGCTGTAGCCCGTGCCCGCTGGACGACGAACGCCGGCGATCGGGAACTGGTCCAGGGCTTCTTCGTGATGGGGTATTGAAGATGGATGCGCAGCGACTGTCTCGACGGCTCGGATTCGCCCTGATCGAGGTACTCGTGGCCCTGGCGATCCTGGCCGGCCTGGTGCTGGCGGTCGCCGGCGCCGCCCACCAACAAAACGATGCGCTGCGTTTCTTCGCGCGCCTCAGCAGCCAGAGCCAGCGAGCGCAGATCCTTCTCGGCCGGATCGAAACGGCCCTAGAGGATGCCCAACCCGCCAGCATCGACGCCTTCCTGCTGAGTTCCATCAATGCCGGCAGCACCACGAATCTCTCCCTCGATACGGTCGCCGGCTTCCCCGATCGCGGCGTGCTGCTGGTCGAGCCGGGCACTCCGCGTGCGGAACGCATCGGCTACGAGGGCCTGCGTACCGGCGGCGGCGCCCGGGTGCTGCAGCTGACCCGCGGGCTGTGCGGCAGCGCGGCGGCCCATGCGCAGGGCGTGCCGGTGCTGTGGTCCGGCGCCGCCTTTGCCATCGAGCAACAGACTGCTCCGCCCGCCAGCGCCTTCGACGGCGTCTCCATGGAGCAGGGCCGGCCGGTCTTCTTCCGCGGGGAGGGCACCGGCTTCAGCTTCCGCAAGCCGGTCGACCTGGGTCAAGGCGTGATCGATGGCCTCGAACCGCAATGGGGCGCCGACCTGGGCGCCGGCGGGCTGAGCACCGGTCGCAGCGCGATCGTGTTCGTTGCCCTGCGCGAGCTGAGCGAAGCGGAGCTGGGCTTCGACGCGAACCGCGACCGCGATCGGGAGGACATCCTCGAGGTCGGCGAGCTGCGTCTGCGCACCTGGGATACGAACGACGGGCTGGTGCCACCGCGGGACCTGAGCCTGGGCGGCAGCGGCATCCTGCAGGAGCGTTGCAACCACGGCGGAGACCTGGACGGCGACGGCTTCGCCGACCCGATCCTGCTCTGGCATCCCGACTCGGGCCGGGTGCGCGTGCGCCTGTTCCTGCTGGTCGAGAGCGAGCGCGGCGAGCCCCAGATCCAGCGCGTCGAGACGGCGCTGTGCCTGCGCAACCCGGCCGAGATCTGAGCACCTGAGAACGAGAACCGCTCGAGCCGCGAACGAGCACCCGGAGCGGACAGTGTGCATTTGCAGGGCCTGCCGATCGGCGGCAATCGAAGCTGGGGCCCTCGCTGCGCACCCCTAGCTCCCAAGCTTTGATCCATGTTGGGGCTGGGGACGCAGCGGCTACCCGTTGGAGACGCCGGGCGGATCGGCCTGCGGGCCGCGACCAGCTCCAGGGCCTCGGGAGGGAGCTGGCTCCGCTCCCCTGCGGCCGCCGGCAAATGGCCCGGCCTGGCTCGGGCGATGGCGCGGAGGACCCCCGCGCGCTTTGGCTCGCTGGCGGATCGAGCCGCGCGCTCCCCGGGGCGAGCCGGCGGGCTGCGCGCATCGGGCGCCCAAACGGGCGGCATGTCCAGACGCGGGGCGAAGCATTTATTTCGACAGGAGTCGAACCGCCACCCTGCGCCCCAAGCTCCCCAGGTCGCCCCGGATTCAACCGGCTGGCGGCGAGCGTAAGCTCTGCGGCCATGCCGGCCACGGTCGAGATCGAGCTGCCCCCGGGCCCCGAACCCGACGCATCCCGGGACCAAGCACTTTGGCTGGCGGCCGCGGAGCGCCGTCTGCGGTTGGCCAAGGGTTCCCTGGCCGCCTTGCGCCTCAAGCGCTTCTCTTTCGATGCCCGGCGGCAACACCGCGTGTGGCGCATCGAGCTCGAGGTGGCGCGCGCCGGCGAGCGCCTCGAGCCCGGGCCCGACACCCGCCCGCCCAGCCTGGCCCGTCCGGCCCCCGGCGCGCCGCGCGTGGTGGTGATCGGCGCCGGCCCGGCGGGCATGTTCTGCGCCTTCGATTGCCTGCGCGCGGGCCTGGCCGTGACGCTGATCGAGCGCGGCGGCGACGTGCGCGCCCGGCGGCGGCCCCTGGCCCAAATCCACCGCGGACAGGGCGTGGACGTCGAAAGCAACTACTGCTTCGGCGAGGGCGGCGCGGGCACCTATTCCGACGGCAAGCTCTACACCCGCTCCGGCTCGCGCCAGGAGATCCAGGGCATCCTCGCGGTGCTCGTGCAGCACGGCGCGCCCGAGCGCATCCTGCACTCCTGGCGCCCGCACATCGGCAGCAACCGGCTGCCCCAGGTGGTCTCCACCCTGCGGCAGACCCTGCTCGACGCCGGCGTCGAGGTGCTGTTCCATCGGCGCGCGGAAGACCTGGCGGTCAGCGGCGAAGGCGCGGCGCGGCGCGTGGTCGGCGTCTGGCACCGCTCGACCCTCGCGGAGCACGGCGAGCGGCACCTGACCCCGGCCCAGGCGGTGGTGCTCGCCACCGGGCACAGCGCCCGCGACGCGCTCGAGCTGGCCGCCCGCGCCGGGGCGCGCCTCGAGCCCAAGGGCTTCGCCCTGGGAGTGCGCGCGGAACACCCGCAGCGCTTCGTCGACGACCATCAATATGGCGGCCTGCGCCAGGACCACGACCTACCGCCGGCCTTCTACGAGCTGGTGACCCAGGCCGAGGGGCGCGGCGTCTACAGCTTCTGCATGTGCCCCGGCGGCTGGATCGTGCCGGCCACGACCTCGCCGGACCGCGTGGTCACCAACGGCATGAGCCTTTCGCGGCGCGATTCGCCCTTCGCCAATTCGGGCATCGTGGTGCAGCTCGATCCCGAGGACTGGTGCGGCGAGCGCGCGCGGCTCCTGGGCCTCGAGGAGCTGGTCGGCGGCGCCCCGCGCACGCCCGAGGAGGACCCGCTTTTCGGCGTGCGCATCCAGGAGGCCCTGGAACGGCGCTGCGCCCTGGCGGGCGGCGGCGCTTCCAAGGTGCCGGCCCAGGCGATCCAGCGCTTCCTGGCCGGACAGGGCCCGGGCGAGGCCCTGCCCACCAGCTACCAGGCCGGGGTGACGCCGGTCGAGATGGGCCAGCTCCTGCCCAAGGGCATCGCCACGGCCCTGCGCGAAGGCCTGCGCGCCTTCGACCAGCGCATCCCCGGTTTCGTCAGCGATCGCGGCCAGCTGCTGGCGCCCGAGTCGCGCACCAGCTCGCCTGTGCGCCTGTCCCGCGACCGCGGCAGCTACCTGGCCCTCTCGACCCTGGGCGGGCTGCTCGAGGGCCTCTATCCCTGCGGAGAAGGCGCCGGCTTCGCCGGGGGCATCGTCTCCGCCGCCCTGGACGGCCGACGCGTGGCCCAGGCCCTGGCGCAGCGCTTGATCGGCTGAATCTCTGCGGCCGAACGCAGCCGAGCCTGCGGCAGGGCGCTCGCAACCACCTTGGACGCAAGCGCAGGCCCGGAGTCCTGGACGGCCGACCGGGCGACCAGGGGACTCAAGGCGCGAGCACCCGGCGATAGTCCACCTGCATGACTTCGATCCACTGTCCATCGGAGCCCATCACGCTGGCCCGCAGGAGGCGTCGATCGGGGGAGAGCAGCTCGAACGCGTCGCGATAGCGTTTCGCCCCCAGGCTGCCATCCAAGGCCGGGCTGCGGGCATCCAGTCTCAGGGTGCGGCCGGTTTCGTCCAGCACGCCCCGATAGCCCCACAGGCGGTGTTGGAACGAATCGAGCCAGGTGCCCACGAAGGCCTGCTCGAGCGGATCGTGGCGCAGGGGGATCAAGCCCCGCATGGGCTGGCCAGCGAGCTCCGAGCTCAGCTCGCCCTGGAGCCGCAGCTCGCCGATCGTGCGCACCTTTTCGGTCGCCCGATGCACGAGCGCCTCCGCGCCCTCGACCATGCGGCTCTCGACCTCCTTATCGCCGACCCGACCGCTGAGCCAGCGGTGCTGCTCGATCGGCGCCTCGATCTACAGCGGCGGTATGGCGCCCTGGGCCGGAGGCTCCTCGGTCGCCGCACGGGGGCCGACCCAGGCCGCCAAGAATACGAGGTGCCCGAGGGTGTGACGGAATCGAATCAAGTCGAACAGGGAGCGCTGGATTCGGGGCAGCTGCCGGAGGTAGCTCTCGCTGCTTTCCCTGGGCAAGAGACCGGAAGCGAGCGCTCAGCCCGCGTTGGCCGGGCGCGGGGCCCGGCCGCGCAACAGGCCGCGGCCGAAGAAGTACAGGCCCGCCAGCAGCATGGCGCTGGAGAGGGTCTGGCCCATGGTCAGGCCCCACAGCACCGTGCCCAGGGGGTCGTCCGGGTCGGTGAACTGGGAGTCGGGCTGGCGCAGGTACTCGAGGCTGAAGCGGGCCAGGGCGTAGCCCAGCAGGAACAGGCCGCCGTAGGTGCCCGGGGCCAGGAGGCGCGAGCGGGTCAGGCGATAGGCCAGGAACAGCACGATTCCGAGCAGCAGGCCTTCGGCCAGACCCTCCATCAGCTGGCTGGCATAGCGGTAGGGCACCAGCTCGCGGGCCTTCGACCAATCGAGCTGCTGCCGCAGCAGGTTCCAGTCGATCGGCCGGCCGAAGCCGTCGGTCTGGACGAGACGGTCTTGGATCGACTCCCAGCTGCGCTGGCGGAAGGCGTACTGGATGGCCAGTTCCTTGGTGCGCGTGTCGAGCACCCGGTCGAGCCCCAGGGCGTGGGTCGCCGCGGGGTCGGTCGGGAAGCGCATGGCCAGGAAACGCCCCGCTTCGGTGGTGCGGCCGTAGAGCTCGCCGTTGATGAAGTTGGCGAAGCGCACGAAGGCGATGCCCGGCGTGACCGAGAGTGCGCAGGCGTCGCCGAGACGCGCCCAGGGCAGGCGGTGCTTGCGCGCGTACCAGCTGAAGGCCACGAAGACGCCCAGCAGGCCGCCATGGAAGGACATGCCGCCCTGCCAGATCTGCAGCAGGCGCAGGGGATCCGCCAGGCCCTGGTCGTAGAACAGCGCGTAGCCGATCCGCCCCCCCAGGATGACCCCGAACAGGAGGGTCACCAGCAGATCGCCGACCTGCTGTTCCGCCAAGGGCAGGAACCCGCGGCGGCACAACCGGCGCAGGATCCAGTGGGCCACGAAGAAACCCGCCACGTACATGAGCCCGTACCAGCGCACGTCGAGCGGTCCAGGCAGGTCGAAGAGGACCGGGTCGAAGGCAGGGAATTCGAAACTCATCGGGCGAAGCGGGAGGGCGGCGGCGGAGTCTAGCAGTCGTTCCCGAGAGCCCGCTGGCGGCCAGGAGCCGGCCCCGCAGAGCCACGCGCTCTGGCCGCACCGCGCCCAAGGCCCCCCCTCGAGTCGCGACGACCGGCCCGCGAGCCGCGCACGGCCAGACCCGGCGGGCCCGGCCGAGGGCTGGCCAACGCACGGTTCTCCTGAGCTGCGGATCGGCCGCCGGGCGGCGGACCCGTGGGCCACGCGGCCGCAACCGGGCGCTCCGCAGGCCGCGCGCTGGGCGCTCGAGCGAGGGAGCAGGCCCGGGCGCCAAGAGCCGCAGGCCAAGGGGGCGCTCGGCCCCCCCTCGCGAAGCGGGCTCAGTGGCTTATGGTCCTGGGCCGGCGTGCGAGCACGCGCTGCGACCGCAGCCTCGGCCCGCGCTCGACGTCCGCCGCACGCCCGAACGCCCCCGCGCCGCCGGATCGGCCGCCCCCAACCCGGTGGGCGCCAAAGCCCGCGGGCAGTCGGGCGACGGCGAACGACCCACCCGGCCCACGGGCGCCTGGCCACCCCCGCCGAACGGCCGGACAACGGCGGCGCGCGCCCAGCGGCCGCGCCGCACTCCGCCTGCCGAGCGCCCGCCTCACCCCTAGCCCCCGAGCCCCTCCCCATGTCCGACCCCGTCAAGATCTACGACCTGGCCGCCTCGCCCCACAACATGAAGGTCCGCATCGCGGCCGACGTGAAGGGCATCCCCCACCAGGTGATCGAAGTCGACGGCCAGGATCGCTCCGCCGTCCTGGCCCTGACCGGACAGCCGCGCACACCGGCGATCCAACACGGCGACGTCAAACTGTTCGGCAGCGGCGCGATCCTGCGCTACTTCGACGCCAACTTCAAAGGGCCCCAGCTCTACACCGCGGATTACGCGGGCATGCGCCAGATCGAGGACTGGGAGCGCTTCAGCGAAGCGGAACTGGCGCCGCACGTGGGCCGCGCCCTGGGGCAGTTCTTTGCACCCCAGAAGAACCTGGTGGAATGCGAGCAGGCCTCGGCCGGGCTGCAGGCCGCGACCCAGAAGATCGAAGACCACCTGGCCAGCGGCAAGTCCTTCCTGTACGGGGATCGCCTGAGCGCGGCCGACATCTTCTGCGCGCCCTTCGTTTGGTATGGCATGGTGCCCGCCGAGCGCGCGCACCCGGGCAGCCCCGCGGCCTTCATGCACCAGCACCTCAAGATCGGCCCGGGCCGCGAGCGCACCCGCGAGTGGTGCACCAAGGTCATGCGCCACCGCTGGAAGGGTTGATAGGCGGACGATTCATCGACTCGGGCTGGGCCCGAGCCGCGATACCAGCCTGTCCGATGCCTGTCAGATGCCTCCGGGCCGCCCTCCGGCGGCCGCAGGGCATCAATACAGCTGCTCCAAGGCCCAGCGGATCAGGAAGAGGGTCAGGGCGATGATCTGGGGCATGGCGGCGAGCCTGGGGTGGGGGCCCGACCGGCGGGCGACGGATCCCTTACGCCAGCGCTGGCGGGGGGATTGGGGGAGATCGGTGGATTGCCTGGGCGGGAGGACTCGGGGGGCCTGACGAGCAGGCCCCGCGCTTCCTTCCTCTGGCTTCGGAATGGGGGCCGGCCGCTTGCGCGGGCGTCCCCTTTTCAGGCCAACCGGCGCCCGAACCTCGCCGCCAGGCGCGCCCCGTAGCCCGCCGGGCCCCCCCGCCGCCCCTGGCGCTCGAGCAGCAGCTCGTAGCGCAGCTCCAGGAGGCTCTTCCGCTGGCTCAGCGCGCGGGCTTCCGGAGCCTCGGAGTCCAGGCTGCCGAGCAGGTCCTCGAGCCGCAGGGATTCCTTCCGCAATTCGAGTTCCTCGGGCAGGCAATCGGCGTTCGCCAGCAGGGTGTAGGCGGCGCGCAAGTCCGCCGGTACGCCCTCCGCCCGATCCCGATCGGGCAAGGGCCGGCCCTGGCCCTCCAAGTCCTTGAACTCCCCCCGCGCCTCCGCCTCGCGGATGCGCTCTTCGATCAGGCGTTCGAAGGGGTCGAGCACGGCTTCAGCGTCGGCTGCCGAGCCGCGGCAGCCATTCCGCGATCAGGTTACCGCACAGCACCGCGGCGCCGCCCAGCACCAGCCAGCGGTCGATTCCGGCGGGATCCTGCAGCGCCTGGTAGAGCGCGGCCCAGACCGGCTCGAGCGCATACAGCACCGCGGCGCGCACCGGGTCGAGCCAGCGCTGGAACAGCTGCATGGCGGTCAGGGCGAACAGGGTCGCCAGAGCGACCATCAGCGCCAGGGGCTGCCAGAAGTCGGGGCGCGCGACCAGCACGGCCAGGAAGGTCGCCGGCGGCAGGCAGCCGGCCAGCCACAGGCCGGCCAAGCCGGCGGCGCAGATCGCGGCGGCGCTGGCGAAGAGGCTTTCGGTCAAGACCAGCGCCTCGACCCGGGGGCCGAATCGGTCGATGGCCAGGATCTGCGCCGCAAACAGCGCGGCGCTGGCGAGGGTCAGCGCTGCGGGCAGGCCGAAATGGGCCTGCGGCGGGCCGTCGATGAAGGCCGCGCCCAGGCTGGCGAGCAGCACGCCGAGCTGCAGGCTCGGACGCGGCCAGCGACGGCGCGCGAGGGCGGCGAAGAGCAGGGTGAACAGCACATACAGGCTGGTCAGGAAGGCCGAGACCGCGGGCTCGAGGTCCCGCAGGCCCTCCGAATTGAGCAGCATCCCGAGCGCCAGCAGCCCGCCCAGGATGACACCGCAGCGCCAGGCCGGCTCGCCCGCCGCGCGCGAGCGCCGGGTCGCACCCCGCAGGCGATTCAGCAGCCCGAGCAACAGCAGCGCGATCCCGAAGCGCAGCCCGGTGAACAGCAGCAGGCCGGCGCGCTCCGCCCAGGGACCGGGCAACCCCTCTGCCTCTGCCTCGAGCCGAACCGCCGTCAGGGCGGTCTTGGTCCAGGGAAAGCTGAGCCCCCAGATCAGCGTGACCAGCAGCAGCGCCGCGAGGGCCCAGCGGCGGCGCGACGCCGCGCCCCGGGGATCCGAAAATGCCATCGGGGCAGGATCGCATGCGCAGGCCTCGCCGCCGCCGTGGGGGCGGAGTGCCCGGATCGACGGGGCCGGATCGACGCCGCTCGAACAGCGCGCGGTCCAGCGCTCCTCCGATCGACTCCTCGGGGCAAGCCGTGGCCCACGGTGGCGGCCGGTCCGCCGACTCCGGCTGACGGGCACAAACCACGGGCTCGGGAGTGCGGGATCGGCAGACCTCTGAGCTCCAGCGCGGCGCAGCCGCCGGCGGGCCAGGCTTGAGGATCCCACCGCAGGGCCGCCGCGGAGCGCCGGGACGGCGGCCCCGAAGGCGTGCAGCCCGGCCAGAGCCGGGACCCGCCGGTCCAGTCCCGGCGCGCGACCGAGGCTCGGCCCGGGCCGAACCGAGCTCTTCCACCGCACACGGCGGTGCCGACCCGACCAGGCCCCTCTGACGCCCCTGCGACGCCTCCGGACCGCAGAAAGACGGCTTCGCAGGAGCCCGGCGGGCCCCCGCCCTCCCCAGCGAGCAGCCTTTTCTTTGAGATCTCCTGCGACCGGAGAGCCACGCCGTGGTCTTTCCTCCGGCGGGCGACGATGGCGCTCGCCGCACCCCCCCTCGCGCGATGTCCCGACCTCGCACCTCCGCGCTGCGGCCTTGGCCCGGCGTCCCGGTCCCCACGGCACCCTCCGACCGTGGACTCGGCCGCCGCTGGGCCCTGCTCTTGGTCCTATCGGCCGCGTTGGCTGGAGTTCGCCCCGCGGTGGCCCGCCAGACTCGGACCGCACCGGGACAGAGCCCCATAGCCCAGGCGGCGCCATGGACAGATGCACACGCCGGGCAAACCCCGTGGTCGGCCGGTGATGGCTCGCCGCCCGCGATGGGCCCGAGCGCTCCCCCCGGGCGGAGGCCGCCTCACCCCGCCCCGGGCGCCAAGACCGGCGTCGATCTGCTGCGGCTGCCGCTTCTCATGGCCCGCTGTCATGGGGAGGCCCGTGCGGCTCGGGCAGCCCTCGAGCTGCCGAGCCAGCCCGAGGGCGCCTCGGGGGGCCGCCTCCCGGCGTACCAAGACCTCCACAAGCTCGCCGCGCGCCGCCTTTTCCCAGGCCTTCGGGTCCCCGGGGACGCACCCGACCCACTTCCGGGGCAACGCCTAGATGCCGGTCCAAAGGGCGCCCCAGGCGAGTCCCCCGCAGGGCCGCGAGCGCAGGGCTTGTCGCCGGACAGCCCGGCGGCCGCTAGGAGCGCCAGGCTCGCCTGCACAGAGCTCTGCTGGTCCGCGCCGCTGCCGCCGCCCGAGCTGGGCTTGCCCCCAAAGCCCGTCCCGACCCTCGAGCCCGCCCTGGGGCGCGCGGTTTCGGGACTTCGACCGGCCGATCGCCCGGTCGATCCCCAGGGTGTCGCCTGGCCCCTCCCCAAGCTGTACCCACTCCGGCTGGAGCTGCCCTGCGAAACCGGCACCTGGGTGGGGGTCGCCCTCGCGGATCCCGCCCGCGTCGGAGATCCTTCGGCACGCCTCTGGCTGGCCCAAGGGCTGCTAGGGGCTTTGGATCGGGGGCTTCGATTCAGCCTGCCCGCAGAGGTCCCCTGGGGGCTTCGCTGTGATCTGGAGTTCTGGATCCTGCCCCCTGGGAAAAACCGATCCCGCCGGGTGCGCCAGGCGGTCGAAGTGCTCGAGGCCTGGAGCTGGGACCTGCCCGGGGGCGGCGCGGAGAGCGCGCCCAGCCTGCGCCTGTCGGGGCTCGAGCCGCAGGCCCGCTACGCTGCGTGGATCGAGCTGTGGCCCCTTTCAAGCGAAGGGGCAGCCCCGCTCCCGAAAGACCCCAGGGCGGCCCCACGGAAGCCGACCGCGGCTTGCGCAGGCACCGACAGCCTGACAAGGGATCCGCTCCGGGCTGTGCTCGAGCGGTCAGCCCCCCCGGTCTGCATGCCTTTGGGCCGCCATCCGGCGGCCGCAGAGGCTGGGATCGACGCAGCGCGCCGATCTTCGCCAGGCTCTCAGACAGCCGAGAGGGCCGACGGAGGTCTGGTGCCGAATCCAACCGAAGCCGTCTTCGGGCCAACCGGGATGGGAACTTGGCCCCCCGAGAGCCCCGATACTCCCGAGCAGCCCAGCGCCGGCCTGCCGACGGTCCTGGAGCTGTGCAGCAATTCGGCCGGGCAGGCCTGGTTGCCAGCGGGGTTTCCGCAGAGCTCACGGGCCCGGCGCCTGGTGGTCTGGCTCAGGCCCCTGCCGACCAGCCCTTGACTCGGGGGGGCAAGGGGCCCCGCCTGGACTTGGCCCCCGGAAGGCATGCGGGCCTTCAGGCGAGCGAAACCCAGGTCCATAGGGATGTTCGGCTTTGTTTCCCGCCCTACGGCCATCGGCCCTGGGGTGGGGTGCGCCCCCCCGCGGTTCCAGGATGTGCTGGGCGGACCCGACTCCTCGAGGCCCGCCGACCGGACCGCGCTAGTCTCTCGTTTTTCACAGATAAACTCGTCACCTGCCCAGCAGCCTCCGGATGACCCTGCGCTCGCCGATCCCCGACTCCGCCCCCCCGCCCAACAAACCGCGCACCGATCTCCTGGTCTGGATGGACCTCGAAATGACCGGTCTCGATCCGGATA
Organism: Planctomycetota bacterium; assembly: GCA_044375105.1. GTDB lineage: Bacteria > Planctomycetota > UBA1135 > UBA1135 > JBIKLM01. Next base: position 11,084 of record JBILNK010000068.1, read on the forward strand.
AGGAGCGCATCCTCGAACTGGCGGTCCTGATCACCGACAACGACCTGCAGGTGCTCGCCGAGGGCCCGGAGCTGGTCCTACACCAGCCCGAGTCTCTGCTCGCCAACATGGACGAGTGGAACACGCGCCAGCATGGCCTCTCGGGGCTGACCGAGCGCTCCCGGGGGTCCAACATCGTCGAGACCCAGGCAGAACAGCTCGTGCTCGACTTCCTGCGCCCCTGGGTCGCGCCCCGCAGCGCGCCACTGTGCGGCAACTCGATCTGGCAGGACCGCCGTTTCATCGCGCGGTACCTGCCCGCGCTCGACCAGTTCCTGCATTACCGCTTGATCGATGTGTCGACGATCAAGGAATTGTGTGGGCGCTGGCGCCGGGATGTGCACGGCTCGGCGCCCGTCAAGCGTGAAGGCCATCGTGCGCAGAGCGATGTGCTCGAGTCGATCGCAGAGCTGCGCCACTATCGCAATCGCCTGTTCAACACCTCGGGCGGTTGAACAGCGGGCGTGCGGCCGAGCGCCAGGCTGCTGGAGCCGGCGGGTTCGGAGCTGACAGGTCCGAGCTCGGGTCGCCAAGGCGTTCCTCTGACCCCGGGCCCGGCGCGGAGAACCGACCGGCGCTGGGAGGATTATGCGACGCGCGAGCGGCCGCGCAGGCCAAGCACCTGACGCTCCTGTTTGATCGAGCGGGCCTCGACGGCGCTGACGGCGTCGTTGATCAGGGTGCAGAGCTCCTGGAACTCGTCGCCCTTGCGGATGCGCACCGGCCCCTTGGCCTCGCCGCGCACGACCTGGCCCAGATAGGTCTCGAAGCGGTAGATCGGACCGGCGATGCGATGGGTCAGGACCAAGCCGACCCCGACCATGAAGGGCACCAGGAAGGCCATGGAGAGCAGACTGGACGAGCGCACGATGCTGGGCAACTCTTCCAACAGCAGGTCCCCTTCCTTGGGCATCCGCTCCGCCAGCAGGCTCACCGAGCGGCTGAGCAGGAACACCTGGAACAGGGCGGCCACGGCGGAGATGCCGATAAAGGTCAAGATCACCTTGACCTGCAGCCGCGTCTTGATCAACAGGCGGCTGCGCTTGAAAGACGGAGGCTTGGCGCGTTCGAACATGATTATCGCTGGGTCACCCGAGCCTCCCCCTCTTCGGCTGCGGGACTCCGAATTCTGAGGCCAAATAGCGCGCGGGCGCCGGGGGGAAAATCTTTCGCTTTGGCGCGCCTTGGCCCTTTCGGGGAGCCCGCGTTATCCTGCCCGGATGAAGCGCCAGGAGCCCGCCTGCGTAGCCGAGCAGCGCGCTCCTAGGGCCGCTCCCCGTCGGTCGCACGGCGGTGTCGGGGGCCTCGGACCCCGCCTCGGGAAAGACGGGCAGCGGTGCGCCCCACGGGCCCTTCTCAGGCACCTGGGGGACCTGTGCCAGCTTGGGTGCCTTGGCCTGCTGGCCTTGACGGCCGCGGGCTGCGGATCCGAACCGACGCCGGTTCCGGGCGTCCAGCGCCTGGCGGTGGGTTTCGTGCCGAGCGACGAGGCGCTGCCCTTGGCGCTGGGCCGAGCCGCGGCGATCCCCGACGAGAACAGCCGGGCGGCGGAGGCCGAGATCGCGCTGGCCGAAGCGGGTGGCAGCGCGGATCCGGCGGGCGTCTGGGTCGAAGCGGTCCTGGCCCCCGGCGCTTGGTTCGACGCCGGGGATGGCTATTGGATCGCCGACTCCCCGCTGTCCAACGAGGCGTTCGGCTATCAGGACGAGCTGGCCCAGCGCTTGCGCGCGGGCGAGCGCGAGTTCCAACGCTACACGCCGCCCGCCGGCCAGCCGCCGTCCCCTCCTACGGATCATTTCGGCGCCTTCCAGGGGCGGATCTATCTGCGCCTCGGACCCGCCGGCCGCCCACCGGACGGGATGCGCTTCGCGCTGCGGATGCCGCGCGGCGCCGAGGACCCAAGCGGCGCCTGGCGGATCGAATTGGGCCGCTACTGCGGGGAGGGCTGGCCCCTGTTCCCCGGCCGTGCGGAGGGCCTCGAAGTCGAGCTCCCAAAGGCCTGCCGTCTGCTGTTCCACAGCGCGGCGATCGCCCTGCGCGGGCGCTACCCCGTACAGCCCCCGGATCCCGAGCTCTTCGGCCGCAGCCGAGGGCTCGGCCGCGAACTGGGCCAGGTGGTGTTCGAGGTGCGCCTGGACGGCGAGACGCTCGCACGCTTCGAAGAGCCCTTGACCACCGAGGGCAGCGCGACCCCGCGGGCCGTGGAGCTCCCGGCTCGGCCGGGAACGGCCGCACGGCTCGAGATCTGCGTGTCCGGTGCGCCGGCCCTGTGCGCCGCCTTGGGTCCGCGGCTGGCGCCTTCGACCCTGCCGAAGGAGAGGCGACCCAACGTGCTCGTGGTGTTGGCCGACACCTTTCGCGCCGACAACCTGGGCGCCTACGGCTCGACCCTGGGTTTGACGCCGAACCTCGACCGCTGGGCCGCGCGCGCGCTGCTCTACGAGCGAGCTTGGACGCCGGGCGGCTGGACGCTGCCGTCCCAGGCCAGCTTGATGACCAGCCTGTGGCCCCTACAGCACCGCGCGCTGACGGCGGAGCAGGCGATCCCTCCTGCGGCGCGCACCCTTGCCGAGGAGTTGGCAGCCCGCGGCTACCGCACCGGGGCGATCACCGACGGCGGCGTGGTCTCGCGGCGCCACGACTTCGAGCAGGGTTTCGAGTATTTCGAGGAGCGCTTCCGCCCGCTCGAGGATCTGCTCGAAGCCGCCGAGAGATTCTTGGCCGAGGACGACGGCCGGCCGACGTTCCTTTATCTGCACAGCTATCGCGCCCACCATCCCTATTACGCCAGCGCCGAGACGCTGGACCGCCATGGCGAGCGCCTGGGCGCGGCCCGGGACTACACGCAAGCGGAGGCGGCCCTGCGCGCCACGGGCTGGTGGAACCACCGGGGCCCGCTGCCGGAGGGCCTGCGGCCGGCCATGCGGCGCCTCGAGGGCCTCTATCGCGCCGGCGTGATCGACCTGGACGCCGGATTGGGCGCCTTTCTCGATCGGCGCCAAGCATCGGGCTGGTTCGACCCGGGCTATCTGGTGTTCACCTCGGACCACGGCGAGGCCTTTGGAGAGCACGACAATTTCCGGCATGAGGGCGGCGCCTACGAAGAGCAGAGCCGCATCCCGTTGTTCCTGGTCGGACCGGGGATCGAGCCTGAGCGCAATCGACAGCCGGCCAGCTTGATCGACATCGCCCCGACGGTGCTGGAACTGCTGCGCCTGCCCGCGGTCCTCGATTGGCGTGGGCGCTCGCTGCTGGGCTCCGGTCCGGGGGCGCGCAGCCTGCTGTGCGTGGCCGGCGGCGATCGCCCCGAGCGGCCCTTGGCGGTGATCCAATCCGGCCAGCACAAGCTGCTGTTGCCCGAACTCGACCAGCGCCCGGCCGCCCTGCAGGCGGCCTTCGATCTGGGCCGCGATCCCGGGGAGCGCAGGAACCGCTGGCCCGAGCAGCACGACGCGGTGCAGGGCCTGTTCCCCCGGCTCGCAAGGGACCTCGAGCAGTTCAAGGACGATGCCCTCGAAGAGACCCGTGCATTCGGAGGCGGCATGGAACACGTGCTCAACGTGCTCGGCTACCTTTCGCCGGCCCCCGCGGGAGCTGGGGGCGCCCCGAACGGCGAGGCGGCCGGGAGCCCGCCAGCCGCATCGCAGCCGGCCCCGGGGCCGCAGGGTGCCACGCAGCCCGCGGGCCAGGGCTCGGTCCCCGGGAGCCCAGGGGCCGGCGCGGCCGGCGGCGCTGCGGACGGGCCCCAAGGCGAGGCTGGCGGGTCGCCGCCCCCGCCCGCGCCTTCGGAGGCCCCCCCCACGGCACCGGCCGGTGGAGCGCCCGAAGCACCGGCCGAAATGCCCCCTGAAACGCCCCCAGACAGGTCGGCCGCGACGCCCTCGCAGGGCGAGGCTTCGCCGGTCGGAACCCCGCCGGAGCGTCGCCGATCCCGATGATCGCGGGGCGTCTCGGGCCCGTCGGCTGATGCGCGGAGCGGGCGCCAGCGGGCGGCCGGAATGCCCGCTGGGGCCAGCACAGGGTCCGCGCTCGGGCCCTGCCGGAGACCGGCCGCTCGGGATCCGGGCCCCGCGCGCCCCGGGGGAAACCAGCGGGCAGGCGCGCGCTCTGAGAGGCCTGCGCCGCGAAAGAATTTAGGGCCAGGCTGAGCCCGCCAGGGGGAGGCCTGCGCGGGCCCGTGCAGGCAGGTCTTGGGAGTTCTTTTCCCTGCGAACACCCAGAGGGAGCCGCCGGGCCGCGGGGGCGCGGGGCGGGTGTTTGGGATCCAAGCCCCACCGTCCGATCAAGGGAGACCTGCCCTGGCCAAGCCACCCTTCCATTGGAAACGTCTCCGACTCGCAAGCAAGACCAAAACGCTTTGGCTGCGCGGCTCACGCGAGCGCTGCAGCGCGGGCGGCTTCGCGAAGCCCAGCTGATCCTGCGGGGTTCGCCGGAGCTGTCCGCGCTGTCGCCGGCCCTGGCCTGCCTGTGCGGCGACGCGCTGGCGCTCTCCTCCCATCGCTACGCGCGGCCCTCGAGCCTGTTCGAAACCGATCCGCAGACCGGGCTCGATGCGCTCTTCGCTGCAGCCATCTCGCGGGTGCACGCCCTGTCGAGGCAGCATGCCGAAGGCCAGCGGGAGTGTCTGCGCCTGCTGCTCGAAGCCGGCGGGTCTCCGGATGCCTGGCGCGAGCTCAAGGACAGCGACGAACCGCGCCGCGAGAGCCTGCTGGCGGCCGCCATCCGAGGCGCTGGGGAACGCTCCCTAATCGAGCTGCTGATCGAACGCGGCGCCAACGTCCAGGAGTCCGACGCACTCGAAGCCGCCGTGCAGCAGGAAAGCGCGGAGGCCTTCGAACTGCTGCTCGAGCGCGGCGCACGTCCCCGCGGCAGCCAGGTGCTGTGCGCGGCGCTCCAACGCGAGGAGCCCGGCCGGATCGCACGCCTGCTGCGCCTCGGAGCGGATCCGACCGGCGAGGGGGGGCTGGGCGGCAATCCCCTGCTCGTGGCCCTGGCCCAGGAACGCTCCCGGGAGGTCTTCGCGTTGCTGCTCTCCGCCGGGGCCGATCCGCGCATCAGGACGCCTGAGGGCCTGTCCACGTACCAGATCGCACTGCGCCAGGGCCTGATCGCGCAGGCGGACCTGCTGGTCGGCCTCGGCGCGGACCCCCACGTCGAGCGCGTGGATTGCCTGTTCAGCTATTGTTCGCGCGGCATGGTGGAGATGGCGCTCGAGGTGCTCTCGGGCAATCCAGAGCTGTTCGACCGCGCGGCCAACCGGGAGGAGCGCCTACTGGTCGATGCGGTGCGGCTCGACAAACGCCGTGCGGTTGAGGCCATGCTGGAGGTGGGCTTCGCGGTTGAGGCCGCCCCGGAGGGGGACCAGCCGCTGCACGTGGCGGCGCGCCATGGGCGCAGCGAACTGATCCGCCCGCTGATCGATGCGGAGGCGCCTCTGCGAGCCCGCAATCGCTCGGATCGGACCCCGCTGGCCCTGGCCATCCACACCTGCGCGGAGCCGCCCCTCGGGGCCGGAGATCCGCTGCAGACGGTGCGGGCGCTGCTGGAGTCCGGCGCCTGGCCCGAGGCCTGGATGCTGCGCTCCGCGGACGAAGAGCTGGCCGAGCTGCTGAATCGCTATCTGGCAGCCTGAAGGCGCCGAAGCTTCGGTTCGACGCGCAGGGGCGGCTCTGGAGTGCCGGCCGCCTTCTAGGGCGGGCCGATGGCAAAGCTCTGGCTGGCGGGATCGAAGCGCAGGTAGGAGCCCCGAAGGCGTTGCTCGAGCGCTCCCCATGCAGGCCCGGTCTCGAAGTCGGAGCCGGCCGAGCGCAGGGCATCGAGGGGCAGGGCCAAAGCCGGCGCCAGGGCCCGATAGAGCTGCAGGCGCGGACGGTTGCCGGCCGGCAGCCCGCTGCGCGCTTCGAGCTCGGCCAGGGCCGTCAGGGGATCGCCGCGCGGCGTGACCGGCAGGCGGCGCAGGCGCCCGTGCTGGCGCGCCCATTCGAGCGCGCGCTCCGGGTCGCTGTCGGGGCTGCTCGGCTGGGCCGCGAAAGCGCCGCACAGGAAGGGCCAGCCATCGACCCACACCAGCGGGTAATCGGGCCAGCTCTGCAGCGGGGGCTGCGGACGAGGCTCGAGGTTTCCCAGGCTGTACGGCGGGCAAGCCGGAGCTCCGGGCCGAGGCTCGAACAGGTGCGGCACGATCAACCAGATGGCCCCGGGCGACCCGGTCTCGAACAGGCCTGGACGGGGCTCGATCGGCGGCCAGAGGGGCTCGTGACCGAGGCGGGACAGGTAGTTCTCCAGGCTCGCGAGGGCCTGCGCCTCCCCCAGGGCGCGCAGGCGGTTGAGGGCGCGGACCAGCGCCAGGGGGTCGTAGGGCCCCTGATCGGGAGGCGTCACCGCCGCGATGGCCTCGAGCTCGGGACCGGCCCGGGAGGCGGCCGGCAGCAGCAGGCCCTGCGCGCTGGCCGCCAGGGGACGAAAGCGCCCCTGGCCCGCATCGCTGGCCAGGACCAGGCGGTGCAGCCCGGGCTGCCCCACCCGGCGCGCCAGGAGACGCGCCGGCAGGCTGGCGTGGAAGCTGCCGTCGCTGCCCAGCTCGAGCTCGACCTCCACGTGCCGGCCTGCGCCGAAGTGAATGCCTCGTGGGCTGTCGTGCTGGCGGATCCAGCGCTCGCCGGCCGCAAGACTCCAGTCCACGGGCCGATCGGGCTCGACCGCGAGCAGCAGCCGCAGGGGCTCGCTGGGCCAGGGACCGGAACGGCCCGGACGCTCGAGCCGGCCCCGCAGCGCCAGCCGAGCGCCGAGCCGCCGGCCCGGGCGATCCGCGGCGGGCGGCGCAAGTTCCTCCACCGGCTCTAGCCACAGCCGGACGCCCCGCAACCAGGCCGGGACCGAGGACTCGCGAGGTTCGGGCCGGGGCGCAGGCGCCGCGCAGCCGCCCAGGAAAGCCAGCAACAGCAACAGCCGCGCCACAGCCGGCGCGCGGCGCCGCACCTGCCAAGCCGGAGAGGGGCGCGGTGTGCCGAGGTTGAGGGGCATGCGACGGCTCGGGGTTTGGAAGGTCTCGGAGGTCGCCGGCGGTTTGCAGCGAGGGCCGCCGACCGGCTAGCCCTCCGACGGTGCGGCCAGGATGGGCGCGCAGCCTGGGTGTGTTTCCGCGGCCGGAGGGGCCGGGCGGCGCCCGACGAGCCTCCGGCTCGCTGGCCCGGGTCCCGAAGAAACGGGAACCGGACCCGGCTGATCGGCATTATTCCTTGGCATGCGTCTTCCCGTCACCGTCCTGTCCGGCTTCCTCGGCGCCGGAAAGACCACCCTGCTGGCCCAGATCCTGACCAACCGCGCGGGCCTGCGCATCGCGGTGCTGGTCAACGAGATGTCCGAGCAGGGCGTCGACGGCGCTCTGCTGCTGGCCGCTCAGCAGGCCGGGGTCTCGATCGACCGCAGCGAGGAGCGTCTGGTCGAGCTCTCCAACGGCTGCATCTGCTGCACCCTGCGCGAGGACCTGCTGGAGGAGGTCGGGCGCATCGCCGACCAGGGCGGCTACGACGCCTTGGTGATCGAGTCGACCGGCATCTCCGAGCCCCTGCCGGTGGCCCAGACCCTGTGCCTCGAGTTCGAGGACCGCGCCTCGGTCGCCGACCGGGTGGCCGTAGACACCCTCGTGACCGTGGTCGATGCACAGCGCTTCCTGAGCGACGCGGGCAGCGCCGAGGAGCTCTCCGAGCGCGGCTGGGCCAGCGACGAGCAGGACCGCCGCGCCGTGGCGCAGCTCCTGATCGAGCAGGTCGAATTCGCCACCCTGATCGTGATCAACAAGATCGACCTGGTTTCCCCGGCCCAGCTGGTTCAGCTCGAGCGCCTGCTGCACGACCTCAATCCGGGCGCCGAGATCGTGCGCGCCGAAAAGGGCCGCGTGCCGCTCGAGAAACTGATCCACACGCGCTCCTTCGATCTCGAACTCGCCCAGGCCTCCTCCGGCTGGGCCAAGGCGCTGCTCGAGGAGCACCGCCCGGAAAGCGAGGCCTTTGGCTTCGGCTCGCTGGTGTTCCGCGCGCGGCGCCCGTTCCACCCAAAGCGCCTGATGGACTTCCTGCAATCGCCGCTGATGCGCCAGGTGCTGCGCTCCAAGGGCTTCGTGTGGGTCGCCAGCCGTCCGCGGGTCAAGGTGCTGCTGCAGACCGCCGGGCAGCAGGCCACGGTCGACCCGGCCGGCACCTGGTGGGCGCTGACCCCGCGCGAGGCCTGGCCGGAGAGCGGCGAGGCGCGCCAGCAGATCGAACGCGCCTGGGACCCGGAATTCGGCGATCTGCGCCAGGAATGGGTGCTGATCGGCATCGACCTGCCGCGCGAACGCCTCCAAAAGGCGATCTCCCGGGCCCTGCTGCGCCCCGAGGAGCTGGCCCTGGGCGAAGCGGGCTGGAGCGCCTTCGAGGACCCGCTGCCCCGCTGGGACCTGGAAGCTCCGCACGTCTGAAGCGCAGCCCGGGACGCAAAGGCGGTCCCCGCGGCCCGAGTCCGGAATTCCCCGCCGGGGGTGGCGGCCAGTCCCCGGCCCGGCCTCGGCGCGCGGACGCCCAATGTCCTGCGAGGGGGCCCGATCCGCCCCCGTTCCGATCGAGGGTGGGCTGGCGGCCGCGCCAGTCCAACTGGCGCCCGAAAGAACCCGGCTTGTCGAATAATGCCCCGGGGACCGGACAGCTGGAGCCGGAATGCCGAGTTCACCGGAAAGGGCCCAGATCCGCTGCCCCACCGGAATGCCCCAGCAAGAGCCCAGAGAACACAGGCCCAGAGAAGTGGTCGGGGCGAGAG
>JBILNK010000091.1:0-16657 GCA_044375105.1 Planctomycetota bacterium
GGGGGGGGGGGGGTGGGGGGGGGGGGCGGGGGGGGGGGGGGGGGGGGGGCGGAGAGGGAGAAGGTCAGTTCGTGTTGGTGGTGGATGGCTCCGCCGCCGGTGGCGCGGCGGACGACGGGGTAGCCGGCTTGGTGGGCGGCTAGCACGGCGGGGACGTCGGCGAGGGTTTGGAAGAAGCCCAGGGACCAGGCGGAGGGGGCGAAGGTGTAGGTGCGCAGGGTCAGCTCGCCCGCTAGGCCCAGGAGGCAGGCTTCGTCCAGGGCCATTTGGTAGCCGGCTGGCGAATCGAGGTGGGGCAGGAGCGGGGACATAGGGGCGCGGAGGGGCGAGCGAGGTCTGCTGGGCGAGGTTTGGTGAGTGCTGCCCTGTGAGTGCTGCCCTGTGAGTGCTGTCTTGTGGGCGCTGTCTTGTGGGCGCTGTCTTGTGGGCGCTGTCTGGCGGGCGAGAGCGGCGGGCGAGCGCGGAGGGGCCTGGTGGGTCTTGGTGCGCGCCTCAAGCGACGGCGATCGGTGGGCGCTGATTTCCGCTGATCGGCGGTGAAGTGGGGACGGGCGGTGAGGGCGGGGTGGAAATGCGCGCGGCGGCGCTGGGGGCGCCGCCGCGAGGGGGGGTGGTGCGCCGGGGGCGCTTGGGGCGCGGGGCGCGCGGGGGGTCACTTGGCGATGTACTTCTCGTAGTCGGCGGCGCTCATCAGGCCGTCGAGGTTCTTGGACTTGGGCTTGAGTTTGATCATCCAGCCTTCGTTCCAGGGATCGCGGGAGAGGATCTCGAGGTGGTCTTCGATGGCCGGGTTGGCTTCCAGGACCTCGCCGGAGATGGGGGCGTTGAGGTCGGAGACGGCCTTGACGGACTCGATTTCGCCGAAGGATTCGCCGGCTTCCACCAGGCGGCCGGATTCGGGCAGGTCGCAATAGACCAGGTCGCCTTCGTTGCCGCTGCACAGCTCGTTGACGGCGTGGTCGGTGATGCCGATCAGGGCGACGTCGCCGTCGATCTTCACCCACTCGTGGGTCTTGGTGTACTTGCGGTCGTTGGGGCGCATGGGGCTGTCGGGTCGTGGGGTGGGGTCTCGGGCGACCGCCGGGGGAGTGCGGTCGCGCTGGTTGGGGGCGTGGGGAGCGGAGCGGGGGCAGGCGCTCGACGAGCGGCCGAGTCGAGGCTTCCGGTGGGAGGTGGCCGGTGTGGTGGGGCGCGGAAGGAGGCCGGAATCGGCGGAGATTCAGCGCTTGTTGGTGCGGTTCAGTCCTTGCGGCGCAGCTCAGCGCTTGCGGGCGCGGGTCAGCGCTTGCGGGAGTAGAAGGGCAGGCCGCGGACGGTCACGGCTTGGCGTTTGCCTTTGAGGTCGAGCTCGAGGGTCGTGCCGATGGCGGCGTAGGGCAGCTCGACGTAGGCGCTGGCGATGTTGGTTTGGATGGTGGGGGAGACCGAGCCGGAGCAGACGAAGCCCACCTGGCGCGGGCCGGCGTAGAGGGCGTGGCCTTGGCGCGGGACCCGCGGGCCTTCGGTGGTCAGGCCGACGATCTGTTTGGTCGGGCGCTCGCTGATCGCCTTGAGGGCGGCGTAGCCCAGGGTGCCGGACTTTTCGGGCACCAGGGAGACGCCGAAGGACAGGCCCGCTTCGATCGGGTTGAGCTCGTCGCTGATCTCGTGGCCGTAGAGCGGCATGCCGGCTTCGAGCCGCAGGGTGTCGCGGGCGCCCAGGCCGATCGGGGCCAGGCCGAATTCGCGGCCGACCTCCAGCAGGCGGTCCCAGACGCGGCGCGCGTGGCCCTTCGGCACGTAGAGCTCGAAGCCGTCCTCGCCGGTGTAGCCGGTGCGGCTGATGCGCATGCGCTCGAGGCCGCAGACGGTGCCGTAGGCGAACTTGTAGTAGCCGAGGCCGGAGAGCTGGCAGTCGGTCGTCACCTGCTGCAGCACGCGCTCGCTGATCTGGCCCTGCAGGGCGATCATGCCGAGCTCGTCGGTGCGGTCGATGATCTCGACGCGCTGGCCGGCGGCGTGCTGGCGCAGCCAGGCCAGGTCGCGCTCGGTGTTCGAGGCGTTGACCACCAGGAACACGTGGTCCTCGTCCTGGTAGACCAGGATGTCGTCGATGGGCATGCCGTTCTCGCGGCACAGCAGCCCGTAGCGGATGGCCCGCAGCGGGATCTTGGCCACGCGGCAGGTGGCCAGCTTGTCGCAGAAGGCGATGCGGTCCGGGCCGCGCACCTCGATGCGGCCCATGTGGCCCAGGTCGAACAGGCCGCCCTGCTGGCGGACGGTCTGGACCTCCTCCAGGATCGGCCCGTACTGCACCGGCATCTCCCAGCCGCCGAAGTCGATCATGCGGGCGCCCAGGGCTTGGTGGGCGGAAAAGAGTTCGGTCCTCTGCATGGGGCGGGCTCGGTTTCGGGGGGCCGCATGGTACGGCCCGGGGCGCCCCGGCCGAAGGGCGGCGGGCGGTTGGGCGGGGGGCGGCGGCGATGCGCGGGGCGCTTTGGGCGGCGGGGCGGTGTGGCTGTGGGCAGAGCGGGCGGCGCGGGCGGCGGAGGCGGCGCGGGTCGGCGCGGGCTGCGGAGAGCGGCGCAGACGCTCTGTGGGACGCCGGCCGGGGCCGCTCCAGCGGGGTAGCTTTCAACCGGGCTCCAGGCTGGCATCGGAGCGGCGCGCCCCCGATTCCATGGGACACCTCGGGCGGATTTCGGCGGCTCTGATCCTGGCGACGGCGTTTCCGATCGCGGCCGCCCGCGCGCAGGCGCCGACCGGCTTCGACCTCGCTCCCTTCGCGCCGGGGCCGCGCTGGAGCCTGGCGGCGCCCGCCGCGGGCCCCTGGCTGTGCCGCTCCCTGGCCTTCGACGGCCCGGGGCTCTCGATCCTGGCCGGCTTGTCCGGGCAGGCGCCGGGGCAGGCCCTGCTGGGCGCCCAGTGGGAGCTGACGGCGGCGGGGCAGATGGCGCCGCTCTTGGCCGCGCGCAGCGCGCCGGCCTCGAGCTCCCAGCCGGTGCGTGTGGCGGTCGCCGGCGGCCGGCGCTGGAGCCTGTCGCCAGAGGCGCCGAGCGGCGGCCTGGCCACGGCGCGGCTCGAGCGCCTCGATCCGGCGCTCGGCGCCGGCGCCTTGACCGCCGCGATCTCCATTCACCTCGCGCCCCTGCCCGAGGGCCCGAGCCGCCTGATCGGCACGCCGCCGCGCCTGTTCCTGGCGCGCCTCGATCCGGCGGGCAAGCGTCTGTGGATCGAAGCCCGCGAGCCCGAAGCCGCGCTGCTGCTGGCGAGCCGCGAGCTCTCCGGCGCGGCCCTGCGCGGCCTGGCGGCCAGCCAAGCCGGCGATCGGCTGCTGCTGGCCAGCGATACGCAGCTCTGGCTGTTCGACGGCGACTTGAACCTGCTCGCCAGCCGCGCCCTGGCCCAGGCCCCCAGCGCCTTGGCGCTCTCCGGCGACGGCCGGCGCATCGCCGTGGGCGGACCGGCGGGCGTCTCGCTGCTCGATGGCACGGCCGCGGATCTGGCGCTGCTTTGGAACCAGCCCAATCCGGCCGCGCACCTGCCCACCGCCCTGGCCCTCGACGGCGACGGCAGCGACCTGGCGGCGGGATATTGGCAGCAGGTCCACGGGCGCGGCGTGCGCCTCGAGCGTCTGAATTTCTCCGCCGCGGGCGCGCTGGTCGGGCAGCAGTTGCTCTATCAGCACGAGGGCCCGCAGCTGCCGCTGCAGAACTTCGTCTCCGCGGCCGCGATCGCGCCCGGGGGCGAGCGCCTGGCCTTCGGCCTGTGGGGCCAGGGCGGCGCCGAGCCGGAGCTGCTGGTCTTCGCGGCGCCCCTGTTCCAAGCGAGCTCGAGCGTCAGCTTGCCCGGTTCCGTGGAGGCGCTGGAGCTGTCGCCCGACGGGCGGCGTCTGGCCCTGGGCCACAAGGCCGTGCATGCCAACCAGTTCGGCGGCGCGGGCCAGGTGCGCCTGTTCCGGCTGGCGCCCGAGCCGCTGGCCCTGCGGCAGAGCCTGCGGCCCGGCGCGACCGGGCGATTGGCGCTGGAGCTGCCCGGGGCCGAGCTCGGCTGGCTAATGCTGGGGCTGCCCGGGCCGCCCCTGCCGCTGGCGCCGCCGGAGCTCGGGACCCTCGGGCTCGAGCCGGGCAGCTTGGCGCCGCTGCTGCCGCTCCTGCCCGAGGGCGGCGCGCGCTTCGGGCTCGAGTTCCAGCTCGGCGCGGGCGCCGGGCTGGCCGGGGTGACGCTGGCGGCGCAGGGGCTCGGCTGGTCCGCGGCGCTCGGCGCCCGGCTGGCGCAGGTGGCCGAGCCCTTGGCGCTGTATTGATCCGGAGTCGGGAGGGGGCGCGGGGGCGCGCCGTCGCGAAGCGGGGCGCGGGGCGAGGCGCGGCCCGGGCCGGGGAAGGGCCAGGCGGCGGCTTCAAGCGCCGCGGGGGGCGCACCGATAGGCGCGTTCCGTCGTTCCCGGCGCGCACAGATCGCAGCCGCGGGCGATGCCCCCACCCGATGAGCTCCCCCTTCGCTTCGAGGCACTTCGGCCTCCCGGTCCTGTTCGCCCTTCTGCTGTCCCTGTGCCTGCCGGGCTGCTCCGGCGGAGACGGCGGCGACAACGCCCTGCTGGAGGCCCTGCAGGATCTGGGCCTCGACCCGGACGGGCGCACCACGGTGCTGACCTTCGCCGCCGCGGCCCCGCTGATCGGCCCGGGCAGCCTGGAGGCCAGCGGCGGCCAGCAGGCCCTCAGCGTGACCCCGGATCCGGTCGAGACACAGCGCTTGGTGGTCGTCTGGAACCAGCGCGTGACGCCGAGCCACAGCGTGGCGGTGGTCGGCCAGGAGAGCGTGCCCGAGGCGCCGCTCGCGGTCGAGACCAGCGATGCCAGCGCGCCGACCTTCGAGGTGCTCTCCGCAACCCAGGGCGCCGGCCTCGGCAACGACACGCTGTTGGTCGAATTCAGCGGCCCGCGCGTGGTGCCCGATTCGGTGGCTTCCGGCGCCAATTGGGTGCTGACCGCGGGCTCATTCGAGCAGAGCCTGGCGGACTCTGAGCTCGATTTCGACGTGGCCCAGCAGCGCCTGACGATCGAGACCGCCGCCAACGCCAACCTGCACGGCAGCTTCACCCTGCGGGTCCAGGGGCTCACCTCCGTGGCCGACACGCCGGTCAGCGCCGCGCCGCTCTCCGGCAACGCCAGCGGCGACAGCACCGCCCCCACGGCCCTGGGCCTCGTTCAGAACCTGTCCGCCGATGCCTTCGGGCGGGTGGTCGACCTGAGCTTCAGCGAGGCCATGGACCCCCTGTTCGCCGGCGGCCTGGTCAATTACACGGTCGGTTTCCCGACCTTCCCGACCGAGGTCGTGCAGACCACCGCGTCGAGCGTGCGGCTGCGCTTCGCCCAGCCGGTGATCCCCGGGCTGGCCAACCTGACCGTGATCGGGCTGCTCGACGCCCACGGCAACCCCTTCAGCGGCGCGCCGATCGCCGTGCAGGCCGGCGCGACCTTCGCCAACGGCTACCAGGGCAATCCGGAGGTGCGCACAATCGCCGGCGCGCTCAACGATCAATTGCGGGTCGTCACCACCCAGGCCCTGGCGCCGGCCCAGGCCGCGCTGCCCGGCAGCTGGAGCCTGAGCGTCGACGGCAGTCCTGTGAACCTGGCGAGCGCCACGTTTGCCTACGACCTCTTGAACTCGACCTTGGTGGTCGGTTTGGGGCAGGATTTCGCCAACGGGCTGGCTTTCAGCCTGACGCCGCAGAACGTGCTCGAGATCGACGGGCAGGCCTTTTCCGCGCCATTCAACGGCACCGTCGGCGGCGACACTCTGGCCCCGGGGATCTCTTTCATCACCCAAAACCGCATCTTCGACCCGACCGGCCGCACCCTGGACGTGCGCGTCAGCGAGGCCCTGCGCGAAACCAGCGCGGAAACCCTGGCCAATTGGACGCCCTCCGGGGGCTTGAGCCTGGTGTCGGCCTCCTGGGAGGGCGGCAACGACGTGGTGCGCTTGACGCTGAATGGACCGGCGGTGCCCGGGGTGGTCACCCTGGCCGTCAGCGGGCTCCTGGACCTGGCTGGCAACCAGATCGCCCCGGTCAGCGGCGTGCAGTGCTTCTCGACCGACATCACGCCTCCCGCCATCGTCAGCGTCGTGGCCGTCGGCGTCGAGGGGCCCGACAACGACGAGGTGCGCGTGACTTTCAGCGACGGGATGTATCCGGCGGATGTGCAGGCCCCTTCCCGCTGGCTGCTCGAGTCGCCGCCGGGCACGCCGATCACCACCGATTTTTCGAGCGCCACCTGGGACAGCGGCACCAACACCGCCACGCTGGTCCTTGCGGACAGCGTCTCGTTCCAGCAGGGCCAGGAGCTGCGCCTCGACTTCCAGGGCGTGCGCGACCTGGGGGGTAACCTCTACACCGGCGGTGCCCAGACGGCGTCGATCTCGGTCGAGAGCCGCCTGCCGGCGGTCGAAGCCCTGTTCGTCCTGGCCCCGCCTCAGAACAACCAGGTGGTGGTGCGCTTCGACGAGGGCCTGGGCGCCTTCGACGACGCGGACGCGGTCTATCAGCTCCACGACCAGGCCGGCAACGTGATCGGCCAGCCTTCGGCTGTGGCCCTGTCCAGCGACGGGCGCGGCGTGCGCCTGACCTTCGGGCAGGTGGTCGCGCCGGGCATCAACACCTTGACGGTGCGCGGTCTTGCGGATCTGGCCGGCAACCCGGCCTTTGCGCTGTTCCGCGCGGCGATCGAGCCCGAGAGCGGCCAGCAGGCCGGCTTCGCCCCTTCGGGCGGCAGCTTCGAGATCCTGCCGGGCGAGCGCAACGACCGCGTGCTGTTGTCCTTCAGCGAGCCCATGTCCGCCCTGGGCCTCGAGTCGCTCGGCAACTACGTGCTCTACGACGCCACGACCCTGCTGACCGTGCCCCTGGCGGGCGCCGTGGCGGCGCCCCTCCCGTCGGACCAGCTGCTGCTGACCCTGGCGGGCGCCAGCAACCTGAGCCTCAGCCACGCCTACGAAGTCGGGTTCCAGGGGCTCTACACGGCCCAGGGTGTGGGCCCAGCTCCGCTGACCAACGCGGCCGGATCGCCGAGTGGAGACGCCACGCCGCCGGGCATCAGCCCAGCCCGCGTGCGCCTCGACCCGCAGAATCCGAGCGCTCTGCTGGTGGATCTGAGCGAAGCCTGCCAGCTGGCCGGTACGGCCAACCTGTTCGTGCTCGACGGCGTGCCTGCCACGGGGCTGGTCGAACTCGGCCCGCGCAGCGTGCGGGTCAGCTTCCAAAGTGCTCCGACCGTGGGACAGGCGCTCAACGTGACCGCCACCGACCTGGCCGGCAATGTCGGCAACCAGACCCTGGCGGTGGCCGCCGCGGACCAGACGCCGCCGCTGCTCTCGGGCGCGGTGCAGGCCGTGGCGGTCGAAGGCTTGGGCGGGGACTACCTCGAAATCGCCTTCAATGAGCCTCTGAATCCGGCCCTGGCCCTCGACTCCAGCCGCTACAGCCTGACCCTGGGCTCCACGGCTGTGAACCTGGCCCAGGCCCAGCTCGAATACAGCTCGGTGGGGGACACCGTGCGGCTGTTCCTGCCCGCGGGCATCGAATTCGACCAGCAGGTCCAGGTGCAGCTCTCGATCGTCGGCCTGGCGGACTTCGCCGGCAATACGATCCAGACGCCGATCAACACCCTGCCGGTCTTCGCTGGCGACACTGAGGACCCCCAGCTGGTCTCGGCCTTCGTGGACCGCCGTTTCGATCCGACCGGCCGGACCCTGGCGCTGCTGTTCAGCGAAGCCTGCGATCCGAGCGTGATGCTATTGACCAGCAACTATCTGCCGGGCGGCGGCCAAGCCGTCAGCGCCGTGAGCGCCTTGGGAGAGCGCGCCGTGCGCCTGCAGCTGGCCGCGCCGTTCCAGGACGGCGAGGACCTGACGGTCCCGTTGGTCCGCGACCTGGCCGGCAACTCGAGCGCCAACCAGAGCTTGTTCCCGCTATTCTGAAGGCGCCCGGGCCAGCGGACGGCGGACTTGGCGCGCGCCCCTTGGGAACGGCGGGGCGCGCGCGAGCCAGCGAGCGGTCGCTCGCGCGGCTCGCCTGGGGAGTTGGGTCCGGCCCGGGAGCCTCGGGAGCCTCGGGAGTGTCGGGAGCCTCGGGAGTGTCGGGAGCTTCGGGAGCCGCGACCATCTGGACACCTTGGGCGGCGGTTCAGCGGCGCCACGGAAATTGTTTCCCGGTCTTCGGCAACGCCTGAGGGGCGCGAGCGGATGGGCCTCGGGCGGAGTGGCGCGGGTTGGCCGGGATTGGGACCCGTCTTCAGGGGCGCGGTGGGTGCGGCCGAAGAGGGCTCAGCGTCTGCTTTCCAGGCGCCTAGACCTTGAGTCTCACCTCGATGATCGACGCTGTCCTCGGCGGCAGCGAGCACGACTCCTTGGAGCATCTAGCCGCACGCAGGGAATACTGCGCACGGCTGACGCCTGCGGAGGCTCGGCGGTATCTGGAGGCATTGCGCGCGGCCCTGTCGCGCTCGCCGAGCTGGGAGGGCCGCGAAGCGGCTCTGCTGATCGAGCTCGGCCAGCAGGTCGATCAGCCTGATGCGGACCTCGATCCGGTGCCCGAGCTCTTGGAGATCGCCGGGCGGCGCGAACTCGAGGGCCGGCAGCAGCGCGCCAGCGCCTGGCTGACCCTGGGCTGGCAGGTCCTCGGGCAGGAGCCGCGGCTGGAGTCGGCCCTGAGGGAGTTCCGGGAGCGCGCTCTGGCACGCACCCATACGGCCACCCAGCACCTGGCGCGCGCCGACCAGGCCGCCCGGGCTGGGCGCTTCGGCTGCGCGGAGCGCGAGCTCGAACGACTGCGCGCGGTCGAGCCCAGCCACCCCCACGCCAAGCGGGTAGCCCAGACCATCGCCGGAAAGCGGCAAGGACGGCGCACGGCGCGTGAACGCCTGCTGATGCGCACGACCATCGGGGCCTTGGCGCTGGGCCTGGGCTTGGCTGTGTTCCTGTGGGAGCAAGCCGCGCGCACCGCTTACCGGGACCTCGATGTGGTGCTGGCCGACAACCCGCAGTCCGTCGAGCGGCGCTTGCTCGAGCTCGAGAGTTTCATGGCGGCCTATCCGCTGTGGGGCGGCTGCTTGGCGGTGATCGAAGAGCGTGCGCGGCTCAAGGTGGCCCTGACCGCGGAGCGGCGTCGACTCGAACATGCCCCGCAGCCTGCGCCCGCGCGATTCGCCGAGGACCAGCAGCGCGCCGCCGAGCAGTTGTATTTCGAGGGCTGCCGCCTGGCGGAAGCGCAGCGCTTCGCCGAGGCCCAGGCCCTGTTCGAGCAGGCCCTGAGCCTGGCATCGACCGATTGGCCGCGGCGAGAGCGGGTGATCCGCGACATCGCCGCGCTTTCCGCCCTGGAGGGCGAGTTACCGCAATGATCTTCCGCTGGTTCATCGAGGGACGCCTGCGCAAGGCGCGCCGCCGGGTCGCCGATCGACCCTCGCCGTCCGGCTATGTAGCGCTGGCCCAGGAGCACCTGCGCCTGCGCGACTTGGCCGGCGCGCAGCGCGTGTGCCTCGAGGGCCAGCGGCGCTTCCCCGGCAACGGAGAGCTGGCCCGTTTTGCGGCCCGCGTGCGCAAGCAGGGCCAGGAGCACCGCCTGGCGCTGCTCGAGGCGGAGCTGGCCCAGGCGCCCCGTCCGGGTCTGTACCAGAGCTACGCCGAGCTGCTGCTGGAATGTGGCCAGATCGCCCGCGCCGAGGAGTCCGCCAAGGCCTGGCGCGAGGTGAGCCGGGAGCCGGAGGCGACCCTGCTGCTGGCACGCGTGCTGGCCGAGCGCTTCCTTTCGGACCGCGGCCGCGAGATCGGCCAGCGGCTTTACGCGGTGCTGATGGAGGCCGAAGCAGGCCTGCCGCGCGATTCGCGGCCGCACAAGCTGCGCCTGCGGCTGTCTTGCCTGATCGGCGCCTGGGCGGATGCCAAGGACGCCGTGATGCGGCTGCTCGACCTGCACCCGGGCGAGCCGGCCCTGGAGGCCCGCTTCCGCAGCTTGGAAGCCAAGGCCGCCGGAGCCCCGTCGGTCGAGCAGGCCCTGCGCAGCGTGGAGCAGAGCGGGCAGCTGTTCGAGGACGTGGCCGCCGAGAAGCGCGACCAGGCCGGGCCGCCGGTCGATGTACGCGGCGTGCTCAAGGACCTGGCCGGGCAGGACGGCTTGCGCGCGGCCTTGTACCTGCGCGGCGCCACGGCCCTGATCGAGGGGCCCAAAGCCGCCACGGCCGATCGCACGGCGCGCGTGGTGCGCTCGATGCTGCACGGGGCCAGATCCAGCGCCCGGCGCCTGTCTCTGGGTTCCCTGGAACGATTGGAGATCGAGGGCCGCTTTGGCCGATTGATCGTCGTCGCAGGTGAACGCGACGCCGCCGCGCTGTGGTCCACGTCGGCCACCACGGCAGCCCAAACGGATGCCTTAGTCGACCTGGTCGGGGGAGAACACAGCTCCCAGGAGGCCGCATGATCGAGATCCTCGAACCCCTGAGCCAATTGCCCGGCGTGCGCTACTCCGGGCTGGTGACCAGCGATGGCGTGCCGATCTTCGTGCCCGGCGCGAAGGCCCCCACCGAAGGCCTCGATCTCGATCTGGACGGGCTTTCGGCCCTGGCTAGCCAATGGTACCAGGATCTGTCCCGTCAAGCCGGGGAGCTCTCCTGGGATCAGCCCGTGCGGGCCGTGCTGTGCGCCGTGCGCGGCAGCCTGGTGATGCGCCAGGTGCGCGGCGGGCTGCTGATGGCGCTGCTCGACGCCGGGACTTCGCACGAGGAGCTGCGTCTGCCGATGGATGGAGCCGCCGCGCGTCTGCAGCGCGTGCTGCGTTCGATGGGGGGGGCCGCGCCCTCCGCCGAGGTGCCGCCGCCGGCCGTGCCTTCACCGGCCCCGCTCACTCCAGCTCAACCTCCCCTTGCCTCGCAGCCACCGCGCAGCCCCGAGCGGAGCTGACCCGCGCCGACCCGCAGGACCGACCGCCCACAGCGCCCGACCCGCCTTCCACCCGACCGCAGCCGCCACACCGCCGCCGAACCCGAGTCCCGCCCCAGCCCGCCATGGTGCAAATCAACTTCGCTCTCAAGCAGATCAATGCCAAGGTCGTCTATTACGGGCCCGGGATGTCGGGCAAGACGACCAACCTGGAGATCGTCCACCAGCGCGCCCCTGCCAACAACCGCGGCGACCTGACCAGCATCTCCACCGACGGCGACCGTACGCTGTTCTTCGACTACATGCCGCTCGATCTGGGCACGATCGCCGGCATGAAGACCTGCTTCCAGATGTACACCGTGCCCGGGCAAGTGTATTACAACTCGACCCGCAAGCTGGTGCTGCAAGGGGTCGACGGGGTCATCTTCGTGGCCGATTCCGGCCCGGATGCGATGGAGGCCAACCTGGAGGCCCTGCGCAACCTGGAGGAAAACCTCAACGAGTACGGCAAGAGCCTGGCGACCCTGCCGCACGTGATCCAGTTCAACAAGCGCGACCTGCCCGAGGTGGTCTCCCTCGAGGAGATGCAGGCCAAGCTGAACCCCCACGGGGCGCCGACCTTCGAGGCCGTGGCCTTCAATGGCCAGGGCGTGTTCCCGACCCTCAAGGGCCTGGCCACACTGGTCTTGCGCAACATCCAGGCCGAATGTGCCGGCGGTGCGCCGAGCCTCTCGCGCACCGGTTTCCACTCGGCCGCCAAGGTCGAAGCGGCCCTGCCGACGATCAAGGAGAGCGCCGTGCCGCAGCCGCCGGCTCCGATCCCGGCGCCGCCCGCGGTCAGCGCGGCCCCGCAGCCGGTCGCCGCGGCCGCCGCTCCGGCCAGCGCGCGCCCGGCCGCCGCCGGCGGCGCCGCCAAGCGCCCCGAGCCCGCCGGCCCCGCGGCCGCGATGCCGGCGGCCCCGGCTCCGAGCGCGCCCGCCGCCCGCGGCGGGGTGACGCTGCCGGACCTGGACGTGGTCTCGCCGCGCCAGAAGGGCGATCCGCTCGGGGGACGCGGCCCCGCGCCCGCGCCGCGGCCCGAACCCGGTGCCTCGCGCCCCCCGGCCAGCCCGACCCCGCGCGCCGGCGGCACGCCGCCTGCCGCCGCCTCGCGCCCGCCCGCGCCCGGCGCCCAGGCCGCCAAGCCTGCGGCTCCCAAGCCGGCCTCCTCCCAGGCCCCCCAGAACTCAGCGGGAGCCCGGCCCCAGTCCACCCGCCCGGCCATGCCGCCGCAGAGCGCAGGTCTGTCGCCCAAGCGCCCGGCCGTGCCCGCTCCGCAGCCCGCACCGGCCGCCGGCGGCACGACCAAAACCCTGCTGATGATCGCCGCCGCCGCCGTGATCGGAGGCCTGGTGGTCTTCGTGCTGCTCAAGTTCATCTGATCCTCCAGGCGCCGCGCTCCAAACGCACACCATGAAAGACTCCGCCCTTCGTCAGCAGCGCCTGGTCTTCTACACCCAGGACATCGAGCGCCTGCACACCGAATTGGACGCCTTCCTCGAGCTCAGCAAGTCGCGCTGCGTGATGCTGATCGACCGGGACGGCCACCTAGTGACCCGCCGCGGAGAGTCCTTCAACACCTCCGAGGACACCATCTCGGCCCTGGTGGCCGGCTCCTTCGCCGCCACCTGCGAGATCGCCCATCTGCTGGGCGAGACCGAGTTCTCGGTCATGTTCCACCAGGGCCAGCGCGACTCGATCCAGCTCCAGCTGGTCGGCAGCCGGACCTTGATGGCGACCCTGTTCGACGACCGCACCAACCTGGGCCTGGTGCGCTTCTACGCCCAGGAGACCTCCTCGCGCCTGCGGGCGATCTTCGATTCGATCCTGGCCGAGAACCGCACCACGGACCTGGGCGCCGGCTTCTCCAAGGACGCCACGGCGGCCCTGGACGAGCTGTTCTGATCCGGCTCGGGGGGAGCGAGCCCCGGCGGGTCTGCGCCGAGCTGGGCTCCTGTCTGCGGCCCCCCGCGCCGCCTTCGCTGCGGGCCCGCAGCGGCCCCGCTGGCTGCGCGCGGTCTGGGCGAGCGAGCTTGGCGACTCAGCGCAAGCGCCGTTGCGCGGCGTGCGCAACGGCAGCCTTTGAGGCTGTGCGTCGGGCGCATCGAGATCGCTCGGGAGCGGCGCATTCCAGCCAGCACCGCCTCGCGAACTCGAAATCTGGGAATTTTTCCGGCTTCCCAGGAAAGGTTCTCAGCCCTGGCGCCGATGACACAAGGGATGTCGTGGTCCTGGCGTTCCGAAGACGCCGACCCAACCACCCCCGAGTCCGAGGAGACTCATCCCATGGCCAAGAAGAAAGCCAAGAAAGTCGCCAAGCGCACCGCCAAGCGTGGTGCCAAGCGCACCGCCAAGCGCGGCGCCAAGAAGGCCGGCAAGCGCACTGCCAAGCGCGCGGGCAAGCGCGCCTCCAAGAAGCGCTCCACCAAGCGCCGCACCAAGCGCGCCTCCAAGGCCGCCGCCGCTCCGGCGATGTGATCCCCAGGAGGTGCCGAGCGCGCCCTCCAGGCACGCCCGACCTCCGCACGAGTGCAGCCGCCGCCCGGGTTCGCCCGGCGGCGGCTTCTCTTGTTTTTCGGCCCTGGTTGCGCCGCTGGCAGGCTGGGAGACGATCGGCTCCGGCTGCGCCCGAGTGAGGTTCTTCTCAGACCGTCAGGGCGTCTGCCCGAGGCGGCCCAGCCGGGCCGCCTCCGCGGCCACCCCGGCCTCGTCCAGCTTGGTGAACAGGCCCTCGACGGCCCCGAGCCGCGAGCCGGGGACCAGGCAGCGCCAGCGGCCCGGCGCCGGCAGGGTGGGCCAGCCGGCGGCCTCGACCGGCCCGGCCTGGCCGAGCATGGCCCACAGCCGGGCCGCCTTGGTGGGCATCATCGGCGCCATCCAGCGCGCCAGCAGGCCGAGCCACTCGGCCGCGGTGGCGAGGGCCGCCCCGGCGCGCTCCGGGTCGGTCTTGCGCAACGCCCAGGGCTCGCTGCGATCGACGAACACGTTGGCGACGCTGGCGTTTTGCAGCAGGGCTTCGGCCGCGCGGCGGAAGCGGAAGGCCAAGAGGTGCTCGCCCGGGTCCTCGATCGGGCCGCAGCCCTCGAGCAGCAGCCGGTCGAAGCCCTCGGCCAGGGCCGGGGGGCAGCTCGGCAGGCGCCCCTCCCAGTGCTTGTCGACGAAGCGCAGCACGCGCGTGGCCAGGTTGCCGATGCGGTCCGCCAGGCCCGCGTTGAGCGTCGATTGGTAGCCGGACCAGGTCCATTCCGCGTCGGCGGTCTCGGGCGCGCTGGCCAGCAGGTGGAAGCGCACGGCCTCCACGTCGTGGCGCTCGGCCAGCTCGGCGAGATCGATGGTCCAGTTCTGGCTGGTCGAGAACTTGCGGCCCTCCAGGTTGTAGAACTCCATCGCCGGCACGGCGTGGGGCAGCACGTAGCCTTGCTTCGTGCCGTACAGCATGGCCGGGAAGATCAGGCAGTGGAACGGGATGTTGTCCTTGCCGATGAAGTGCACCAGGCGCGTCTCTGGATCCTGCCAGAAGCGGCGCCAATCCTCGGGCTGGCCCTCGCCGCGGGCGGCGCGCTCCTCGGCCCACTGCTCGGCGATCGAGACGTAGCCGATCGGGGCGTCGAACCAGACGTACAGCACCTTGTGCTCGCCGCCGCCGTATTCGGCGGGCAGGGGCACGCCCCAATCGAGGTCGCGGGTCATGGCCCGCGCCGGGGCCTCCTCGATCAGGCGCTCGAGGAACGCCTGCACGTTGGGCTTCCAAGGCTGGGAGCGCGCCCAGGCGCCGATGAACTCGTCGCGCAGCTTGGGCAGGTCCAGGTGCCAGTGGACCGAGGGGCGACGCTCGAGCGGGCTGCCGTCCAATTTCGAGCGCGGGTTGCCGAGCTCGAGGGCATCCAGCCAGGAGCCGCAGCGCGGGCACTCGTCCCCGCGGGCCGGGTCGTGCCCGCACTTGGGGCAGGTGCCCTCCACGTAGCGGTCGGCCAGGAACCGCCCGGCCCCCGGGCTGTAGAGCTGCTCGCCCTCCTTCTGGAAAAAGTAGCCGTTCTGCTCGAGGGCCCGGAAGAAGGCGTGGGTGCGGGCCGTGTGGGGCTTGCAGATGCTGGTCCCGGACCACTGGTCGAAGCGAATCCCGAAGGTGTCGAAGGCGCGCTTGATCTCGGCCCGCCAGCGCGCCACGTAGTCCGGGTAGGCCTGCCCCTGGGCCTCGGCCCCGATGGTGATCGCCACCCCGTGCTCGTCGGTCCCGCACAGGTACAGGACCTCGTGGCCGTGCATGCGCAGGGTGCGCACGTAGACGTCCGCCGGCAGGTAGGCGCCGATCAGGTGGCCCAGGTGGATCGGGCCGTTGGCGTAGGGCAGGGCGGAGGTGACCAGGTAGCGGGCCATAAGAGCGGATCCTAGCCCGGCCCCGGGGCGGGCCGTAGGCCCAAGGGCCGGCCGGGGGCCGATGCGGGAGCGCCGCCCAGGGGCTATCCTGCTCCAGTCAACCAACGCCCACCCGGCCCGAACCGCCCCGATGCAGCCCTTCCGCCAACTGGATTTCCTGAAGCTCGATTCCGAATTCTCCCAGGATGAGCTGATGGTTCGCGACACCGTCCGCGCCTGGGTCAGCGAGCGCTTCCTGCCGCTGGTGATGGAGCACTTCGAGGCCGGCAGCTTCCCCCACGAGTTGACCCCCGAACTGGCCGAACTGGGCGTGTTCGGCCCGACCATCCCCGAGGAGTACGGCGGTGCCGGGCTCAACTCGGTCCACTACGGCCTGATCTGTCAGGAGCTCGAGCGCGGCGACTCGGGCCTGCGCTCCTACGTCTCGGTGCAGGGCTCCCTGGTCATGTACCCGATCCACGCCTTCGGCTCGGAGGAGCAAAAGCGCGAGTGGCTGCCGAGGCTGGCCAAGGGCCAGGCGATCGGCTGCTTCGGCCTGACCGAACCGGACGCCGGCAGCAACCCGGGCGGCATGCGCACCTTCGCCAAGAAGGATGGCAAGGACTGGATCCTGAACGGCCGCAAGATGTGGATCACCAACGGCACGGTGGCCCAGGTCGCGATCGTCTGGGCCCAGACCGAGCAGGGCATCCGCGGCTTCTGCATCCCGACCGGCCTCAAGGGCTTCAGCGCCCCGGAGCAAAAGCACAAGTGGAGCCTGCGCGCCTCGGTGACCAGCGAGCTGGTGCTCGAGGACGTGCGCGTGCCGGATTCGATGCGCCTGCCGGAGACGACCTCCCTCAGGAACCCGCTGATGTGCCTGACCCAGGCGCGCTACGGCATCACCTGGGGCGCGGTCGGAGCCGCCCTGGCGGTCTACGACGAGGTGCTGAACTACACCAAGGAACGCACCGTGTTCGACAAGCCCCTGGCTGGCTATCAGATCCCGCAGATGAAGCTGGCCGAGATGGCCACCCAGATCACCATGGGCCAGCTCCTGTGCCTGCGGCTCGGCCGGCTCAAGGACCAGGGCCAGATGACCCCCGCGATGGTCAACATGGTCAAGCGCAACAACGTGCACATGGCCCTGGCCCAGGCCCGCGTGGGCCGCGACATGCTGGGCGCCAACGGCATCAGCCTCGAGTACCAGACCGGCCGCCACATGCTGAACCTCGAGTCGGTCTACACCTACGAGGGCACCCACGATATCCATACGCTGGCCCTGGCCAACGAGCTGACCGGCCTGGCGGCGTTCCGCTGATTGGGTCGGGCGGCGCTATCCGGCGGAACC
>JBILNK010000308.1:0-3030 GCA_044375105.1 Planctomycetota bacterium
GAAACAGGAGATCCTGAGAGATCCTGCGGGATTCGGAGAGCAGAGGAGGGATCTAGAGCGGGGCTGGGCGGTTCCTGAGTCGGTCCTCGGTGGCTCGGGGCGGTTCTCGAGGCTTGGTGCTCGCGGCGGTCCCTGCGGCGGGGGATGCTCGCTTCGGCGCTCGGGTCGACGTCGGCTGGGAACTCGGCTCTGGACCTCCAGGGCCTCGGGCGGGCCGTTGGGGGACGGGAGGCGCGTCGGCGGCCGGGGATTGGCCCGGCTCTCGCGGGGGCCAGCGGGGGATGTAGGGGGCGCTAGGGCCGCAAGGGGCGCAAGGGGCGCAAGGGGCGGAGCTGGCGGGCCGGGGCGGGGGAACCGGGGCGGGGGCGGGGGCGTCCGGGAGGGGTGGATAGGCTGGGAGCCATGTCGCCCCTCGAGCCGCGCTCAGGCCCGGAGGAACCCCCGCCGGCGGGGACGCTCGAGCTGTTGCGGGAGGCTCAGGCGGGCAGCGCCAGCGCTCTGGCCGCCTTGCTCGAGCGCCACCAGGTGCGCATTCGGACGCTGGTGCGCCAGCGCCTCGGGCAGGAGCTGCGGCGCGAGCTGGATTCGGGCGACCTGGTGCAGGAGGCGCTGGTGAAGGTGGTCGAGGCCTTTCCGCGCTTCGAGCTGCGCGACGAGCGCTCGTTCCTGCGCTGGCTGGCGGCGCTGGTCGAGAATCGGGTGCGCGAGCTGGCGCGCTTCCATGGGCGCGAGAAGCGCGATCTGCGGCGACGGGTGGCCCTGCCCAGCGAGGAGGGCAGCGTGTGCGGGCCCGCCGACCCGGGGCCGAGCCCCTCCCAGGAAGCGCGCGGCGCCGAGGCCGAGGAGCGCCTGGCGACGGCCCTGGCCGAGCTGCCGCCCCAGTGGAGGCAGGTGCTCGAGCTGCGCCGGGCCGGTCTCGAGTTCGAGGCCTTGGCGGAGCAGCTCGAGCTCAAGAGCGCCGGGGCGGCGCGCATGCTGCACGCCCGCGCGCGCGTGGCGCTCTTGTCGCGGCTGCCGGCGGCCCTGCGCGAGCTGACCGAACAGCCTCCGTCCGGGGACGGACCCGGACCCACAGGGCGGTGAGCGGCCAGCCCCGAGAGCGCGCCGAGGAGTTCCTGGCGGCCTACCTGGCCGACAGCGAAGCGGGGAATCCGGAGGCCCCCGAGCGTTTCTTCGAGCGCGCGAAGCGCGAGCTCGACCCGCAGGCGCAGGCCCAGTTGGCGCAGCTGTTCGAGCTCTATCAAGGCTACGAGCCCCTGCTCGACGCCTGGCTCGCGCCCGTGCCGTCGGCCCCGCGGCTCGATTTCGAGGGCCAGGGCTATAGCCTGGGGGAGCCCCTGGGGCAGGGCGGCATGGGCGAGGTCTTCGCGGCCCTGGACCCGCGCCTCGAGCGCCGCCTGGCGCTGAAGCGCCTGCGCCTGCCGCCGGGGGCGGACCCGACCCTGGAGCGGCGCCGGCTGGCGCGCTTCATCGAAGAGGCGCGCATCGCCGGGCGCCTCGAACACCCTGGCATCGTGCCGATCCACGCGCTCGGCCGCGATCCGGAAGGCCGGCCGTTTTTCACCATGCGCCTGGTGGAGGGCCAGAACCTGGCGGAGCTGCTCGAGCAGCGCCGGCAGACTTCCACGGGCGAATGGAGCTTGACGCGCCTGGTGGGCGTGTTGCTGCGCGTGGCCGAGACGCTGGCCTTCGCGCACCACGCCGGCGTGATCCATCGCGATCTCAAGCCCGCCAACGTGATGGTCGGGCGTTTCGGCGAAACCTACGTGGTCGATTGGGGCCTGGCCCGGCGGCTGTCGTCGGATGCGGGCCGCGCCGAGCGCGTGTTCGGGCCCGATTCGGCCGAGGGCTCGGCCCTCGACACCCAGGCCGGCGACGTGGTCGGCACGCCGGCTTACATGGCCCCCGAGCAGGCCCTCGGGGATCCGGAGTTGGTCGGCGCGGCTGCGGATGTGTACGCCCTGGGCGCGCTGCTGTACGAGCTGCTGGGCGGCCGGCCGCCTTACCCCGGCAACGCGAGGGAGGCCCTGGCGGCCCTGCGCGCCGGCCCGCCGCCGCCGCTGGCGCGGCTCGCGCCAGCGGCGCCGGGCGAGCTGCTGGCGATCGCCGAGCGCGCCTTGGCGCGGGAGCCCGCGCTGCGTTACCCCTCGATGGAGGCCCTGCGCGACGACCTGCGCGCGCACCTCGAGGGTCGCGTGGTCAGCGCCTACGAGAGCGGCGGGCTGGCCGAGCTCAAGAAATGGACCCTGCGCAACCGGCGGCTCAGCGCGGCCCTGGCGCTGTGCCTGCTGGCGGCCGGGCTGGCGGTGCTGGCGCTGGTCAACCGGCGCGCGGAGCGCTTGATCGGCGAGCGTTTCCAGGACCTCGAGCGCCTGGCGGATCTCGAGCGCGAAGCCGCGGCGCTGTGGCCGGCCCTGCCCGAGCGCCGGCCGGCGCTGCTCGATTGGCTCGGCCGCGCCGAGGCCCTGGTGGAGCGCCGCCGCGGCCTGCTGGTGCGGCCGCCCGCGGAGCCGCCCGCCGGCGCCAGCGATGGCGCCGCGTGGCGCAGCGCGAAATTGGCCGAATTGGCGCGCTCCGTGGCCGCTTTCGCCGCGCCCGAGCGCGGGCCCCTGGCGCGGGTCGGCGCGCGCCTCGCCACCGCCCGGGCGATCGACGCTGGTTTCGGCGCCGAGCGCGCCCGCCAGCGCCTGGCAGCCTTGGCCCCGGACGCGGCCGCGCCCCCGGGCCTCTCGAGCGGCGCGCTCTGGCCGCTGGCGCGCCCGGCGACGCCCGGCGCCCCGCTGTCGATCGCTTTCCTGCACCTGCCCTCCACGGCCCTCGAGCTGCTCGAGAGCGGCCCCGCGGCGCTGGAAGCCGCCGCCTCGGCCCCGCCGGGCCAGGATCCGCGGCTGGGCGTCCTGCTTCTGCCGCTCGAAGCCCCCGGGCTCGCGCCCTGCCTGTTGGCCCAGTGCGAGCTGACCATGTCGCAGTGGGAGCGGCTCGGCGGACCGCCGGCCGCGGCCAGCGATACCCTGGCGCCCGCGCGGCCCC
>JBILNK010000135.1:0-11844 GCA_044375105.1 Planctomycetota bacterium
CACGGCCAGGCCGGCGCGCTGGCGCAGGCCCCGCGACAGGCTGCCGATCGGCGAGCGCTGGCGGTCGGTCAGGCCGACCCGCTCGAGCACCTGGGCGATGCGTTTGGCGCGCTCCTTGACCGGGATCTGGTGCAGGCGCGCCTGCAGCTCGAGCATCTCGATCACGCGCAGCTCGCGGAACAGCGGCACGTTCTCGGGCAGGTAACCGATGCGCCGCCGGACCTCGAGGGAGTCGCGCAGCACGTCGAAGCCGCCGATGCGGATCGAGCCGCGCGTGGCCGGCAGATAGCCGGTCAGCATGCGCATGGTGGTCGTCTTCCCGGCCCCGTTGGGCCCCAGGAAGCCGACCACCTCGCCGGCCTCCAGGCGGAAGCTGATCCCGTCCACGGCCAGGTGCTGGCCGAAGCGGCGGGTCAGGTCTTGGACTTCGATCACGGGTCGGCTCGGGTCGGGGACGGGGGGGCGGTCGCGTCCAGAGGACGGCGCCGGGGCAGTGTGCCGCGCCACGGGCGCCGCTCAAACCCCGGAGCGACCGGCTGCGGCTCGAAGGCCCACGAAAACCGGCCCGGGGCCGGGCCTACGCGTTTGCGTGCCGCCGGTTGGGCGACGGCGCGCCAGCGCCCCGGCGCCCCGCGAGTCGTCGGCCGGACAGGGCCGTTTGGGCCCGCTAGCCGCCCCGCTGGAGCGGGTTGCATCGGCACCCGGCCGGTGTCCGCACCCTCGCGTCCCAGCGACCGGCCGCGCGCCTCTCCGCGCGCGGGCAAAGGCCGGAGGCTGACAGGAATCGGCGCAGCGACGATTCCCGACAGCCTCTCCTGCCTGCTTCCGCGGCCGCCGGCCGGCGGCCGGGCAGCCATCGAGCGATCAGGCCTTGACCTCGAAGTCCGCGTCGACCGGCTCGTCGCTGGACTTCTCGGCTCCCGAGCCCGAACCGCCGTTGCCAGCCGCGTTCGGCCCCCCCGCCGCGCCCGCTCCGCCGGCGCCGCCGGCCTGGGATTGGGCGTAGAGGATCTCGCCGAGCTTCTGGGCCTTCTGCTGGAACTCCTTGAGGGCCGCTTCGATCCTCTGCTTGTCGTCGGTCTGGATCGCGGCCTGCAGGGCCTCCTTGGCGGCGCGGATCTTCTGGACCTCGGCCTCGCCCAGCTTGTCCTTGTGCTCGTCGAGCTGCTTGTCGGTCGAGTGCACCACGGCCTCGGCCTGGTTCTTGAGCTCGACCACCTCGCGGCGCTGCTTGTCCTTCTCAGCGTTGGCCTCCGCATCCCGGCGCATGCGCTCGATCTCGGACTCCGAGAGGCCCGAGGAGCTCTCGATGCGGATCGATTGGGTCTTGTTGGTGGTCTTGTCGGCCGCCTTGACGTTCAGGATGCCGTTGGCGTCCAGGTCGAAGGTCACCTCGATCTGCGGCATGCCGCGCGGGGCCGGCGGGATGCCGTCCAGCACGAAGGTGCCCAGCAGGCGGTTGTCCTTGGCGAATTCGCGCTCGCCCTGGAAGACCTTGATCTCGACCGAAGGCTGGCTGTCGGAAGCGGTCGAGAAGACCTGGCCCTTCGAGGTCGGGATGGTGGTGTTGCGCTCGACCAGCTTGGTCATCACACCGCCCAGGGTCTCGATGCCCAGGGACAGGGGCGTGACGTCGAGCAGCACCACGTCGCTGACCTCGCCGGCCAGGATGCCGCCCTGGATCGCGGCCCCCAGGGCCACGACCTCGTCCGGGTTGACGCTCTTGTTCGGGTCGCGGCCGAAGAGCTCCTTGACCGCGGCCTGCACGGCCGGGATGCGCGTCGAACCGCCCACCAGGATGACCTCTTCGATCTTCTTGGGGTCCAGGCCGGCGTCCTTGAGGGCCTGGCGGCAGGGGCCCTTGGTGCGCTCGATCAGCTGCGCCACCAGCGACTCGAACTTGGCCCGCGAGATCGACATGGCCAGGTGCTTGGGCCCGCTCTGGTCCATGGTGATGAACGGCAGGTTGATGTCCGTCGATTGGGTGCTCGACAGCTCGCACTTGGCCTTCTCGCAGGCTTCCTTGAGGCGCTGCAGGGCCATGGCGTCCTTGCGGATATCGATGCCGCTCTGCTTCTTGAACTCCTCGGCGACGTGGTTGATCAGCACGTCGTCGAAATCGTCGCCGCCCAGGTGCGTGTCGCCGTTGGTGGCCAGCACCTCGAACACGCCATCGCCGATCTCGAGGATCGAGATGTCGAAGGTGCCGCCGCCCAGGTCATAAACCGCGACCTTGCCGGACTTCTGCTTGTCGAGACCGAAGGCCAGCGTGGCCGCGGTGGGCTCGTTGATGATGCGCACGACCTCCAGGCCGGCGATGGTGCCCGCGTCCTTGGTGGCCTGGCGCTGGGCGTCGTTGAAGTAGGCCGGCACGGTGATCACGGCCTTTTCGACCTTCTCCCCGAGGTAGCTCTCGGCGGCGTCCTTGAGCGCCGAAAGCACCATGGCGCTGATCTCCGGGGCGGTGTACTGCTTGTCGCCGATGGCGACCTTGACCAGGTCCTCGCTGCCGCCGGTCAGCTTGTAGGGCACGCGCTTCTCCTCGTTGAGGACCTCGGCGTGCCGGCGGCCCATGAAACGCTTGATCGAGGAGATCGTGCGGGTCGGGTTGGTGACCGCTTGGCGCTTGGCGGGGGCCCCCACCAGGCGGCTGCCATCGTTCTGGAAGCCGACCACCGAGGGCGTCGTGCGCGCGCCCTCCAGGTTGGTGATGACGAGCGGCTCACCCCCCTCCATCACGGCCACCACCGAGTTGGTCGTGCCGAGGTCGATGCCGATGATCTTGGTCTTCTTGGACATGGGTCGTAGAGGCGGTCGGAGCGGTTTCAGGGGTCCCGGTCGCTCGCCCTGCTCAACTCCCGTGCCAAGCCTGCGGGAGGCCGTTTCAGAGCCCCTGAAGCCCCCTGCAGCGGGGGCAGACTGCCACTGTGGCAGACACCTGGAGCGCCTTCCAGCTGGGCTGCCAATCCGACAGAAGCGGGCCGCAGCCGGCCGCCGCCGAGGTCGCGGGCGGGCCCCACGGGGGTCCGCTGGGCGCTGCGGACCGTCGGCGGCTTCCCGACCGGACCGCGCGGGCTACGGCCTTGGCCCCGGCCCTCCGCCGACCCCACGGCGGTGTGCAGCCTGGCCGCGCCCCGCGGCCGCGTGGGTCCCCAGGGCGGCGGACCGGCGGCGGGCCTGCTCCGCTGCCTGCCGGGCACCGCTCGCCGGCGGAACTAGAGGCCGTATTCCTTGAGCTTGCGGTACAGGGTCCGCTCGCCCATCCCCAGCACCTCGGAGGTTTTTTGGCGGTTGCCGCGCTGGTGCTCGAGGTTCGTTCGGATCAGATCGCGCTCGACCTCCGTCCAGGTCTTACCGATCAGCTCGTAGCCCCCGCCGTCGGCCGCGACCGACACCTGGGGCGCGCCGCGGATCGAATCGGGGATATCTTCGACGTCGATCACATCCGAGCGCGACAGCAGCACTGTCTGCTCGACCACGTTCTTGAGCTCGCGCACGTTCCCCGGCCAGGCATAGCGGGTGAGCAGGGTGCGCGCCTCGGGGGTCAAGCCGCGCATCGGCCGTTTGTGGGCCGCGCCGAAATGGACCAAGAAATGATCGAGCAGCTTGGGGATGTCGCCGGGCCGCTCCCGCAGGGGCGGCAGCTCGACCGTGACCACCTTGAGCCGGTAATAGAGGTCTTCTCGGAACTTGCCCTCGGCCACGCGCGCCAGCAGGTCTCGATTGGTGGCCGCCACCAGGCGTACGTCGACCTTTTTGACCTGGTTGCCCCCCACCGGCTGGACTTCGCGGGTCTCGAGCACGCGCAGCAGTTTGGCCTGGGTGTCGAGGGGCATGTCCCCGACCTCGTCCAGGAACAGCGTGCCTCCGTCCGCATACACGATGCGGCCCTCGTTCGGCGCGATCGCCCCCGTGAAGGCGCCCTTGACGTGCCCAAACAGCTCGGACTCGATCAGCCCCTCCGACAGGGCGGCGCAATTGACCGCCACGAAGCGCTGCTTGGCGCGCGGGCTCGACTGGTGCACGGCGCGGGCCACCAGTTCTTTGCCGGTGCCGCTCTCGCCCAGCACTAGCACGGTGGCGTTGGTGGGCGCCACCTGGCGGATGATCGCAGCGATCCGCCGCATGGGCGGCGAATCGCCGATCAGGCCCTCCAGGCCGAAGCGCTCGTCCAGCTGGGCCTGCAGCTCGCGGTTGGTGCGCCGCAACTGGCGATTCTCGACCGCGCGGGAAAGCCGCGCGCGCAGCTCGTTGATGCGCACCGGCTTCTCCAGGTAGTCGGCGGCGCCGATGCGCATGGCATCGACCGCAGTTCCGACCGAGCCGTGGCCGGTGATCAGCAGCACGGCGGCCTCCGGCTGCAGGGTGCGCGCGGATTCGAGCACCTCGAGCCCCGAAAGGTCGTGCATCACCAGATCGGTCAGCACGGCCTCGAAGGAGGCGCTGCCCATGCGCTCCACGGCCTCGCGACCCGAATGAGCCGAAGTGCAGCGATAGCCGTCCAGTTCGAGCCCCTCGGCCAGGGCCTCGGCGTGGCCCTCATCGTCGTCGACGATCAGGACCCGCGGGCCGGAGCGCTGCTCGGGATCATTGGCCATGCGGTTCGGCTCCGGCCGGTCCGGACGGATCTGGATGACGCTCGAGGCTGCCGGTCAACTCGACCGCCAGGGGCAGGGTGAAGCGGAAGGAGCTGCCGCGGCCCAGCTCCGAGATGACCTCGATGCGGCCGCCGTGCTCCTCGATGATGCGCTGGGTGGTCGAAAGTCCGAGGCCGGTGCCGCCCTTCTTGTTGGACCAGTAGATTTCGAAGCAGCGCGCCGCCTGTTCGGGGGTCATGCCGATGCCCGTATCGGTGACCGAAACCTCGACTTCGTTGCCGCTGCGGGCGACGCGCACGAGCAGCTCGCCGCCGGTGGGCATGGCCTGGCGCGCGTTGACGAACAGGTTGAGCAAGGCCTGCTTGATCTGGGTCTCGTCGACCAGCACCAGGGGCAGCCCGAGCTGGATGTCGGCCCGCTGGCGGATGCCGGCGCGCTCGTTCTCCGGCTCGACGAAGTCGAGCACCTCCTGCACCACGGCGCCCAGCTCGCGCGGGGCCCGGTTGACCTCGCCGCCGCGCACGAAGACCAGGAAGTCCTGCAGGATCGATTCGAGGCGCTGCACCTCGCGCTTCAGCACCGCCAGTCGGCGCTGGGTGCGCGCTTCGCGGGGCGAGGGCTCGGCGCCATCGCGGGTGCGCGGACCCCGGGCCCAGTCCTCCTCGAGCAGCGCCAGGTTGATGGCCATGGTCGAGAGCGGGTTCTTGATTTCGTGGGCCAGCCCGCCGGCCAGGCGGGAAAGGAACGCCAGGTCCGCAGCCGCGCGCTCCGAGCCCTTGGGGGCGGGATCGAGGGGATCGGCCTTCATGGCGGGCGGAACATGCGTCTGGGAAGGCCAGCCCTCTGGCCTTGGCCTGGAGGCGCTGCAGCCTACTCTCTAGGCGTCCGGGTGCGAGACGCTCGGCCGAGCCCCGCCGCCTAGCCATGCCCGCCGAGCCCCGCCCCCCCGGAGTCCCCCGCCTGCCCTGTCCGGACGGACCTCCGCCCGCGGAGTGGATCGAGCGAGCCAGCGCCGCCCTGGCCGCCGGGCAGCTGGTCGGGGTTCCGACCGAGACGGTCTACGGCCTGGCCGCGCGCGCCGATCGCCCCGCGAGCCTCGCGGCCCTGCGGGAGCTCTTGGGCATGGACGCGCAGCGGGGACTGGTGTGGCACGCGGCGGTCCAAAACCTCGAAGGCGGCCCGGGGCCGCTCGACTTCCGATTTCCTCTGGCACCCCTGGCCCGGCGCTTGGCGAGGCGCTACTGGCCGGGCCCGCTGACCCTGGTGGTAGAGGCCGTGCCCGCGGGCCTCGAGGGCCTGGCACAGCGCGGCTGGCTGGGCCTGCGCGTGCCGGCCCAGCGCGGGCTGCAGAGCTTGCTCTCGCGCCTGCCGTTCCCCGTGGCCATCGCGGCGGCGGCGCGTGGTGACGAGGCCCCCGCCACGCGCTTCGAACAGGTCGTCGAGCGCTTCGGGTCGCGCCTGGCCCTGTGCGGCGACGGCGGCCCGGCTCGCATCGGCCAGCCCTCCGCGGTGCTGGCCCTCGGGCCGGCCCGCTTCGAGCTGACCCGACCGGGCCTGCTCGAGCTGTCCGACCTCCGCCGCACCGCCGGGCTCCGGCTGGCCTTCGTGTGCACCGGGAACACCTGCCGCAGCCCGATGGCGGAGGGCCTCGCCCAGCGGCTGCTGCTCGAGCGCCTGGGCGCCCTCGGGCCCGAGCCCGTGCGCGGGGACCCCGCCGCCGCGGCCGCAGCCCCGGGCCGCCTGGCCGCCTTCGGTTTCGAGCTGGCGTCGATGGGGGTGGCCGCTTCCTTCGGGGCTCCCGCTTCGCCCCAGGCGATCGCGGCCCTGGCGCCGCGGGGCATCGACATCGCCGGCCACCAAAGTCAGCCGGCCAGCTGGGAACGGCTGGCCGAGATGGACTTGGCCCTGTGCCTGACGCGCTCCCACGCGCGCGCCCTGGAAGCCCTCTTGCCGCCGGGCCGCGGACCGCGCCTCGAACTGCTCGACCCCGAAGGCCGCGACGTGCCCGACCCGATCGGCGGCAGCCTCGAGGACTATCGCCGCTGCGCAGCGGCCATCGAAGCCGCCCTGCGGGCGCGCCTCGACAGCTGGGCCTGACAGCCTGGCCTCGGGGAGGCCCTCCGGCGGCCGCAGGCTTGGGGAGGCGCGGGCGCCGGGCCCGCCTTGCCGGCCGAAGCCGATCCTGCGGGTCCAGCTGGGCTGCCGTCCCACGGTCGCTCGGGCGGCGAGTGGCCTGTTCGGCCTGCTCGGAACGGTCCGAGCGGGGCGAGCGGACCAGGTGACTTCGCTGTGGAGCGCTCGAGCCGAGCGGCCAGGGCGCCAGCCAGCCCAGCCCGAGCCCCGGGCTCGCTCGAGGGCTCCTCCGGCCACGGCCAGGGGGCGAAAGGGTCGGCCGGCCGGGAGGTCGGGCCAGCCCGGCCGGGGGCGACCGCAGGCGCGCCGACGCCCGCGCCGGGGGCGGCTCAGCGCTCGGCGGCCGCGAGCAGGGCGTGGGCGGCTGCCGGCCCCGGAGCCTCGATCAGGCGCTCGCGCAGCTCGCGGCGCGACAGCAGGCGGGCGATCTCCGCCAGGGTGCGGATGTGCGCCAGCTTTTGGGCCCTGGGGATCAGCAGCAGCACGACGAAATGCGCAGGTTGCTGGTCGAGGCAGTCGAAGGGCAGCCCCTCCGGGCGGGTCACGATGCCCAGGCAGCCCACCACGCGCTCGAGACCATCGACCGCCGCATGGGGAATGGCGATGCCCTGCTCCATGCCGGTGGACATGGAGCGCTCGCGCTCCAGCACGGCATCCAACAGGGCGCGCTCATCCCCCGCCGAGACCCCGCCGACCGCGCGGAGGTGGCCCACCAGGCTGGCGATCGCCGTCCACTTGTCGGCCGCCTCGAGGGGCAGCACGACCTGGCTCGGGGCGATGATCTCGGAGAGTCGCATGATGCGCTTGGAGGCCCGGCAGGGTAACCGTCGGACGGCGGTGGTCCCACCCGGGTCCCGTATTGCCCCCTGCGCTCTCGCCGGGAGCGGGCCCAAGCCCTAGTCTCTGCGCTCCTCCCACAGGTCGACCCGGGAAGATCCCGGCCGACCGGTCGTCCGGCGCCTGGTCCGGACACCCTGGACCCGTCGAGCACCCACCGCCGAGCCCCAGCCTCCCCGATGATCTTCGCCACGCTCGCCGCCCTGCTGCTGCCCGCTCTGGGGCCCAGCGCCGCCTCCCCCGCGGCCTCCCCGGCGCTCCCCAGGTCGGTGACGGGGTCCCCGGCCCTCCCGCAGGCCCAGGCCCCGGCGGCCAACGCGGCTCCCGGGGCGACTCGAGCCGACCAGGAAGGCGGCAAGGTGCCCCCGATCCAGGCCCAGGGGGACTTCTTCATCATCAACTTCTCGGAGGACCAGAACGAGGCCACCAGCCTCGAGCAGTTCGTCAAGGTCTGCCAGCAGGCCACCGGGCTGAACTTCATGATCTCGCCGGACAGCGACGCCCAGCTCAAGCAGGGCAAGGTGCGCATGTTCGGAACGAAGCGGATCCCCAAGAAGGATTTCTACAGCTTCTTCCAGATCATCCTGTTCATCAACGACTTCGCCTGCATCCGGGTCGGCCGCGACCCCCTGTCGGTGATCGTGATCCAGCAGCTGACCCAGGCTTCGCCCCGCAGCGCCGTCAAGCAGCGCGCGGAATACGTGCTGCCCGACGAGCTCGATCGTTACGCGGACGAGCCCGCGACCCTGATCACGACGGTCGTGACGCTGCCCAACACCAACGTGCGCGACCTGTCCAACTCGCTGCGCGCCCTGACCCCCGACCAGGCCACGCAGAACATGCTGCCCGCGGGCAGTTCCGACTCCCTGATCCTGACCGGCTTCGGCTCGAACATCTGGCAACTCGCCGAACTGCTCTACCTGATCAACGAGAAGTCGGCGGTTCCCGAACCGATCCTGCCGGTCTTCGACCGCATCAAGCTCGAGTTCGCCGACGCCGAGGACGCCGCCGACATCGTCGAGCAGCTGCTGGAGGCACGCCGCGAGGCCGAACAGCAGGCGCTGCAGAATCGCGCCCCGGACGCTCAGCCGGCTCGCGCCCAGAACGCCACTTCCGCCAAGATCATCGTCGAGAAGCGCACCAACTCCCTGTTCGTGATGGCGATGCCGGACGAGCTGCCGAGCATCAAAGAGCTGATCGCGCGCATCGACACGGAGGTGCTCGAGCCCGAGCGCAACTACCACATCTACGCCCTCGAGAACGTCAACGCCGAGGACCTGGCCGACGCCCTGACCCAGTTCCTGGAGGATGCGCGCTCCTTGACCCAAGCCAGCACCGGCACCGGCACCGGCGGCCAGACGCGCAGCGGCGCCGCCGGTTCCGACAGCGCCGAGGACGTGGTCGTGGTCGCCGATCCGACCACCAACTCTCTGCTGATCGCGGCCAACAAAACCCGCTACACCGAGGTGTTGACCCTGATCCAGGCCCTCGACCAGCGCGCCGATCAGGTGCTGATCGAAACGGCGCTGATCGAGCTCTCGGGCAGCGACTTCCTGGACCTGGGGGTCGAACTGGGCTTCGCTGACATCGGCGCGGACACCGGCGGGTTCGGCGTGACCAGCTTCGGCCTGTCGACCCTCGAGGACCTGGACAACGACGGCATCGTCGACACGCGCGTGCCGACGATCACCAACGGCATCACCGGCGGCATCATCGATGCCGGCGAGTTTTCCCTGCCGGTGCTGATCAGCGCGCTCAAGACCCGCAGCGATGCCAATGTGCTGAATATCCCTTCGATCCTGGTCAACAACAACTCGACCGCCACGGTCGGGACCCTGGAAGAGCGTCCGACGACCCAGGTCACGGCCTTCGGCGGAGCCGGCGGCGGCCAGACCCAGGAGAACTTCAACAACTACCAGGAGGCGGGCATCACGCTGACGATCTCGCCCTCGATCAGCGCCAGCCGCTACCTGCGCCTCAACATCGAGCTCAACGTCTCGAACTTCCTCGGACAGGGCTCGGGCACGATCCCGCCGCCGCGCGTGACGCGCAACATCCTGACCACGGTCAACGTCCCGGACGGGGACACTATGGTGATCGGCGGCGTGATCACGGACAACAACTCCTTCGATCGCCAGCAGACGCCGCTGCTCGGCGACCTGCCCCTGATCGGTTTCCTGTTCCGCCGCGATACCCGCGACGCCTCGCGCCGGACCCTGTACTTCTTCGTCACGCCGCACATCCTGGCGGACGAGGACTTCGGCGACCTGGCGGAGCTGTCCTACAAGAAGAAGCTGGACGCTTCGCGGGTGATCGGAGCAGGCCGGGTGCGCATGATCGACGAAGACTTCGAGGGCAGCGCGCGCCCGGACGCCGACCTGCCCGGCTTCGAGCTGCCGCTCTACCAGACGCCCCCCGCGGGCGAGATGAGCGCCGAAGAGTTGGGCATGGATCCCGAGGAGCTGATGGAATCGCAAAACCAGAGCGATTCGGATCCCAGCCTCCCAGCGACACCGCCCGCGACCGGCGGCTGACCCCCGCCCGGGGCCCTGCGCCCACGCCGAGGACCGACCCTCGGCGGCGATCGCGGCCCCGCTGATCTACGCGCGCCTCCCGGCGCCCCTCCCGAGCTCCCCACCAAGCCCCAACCCCGCAGCCAACGGCACCGATGGTCAGCGTCACCGACCTCTTGCTCGCCAAGGGCCTCTCCAAGGAGCGCCTGGAGGAGTGTCGTCGCCAGTCCGCCACCTCCGGGGAGTCCTTGGACCGCGTGCTGATCGCCAAGGAATACCTGGGCGAGGAGCAGGTGCTCGAGGCCTATGCCCAGCTGCTCGGCTTCGAGTTCAAGGCCAGCCTGGACGGCGTGCGCGTGCCGGGCCAGTTCGTCAACCAGGTGCCGGTGCAGTTCTCGCGCAACTACAGCCTGGTGGCCCTGGAAGCCCCCCAGGGCGGGCGCATCAAGGTGGCCACCTGCCGGCCCCTGGACAGCAACCCGATGGACGACCTGGCGTCGTTGCTCGGGCTCGAGATCGATCCGGTGCTGGCCCCGGCCCAGGAGATCAACACGCTGATCGCGCGCGCCTACCGGCACAAGGCCGACGGCGTGGACGAGGCCCTGGCGGATGTGGCCGAGGACGGCGACATCGCCGGCATGGCCAAGCAGTTGGAGGATGTCGAGGACGTGCTCGACGTCTCCAACAAGGCGCCGATCATCAAGCTGGTCAACACCATCTTGTTCCAGGCCCTCAAGATGCGCGCCTCGGACGTGCACTTCCATCCGTACCAAGACAAGACCCAGGTGCGCTTCCGCATCGACGGCATCCTGTACGACATGGATTCGGTGCCGAGGAAGGCGCAGGAAGCCATCGTCAGCCGCGTCAAGGTGATGGGCAAGATGGACATCGCCGAGCGGCGCCTGCCCCAGGACGGCCGGGCCACGATCCGCTTGGGCGAAGGCGAGGTCGATGTGCGCATCAGCACCGTGCCGACCACGATCGGCGAGCGCATCGTGATGCGTTTGCTCGACAAGACTGCCAAGCTCTACACCCTGGACGAGATCGGCCTCGAAGAGAAGAACAAGGCCATGCTCCGGGAGTTCCTGAACTACACCTCGGGAATCATCCTGGTGACGGGACCGACCGGTTCCGGCAAGACCACGACGCTCTACGCGGGCCTGACCGAGATCGACACGACCCAGAAGAACGTCCTGACCATCGAGGACCCGGTCGAGTACTCGCTGCCGGGCATCAGCCAGGTGCAGGTGGCGACCAAAAAGGGCCTGACCTTCGCCTCGGGCCTGCGCTCGTTCCTGCGCCAGGACCCGGACGTGATGATGGTCGGCGAGATCCGCGACCTCGAGACCGCCGAGGTGGCCATCCGTGCGGCCTTGACGGGTCACCTGGTGTTCTCGACCGTGCACACCAACGACGCGGCCTCGACGATCGCACGCATGGTCGACCAGGGGGTCGAGCCCTACCTGGTGGCGACCTCGGTGGTCCTGGTGATCGCCCAGCGCCTGGTGCGCACGATCTGCCCCCATTGCAGGACGATCGGCCCGATCACGCCGGAATGGAAGGCCAAGATCGACAAGGTCGGCCTGTCTTCCGAGGCCCTGGATCACCAGATCGCCTACGGCATGGGCTGCGACGAGTGCTTCCACACGGGCTACAGCGGCCGGACGGCGATCTACGAGTTCCTGCCGGTCGACGAGGTCCTGCGCACGCAGATCATGGAGAACGCCACCGCCAGCCAGATGATGCGCAGCGCCATCGACAGG
>JBILNK010000192.1:0-7818 GCA_044375105.1 Planctomycetota bacterium
CTGCGCGCCGATGGCTGCGACAAGATCCGCCGCCGCCAGACGACGCCGGACGAGGTGCTGCGCATGACCCAGATGGACTTCGGCTGAGCCGGGCCGGGCGGCACCCTAACGGGCGCCAACCAGCCACGGCCCCGGCCCGGGCTGCCCGCCCAGGGATCCCCCGGGCCAAGCTAGCCAAGAACGTTCTCTTCCCGTACAGCTCGGACAGCCCGCCCACCCATGCCGATCTTCGAATACAAGGCCTACGCCAAGGGTGGCGCGACTCGCACAGGGGTGATCGATGCCGACAGCCCCCGGGAGGCGCGCCAGCGCCTGCGTCGCGATGACCTGCTGGTCAGCGAGCTGCGCCCGTTGCGCGGCCGCGGCCTGCGCGCGGGCTCGGACGCCAACAAGCAGGAGGGCCTGTCCAAACCCTCCAAGCCGGGGATCCTGGGTCGCTACCTGGAATCGCGGCGGGCCGCCCAGAACGGCGCCAGCGGCCGCGATGTGGAGCTGGTCGGCGCGATCACCCGCCAGCTGGGCACCCTGCTGGGCGCCGGCATCCCGCTCTCCGAGGCCCTCAAGGCGATCATCGAACAGGCCGAATCCCGGCGCATCGAGACCCTCTTCCGCGAGCTGCGCGAGCGCATCACCCAGGGCAGCTCCCTGGGCGAGTCCCTGGGCGAGCACCCGGAGCTGTTCAGCGACCTGTACGTGAACATGGTCAAGGCCGGCGAAGCGACCGGCCAGGTCGACGTGGTCCTGCGGCGCTTGGCGGACTTCCTGCAGGCCCAGCGCGCCATGCAGCGCAAGGTGGTTTCCGCCCTGACCTACCCGCTGCTGATGGTCAGCCTGGGTCTGCTGGTGGTCTCGGTGCTGATGGCCTTCGTGGTGCCCAAGATCACCTCGATGCTGCAGGACACGGGCCAGAAGATGCCCGGGCCCACGCAGCTCCTGATGGACATCAGCGACATCTTCAAGAACTACTGGTGGCTCGGCCTGCTGGGCCTGGCGGCCGTGTTCTCGATCGTGGGGCGCTACTACCGCACCCCGGGCGGCAAGCGCCGGCTCGACAGGCTGGTGCTCAAGCTGCCCTTCTTCGGTGAGCTGCTGCGCAAGCGCTCCGTTTCGCGCTTCACCCGCACGCTCTCGACGCTGCTGACCAGCGGAGTGGCGGCGGTGCCGGCCCTCGAGATCACCGCCAACGTGGTCGGCAACCAGGTCATCGCCGACGCCACCGAGGAGATCCGCACCAAGATCCTGGAGGGCACCGACATCGCCTCGCCGCTCAAAGCCACGGGCGCCTTCCCCGCCACCGTCGGCTACATGGTGGCCGTCGGCGAACAATCGGGCGAGCTCGAGGTCATGCTCGATCGCATCGCGGACGCCTACGACGAAGAAGTCGACGTGGTCTCCGAGCGCGTGCTCTCGATCCTCGAGCCGATCATGATCATCGTGCTGGCCATCGTGGTCGGCTTCATCGTGATCTCGATCATCCTGCCGATCCTGCAGGTCGGCTCGATCCAGTGACGACCGCGGCGGGTCAGCCCGCCGCCCTACCTCCCGCCGGCGACGGCTCATCCATGAAGAACCTGGCTCCCAACCGGCTGGCGCGCCGCGCTGGCTTCACCCTGGCCGAGATGATGGTCGTGATCGTCATCATCGGCCTGCTGGCCACCCTGGTGGTGCCCAACGTGGTCGGTTTCCTGGGCCGCGCCATCGGCGGCAAGGTCAAATCGGACATCAACCAGATCTGCAACGCGATCGACAACTACGCGGTGCAGAACGCGGCCCAGTACCCCGAGAGCCTCGAGGACCTGATCAACCCGCCCGAGGGCCAGCCGGCCTACCTCAAAGCGAAGTCGATCCCCAAGGACCCCTGGAAGCGCGAATACCGCTACGACCCGCCCAGCGTGACGGGCACGGGCCAGTATCGCGTCTACACCCTGGGCAAGGACGACAGCGAGGGCGGCGAGGGCGAAGACGCGGACATCGACAACATCAGCATTCAAGAAGACAACTGATGAGAACGGGGCTCCAGCCCGGCGGCACGCAGGCCCGCGGATCCGGCTCGAGCCCGTCGGGCTCCGGCCGGGGCGCTCCCGTGGCCATCGATGCCCTGTCGAGCTGGGGGCTGGAACCGGGTCGACCGCAGGTCCCCGGGACCCAGTGGCCGTGCATCGATCCTCAAAGCTCCGGGGGCGGCGCGCGGGCGGTTTGCCAGCGTCGCGATCCGCTTCCCGTGCAAGCACGTCCCGAGCCGATGGATCGAAACTCCCTTCGACAGCGCGGCGGCTTCACCCTGGTGGAGCTGATGGTGACGATCATCGTGATCGGCCTGCTGGCCTCGGTGGTCGGCTTGAGCTGGGAATCGATGCTGCCGGGACAGAAGCTCAACACGGACATCCGTGTGCTCTCCAATCTGATCGCCCAGACCCGCTCGGAGGCCATCGCGCGCTCCGCGGAGTTCTGGATGGTCTACAACTTCGAACAGGACGCCTACTGGATGCTGACCCCCTTCGACGAGGAGGGGCAGATCCAGTTCGACGAAGAGCAGCGCCGGGCCCTGTTCAAGACCCGACTCGGCAAGGGCATCCACTTCGACCGGATCGTGATCGACGGCCAGGACTACGACATCAACGATCGTGAGGTCTTCGTGCGCTTCGATCCCCTGGGTTCCTCCAGCGAGCACCGCATCG
The DNA here is from genome assembly GCA_044375105.1 of Planctomycetota bacterium. GTDB lineage: Bacteria > Planctomycetota > UBA1135 > UBA1135 > JBIKLM01. The sequence continues at coordinate 2,679 of JBILNK010000192.1, forward strand.
TGCTCAGCCAGGAGCGCCCGCCGGCCCTGTTCACGATCGAGGTGCTCGGGCTGACCGGTCTGATCCGCTTCCACGACGGCCTGTTCGAGCGCGAGGAGCCCCGGGACTCCGACTTCCAATGATTCCGATGGCATCCAGGGGCGAGCGGCGAGGGCGCTCGAAGGATTCGGCCCACGGCCTGGGCTTCACTCTGGCCGAGGTGGCGGTTACGATCGTGATCGTGGGCATGGCGCTGATCTTGTGCCTGCAAGGCCTGTCCGGCTCCAAACTCCAAGCCGCGCAGACGCGCAACTACAAGCTGGCCCGAGAGCTCGGCTTGCAGACCCTCGGCGAGGTCGGCGCCGGCCTTTGGGCGGGAGACGTGACCGACGGACTGGACGGAAGTTACGCCGACCGCGGACACCCGGAGTTCAGCTACGAGCTGGTGGTCGGGGAGGACCAGTTCGTCGAAGAGACCGCCTTCGAGAGCGGGCGCTACGACAGCTGGAACAACCGCGAGGACGAGGAGGACGAAGAGGAGGAGCAAACCGAGCAGCCCTACGAGAAGGTCCGCATCCGGGTCACCTTCCCGCAGATCCAGGAGTACGAGAACACGCTGACCCTGGAGCAGTGGTTCCCCTGGCAGCAGGTCTACGGCGACTCGGAAGAGCGGGAGAAGGCCGGATTGGCCAGCGAAGGCGGCGCCACGGCGAATGCGGCCGCCGGCGGGTCCTCCGGCGCCCTGGGCGCCGCGGGCGGAGGAGCGGGCCGATGAAGCTCCTATCCCCCCGGCGCTCGAGGGGCGAGCCCACGGCCTCGGCGCTGGTCCCTGAGCAGGCACCCCTGCGAGGTGCCCTGGCCGTTCGCCCCGCCTCCGCCGGCTTCACCCTGGTGGAGGTCATGGTGGTCATGCTGGTCATGTCGGGCCTGCTCGTGTCCATCTCCCAGGTGCTCAACTCCGCGCGCTCCTCCCGCGACCTGATCTACAACATCCAGGAGACCCAGCTGACCGGACCGGCGATCCTGGACCTGATCGAGCGCGACCTGCGCGGCCTGTTCGTGTTCATGCGCCTGCCCGAGGAGACCCTCTCGGTTCGCGACCGGGTGATCTCGGGCTTCGATGCCGACTCGATCCACTTCGTGACCAGCACCAACGCCCGGCTCGTGACCGAGGGCCGGGACCGCAAGGTGCGCTCGGACGTCTGCGAGGTGGGCTACGTGCTGCGCCCCAACCCGGATGCCCCCAACGACTTCCTCGAGATCTGGAGGCGCGAGAGCTATGGCGTCGATGAACTGCCGTTCGAGGGCGGTCGCTACAGCTTCTTGCACGACCGCATCAAGGGCTTCGACATCCAGCTCTTCGAGGGCATCGGCGAGGATGCAGAGCCGATCGATGCCTGGGAGAAGGGAACCCATGAAAAGCCCCTGCCGCGGCGCATCGAAATCACGCTGACCATCGAGCTGGCCCCCCGTCTGGTGCGCGAACAGCTCCAGGTCGCACCCACGGACATGCGCACGCTGGAGTACCGGCGCGTGATCCCGATCCCCTCGGGCCTGGCCCTGGCGGTCGATCTGCAGCCGATCCCGCGCCCGCCGGACATCGCCAAGCCGGTCCCCGGCCAGGCCCCGGGCAGCGCCCTGGGCGCCGGCGGACCCGGTGGGCCCGGCGGCCTCCCGGGCGGAGGCCAGGGCCCTGGCAATCCAACCCAAGGCGGCGGCATCGACTTCCCCGGCCTGGGCGGCGGCGCCGGCGGCGGCAGCCCCCAGATCCCGGGCAACCTCCTCCAGGGCCTGCCGCCCCTGGGCGGCGGCTGAACCGGGCGCGGGCCGGATCCTTCCGGGACACGGCCGCCCGGCTCTCGCTCCCGCCCGCTGCCCGCCGTGGGTGGGCCGTCTGCCCGCCTGCCGCCTTGCGCGCACCTGCGGCCTGTCGGCGGACGAGCGGGGCCCTCAGCCGATCGCCAGCGTGCCTCAAGCGCTGGAGAGGGCGGCTCTGCCCCCTTCGCGGGGCCTCGAGGTGGCAGCCCGCGTCCCGCCAAGGACCGCGCCGCCCCAAAGAGCTGCGGCGGCGCGATCGGCGAACGAGCTCCAGGGCCTCAGCGGGATCTCTCCATGTGGGTCTGCCGGCGGCTCGGGAGCACGCCGGGCGCGTTGCCCGGAGGATCTCGCGGAGCCCCCGAAGAGGAGCCCAGAGGCTCCAAGGGCGGCTTCAGCGCACGGGCCGGCCCAGCAGGCTGCGGCCCCGGAGGTACGGGCGCAGCGCCTCCGGGACCTGCACCTGCCCGGCGCTGGTCTGATGGTTCTCGAGGATCGCGATCAGCATGCGCGTGCTGGCCGCCACGGTGTTGTTGAGCGTGTGGCAAAAGTGCACCTTGCCCTCCGCGTCGCGGTAGCGCAGGTCGAGGCGCCGGGCCTGGAAATCGTGGAAGCGCGAGGCGCTGTGGGTCTCGCCGAAGCCGCCCCGGGAGGGCATCCAGGTCTCGATGTCGAATTTCTGGATCTGCGCCTGGCCCAGATCGCCGCCGCACACGTTGACCACGCGGTAGCACAGCCCCAAGGCGCGGCAGACCTCCTCGGCGTTGGCCAGGATCGCGTGGTGGTGTCGACGGCTCTGCTCCGCATCGGCCACGTCGATCACGACCTGCTCGACCTTGAGGAACTGGTGCACCCGATACAGACCCCGGGTGTCCTTGCCGTAGGTGCCCGCCTCGCGGCGATAGCACGAGGACAGGGCCACGTAGCGCAGGGGCAGCTCGCTGACCTTCAGGATCTGACCGGCGCGCAGGGCCGTCATGGGCACCTCGGCTGTGCCCACCAGGCACAGGTCGTCGCGCGCATCCGTGCGATAGGCCTGCTCTTCGCCGCCTGGGAAATAGCCGGTGCCTTGCATCGTGGCGGGCCGCACTAGGGTCGGCACCGAGACCGGCACGAAGCCCTTCTCGACCATGTGGTCGAGCGCGAAGCGCATCACCGCGCCCTCGAGCAACGACAGGTCGCCGAGCAGGAAGTAGTTGCGCGACCCGGAGATCCGGCCGCCGGCTTCCGTATCGAGCCAACCCTGGGCCTCCGCCAGGGCCACGTGGTCGAGGGGCTCGAAGTCGAATCGCCGCGGCTCGCCATGGCGGCGCACCTCGACGTTGTCTGCGTCCGAGAGCCCATCCGGCACCTCGTCGGAGGGCGGATTGGGCGCGCGCAGCAGCAGGGCTTCCAGGGCCTGCCGCTCCTCGTTCTGGCGTTCCTCGAGCTCCTTGAGCTCCTGCTTCAGCACCCGGCTGGCCTCCAGCAGGCGCTCGCGCTGCTCCGGCGAAGCCCCGGCCAGTTCCTTGCCGCCGTCCTTCTGGCGGGCCCGCAACTCGTCGATGCGGGCGCCCCGCTCGCGCAAGGCCACATCCAGGGCCAGGGTGCGGTCGAGGTCGAAGGTCATGCGCTTCTTGCGCGCGGCCTGGGCCACCAGTTCGGGCTGGGTGCGGATCAGTTTGATATCGAGCACGAAAGCGAATGGAGGAAGCGGAGCGGGGGCGTGGCGGGAGCCGGGGGGGGATGCGCGGCCTGGACCCCGGGCGGGGATCCAGGGCCGAACTCACTGAGCCTTGATCCAGGGCGACTCGATCTTGCCGAACAGCTTGGACTTGTCCTGGACCAGCTGGACCTCGACCTGGTCGCCGAAGTCGTTCTCGACGTCCTGGTCGAGGGGCTTCCAAGCCTTCTCGAAGCCCTGATCGCTGAGCGTCTGGGCGTCGCCGATCAGGCTCATGCGGCCGCCCTTGGAACCCTTCTTCGAGCCCGCCTTGCGCACCAACACCTCCGGCTGGACCCGGGCGTTCCACAGGCGGTGGTAGCGCTCGCCGCCGGCGCCTACCACCGTGATGGAGCTGCCCTGCACGGTGACCTTGTTGCCGCTGACGGTAGCCCGGAAATCGAAGGCGAAGGGAGCGCCGAGGGTCAGCTTGGCCACTTCGCCGGGCTTGACCACCAGCGGGGGCATGTTCTTGCCGGCGGTCAGGATGCACTTCTTGATGCCGTCCGGGCGCTCGCCCTCGCGATAGCCGCCGCACAGGAACGCGTAGCGACCGATCGGAACCTCGACCTTCTTGGCCGCGGTCAGCTCGAAGAAGGTTTCCTTGAGGTTGTCATCCTGGCCCTGGATCACGATCCAAGAGGGTTTGAAGGGGCCCTTGAACTCGAGTTCGACCGAGCCGGTCACGACCTCCGCTGGGGTGGCCTCGAAGGAGGCCCCGCTGTCCTGGGCCACCAGGCGATACCAGGCTTCGCCGATCTTCAAGAACTCGCTGAAGGGCACGGCCGCCTTCTGCTTGCCGATGCGCATGCTGTCGACGTCGACCTGGAACTCGCCCTTGGTGATGTCGCTGTAGCCGCGCGTCAGAGGCCGGCTGCCGTAGATGCCGTCCAGGTTGTCGTCGAAGACCTGCACGGGGACCTCATCGAGGGTCACCTGCATCATGGAGGCCGGCAGGGTGTAGAGGTTCAGGTTCTCGACGCTCGGGGACAGGTTGGCCTGGATGTCGTGGTAGACATCGTTCTGGCCGCCGACCTGAATGAAGAAGCTCCAGGGACGCGGGCTGGTCCCCGTGGTCGTGTCGATGCGCGTGATCTTGCCGGTCAGCGCGACCATCTGAGAGGTCCCGTCCGAGCCGACCACTTCGATCTCCGCTGCGCCGGTGCGGCGGACGATCGGCGAACGTTCCATGGACTTGAAGCTGTCCTCGGTGCCGACCTTGGAGAAAAAGAGCGAAGACCAGGTCGGGTGGGCCACATCGCACGAGAATCCGGGCCGGGCCGGCTCGCCGGGGATTTCGAGGGTTTGGGCGCTGACCTGCAGCTTGCGGGGCGTTCCGAACTTGATCCCCACCACCACTTCACCGGCGGTCTCCGGAGCCGTGCCGGGATCGAAGCCCAGGGCGGCCAGTTCGGCCAAACGGCTCTGCACGTCTTTGAACAGGCGGTCTTCGAGGGCCAGGCTGGTGCGCAGCTCGATGAAGCGGGTGTAGCAACGGAAGACATCCGCCAGCTTGCCGTACTCGTCTCCCAGGCTGAGCGTGTCGCTGGCGTAGCCGACCGCGTGGAAGACGCGCGCGGCCATCCACTGGTCCCCGAGATCGACGAAGGTCTGGGCCAGGGGCTCGATCTCGGCGGCCAGCCC
>JBILNK010000231.1:0-5488 GCA_044375105.1 Planctomycetota bacterium
GGCGCGAGGTCAGCGGCTGGCGAGTCGCGGCCTTCGACCCGCCGGCTGCGGAGACAGCTTCCGCGGAGACACCTTCCGCGGAGACACTGCGCGCCGCATCCGCGGCTGCGGCCTCAGCGGCTGCCGAGCGGCGCCTCGGCCGCAGTGTTCGCGGCGGCATCCGCCGCCGGGCCCAGGCCCTCGGGGGTCTGCGGGGTCGAACCGAGAGCCCCGGGGCCGACAGCGGCTCCAGGGGCCGGCTCCGTGGCGGCCGGCGGGCCCTTCGGCTCCGAAGGCGCGCTCGGCGCGAGGAACTCGATCGAGCCCACGCAGGCATCGAAGTCGGCCTCGAGCTCGCGAGCATCCTCGACCGCCTGGGTCGTGTTGATCACGTAGCCACCGCGCGGCCCCAGCAGGAAGTAGTAGTTGCGCACGAAGGGCTGGCCGAATTCGACCGAGCGGGTGGCGAGCTTCCAGGCGGGCTCGCCGGTGCGGGTCGTGAAGGCGGCCTTGGAGACCTCCACATAACCCCTGAGGTGCCCCTGCAAGGCGCTGCGGTTGCGCTCGACGAAGGCCTCCAAGGTTTCGCCGGAGGCCAGGGGCGTCGGATCGAGGATCACCGTCAGGCTGGGCGCGTTGCCGTCGCGGTCCTCGGCCACGAAGGCCGGATAGCTCTGGCCGCGCAGGCGCGTCAGGATGCGCCGGAAGCCCGCGGGCGGCACCAGGCTGAGGCCCTGCTCGGGCTCCGCGATGCGCTCGGGAACCAGGGGGGCCTCCGCCGACTGGCCGCCGCAGGCGCCGAGCAGAGCGATCAGGGCCAGGAGCAGCGGCAGCGGACGGCGCAGGGTGGGCATGGAGGCGTGGGGCGCTGCGACAGCTCGCAGTGCAGCTTCCTTCGACGCTCCCGGCCCCCCGGATGAGCCCCGCGGGGCCCGTCTTTCCCGCCGGCGACCACGGGGCCCCCCGCCCGGTCGGCCGGCCCGCGGCGGGGCCCGGCCGCCGGGCGCAGGACCGGGGCCGCGCTTCCCCGCCGCGCTTCCCCGCCGCGTTGCCGGCGCAGACGCGGGGACGGGCCGGAGCGCCCCCGGGCCGGCTGGATCGACGGCAGGCCGAACGCGCCGCGCGCCCAGGGCTGGATCAGCTCTGCCCCGCCTGCAGCACCGGGGTCGGCGCGGTCTGTCCGCACAGCACCACCAGCAGGTTCCCGACCAGCTGGGCCTGCTTGTCGGCATCCAGCTGGACCGTGTCCTTCTCCTGCAGGCGCTGCAGGGCCAGCTCGACCATGCCCACGGCGCCGTCGACGATCTGGCGCCGCGCGGCGATGATCGCCTTGGCCTGCTGGCGCTGGAGCATGGCCGAAGCGATCTCCGGGGCGTAGGCCAGATGGTTGAGGCGCGCCTCGAGCACCTCGATGCCGGCCGCGGACAGGCGCGCGGTCAATTGGCGCTGGAGCTCGTCGGCGACCTCCTCCTGGCTGCCGCGCAGGGTCACCTCGCCGCCCTCGGCCTCGAGGTCGTCGTAGGGGTGCGCCGTGGCCATGGAGCGCAGGGCCGCTTCGCTCTGCACCTCGACGTAGTGCTTGTAGTCCTCGACGTCGAAGGTCGCCTTGGCGGTGTCGAGCACGCGCCAGACCACGACCGCCGAGATCTCGATCGGGTTGCCGAGCTTGTCGTTGACCTTGATCGTGCCCCCGTCGTGGTTGTGGGCGCGCAGGGACACGACCTTCTTGGCGGCGAAGGGATTGGCCCAATAGAAGCCGTTCTGGCGCACCGATCCCAGGTAGTCGCCGAACAGCACCAGCACGCGGGCCTGGTTGGGCTGGACCACGAAGAAGCCCGGCAGCATCAGGAACAGGACCAGCACGCCGAGCAGACCGAAGGGCTTGGCTCCTTCGGGAACCACTGCGAACCAGAACACACTGCCGAACAGGAGCGCGAACCAAAGGACCAGCATCGGCCAGCCGCTGTTGGCCTGCAGGCTGCGCTCGGGGATCGATTTCTGGGGGGCGTGGGGGTCCTGCAGGCTCATGGGGGGGCTCCGGATGGGGTCTCGCGGAGCCTACGCCGGGGCCCGGCCGGTCCTTCAAGCCTGGCTTCGAGATCCCGGCCCATGGACGCGGGGCCGCCGCTGGCCGGCCCCTCCCCAGGCGGGCCCTGGGCCAAGGTCGCGCCCGCGCGCTGGCCCTCCCGGCCGGGCCGGGGAGGGCCGGCGCGCCGACCTCAGGGCAGGTACTGGACCTGCAAGGCGTTGGTGATCTCCACCCCCGCCGGCTGGGCCAGGTCGAGCACGGCGGCCTGCAGATAGAAGGTGGCCGCCCCGGCGCCGTTCTTGGTGACGTTCAGGCTGTAGGCGCCGCTGCCGTCGGTGGTGCCGGTCAGGACGGCGAGGGCCGGCACCGTGACCAGCGTGCCGCCCAGGGCCGGCAGCGGGTTGAAGGCGCTCGAGATTGCGATCCACAGGGGCGCCCCGGGCGCTCCGTCGGCGATCGCCAGGGTGGCGCTGGCGCCGGTGGTCAGGGGCGCGCCGCACAGGCTCAGGCGGGCGTTGCCGGGGCCGCCGAAGGCCAGGTCCTGCTGGCAGACCACGGGCGGCTGGCCGGGCAGGGTGCGCGGCGAAATGACCACGATCACGGAGCGCGAGCTTTGGGCGCCGGAGGAATCGGTGGCGCGCATGGTGATCGTGTGCGTGCCGACCGAGAGCGCCGCGGTGGAGGTCAAGCGGCCGGTGCCAATCGGACCGTCCAGGCTCGAGGTCCAGGTGACGCTGGCCCCATCGAGGTACAGGTCCTCGAGGTCCCAGGCGTTGCCGTGCAGCAGCACGGTCGCGCCGCGCGGATAGCGGAAGCCCGAATCCGGCGTGTAGATCCCGATGAAGGGCGGATTGCCGGCGCTGCCGAGGGCCAGGCCCGCTTGGCCCAGGCCTTCGGTCTCGATGCGGGTGGTGTGCAGACCGTCGCTGACGGAGAGCTCCAGAAAGGCCTGGCCCGGCTTGGGCCGCGGCAGGGCCGCGAAGTCCAGGGTGGCGCTGGTGGCGGCCGCGCGGGTCAGCAGCGGGATGCGGCGCTGGCCGTCGGGGCTGTAGGTCAGGTAGCTCCACAGGGCGTCGCCGTCGGCGTCGATGGCGTTCCAAGCGACCTGCAGGCTGGCGCCCACGACCGTGCTGGGCTGCGGGCTCAAGAAGCTGGCGCTGGGCGCGTTGGCGCTGCGCAGCTCCCGCCAGACGCGGCGCCCGGTGACCGGTTCGATCAGCTCGAGCTGCTCGATCGCCTTGGGCGCCAGGTTGAGCGGCAGCACCACGGCCAGGGGCTCGAGGCTGAGGCGCGCGCTGGGATCGTCGCCGCTGCCGTGCTCAGCGCAGGCGCCGTGGCCGGCTGCGCCGTCGCAGCAGTCCTGGTGGGTCTCGGCGCGGCAGACGGGGCAGTCCAGGCTGGAGCGCAGGCTCAGTCCGAAGCGGCCCAGCAGCTGCCCGCCGCCGCGCGCTTCGAGCCACAGATCCGCCGCGAGCAGATCGACGAAGGGCGTGGGCTTGGCGCCGGCGACGGCCAGCAGGTCGCGGCGCTCGAACCGGCCCGTCTGGCGATCCCATTCGCCGGTCAGCAGCAGGGCTTCCTTGCCAGCGTCCGCAGCGGCGGTGGCCGGCGTGGCGCAGTTGAAGGTGGCGATGTTCTGGAAATGGGTGTAGCTCGAGGGAGCCACCCAGGCTTCCTGGGTCAGGAGGCCCGCGAACATGATGTCGCGCAGGCTGCTGTCCTTGATCGTCGGCAGGTTGAGCGGCAGGTTCAGGTGCCGTTCGACGTCGAAGCCGACCACGCCGTTGGTGGTGCTGTTGTGCTGCAGGCCGGCCAGGTGGCCGATCTCGTGTGCCGCCGTGCGCTGGAAGCGGATCAGCTCGGTGTTGCCCATGCCGGCCACGCCGGGGATGCCGATCGCCTGGCCGTTGTAGCCGGGCAGCGGGCCGGGGACCCAGCCGTAGATGTAGTCGGGCTTGGGATTCAGCAGCTGGTAGTCGGTGAACAGGGCGCTCAGCAGCGGGCTGCCGCTGCCGGAGAGCGAGGAGGTCCACAGCTTGCTGGGCACCACGCTGCGGTGGTAATCCCAGTCGCCCGAGGGAAAAATGCCCTGGATGAAGCCATCGCCGATGCCGGGCTCGATCAGCGCCGGGTCGGGCAGGTTCGGGATGCTGCCGCCGCTCGGGCGATAGTCGATCGGCACGTAGACCATCTCCGGGATGCGCTTGCAGGTGAAGGACTGCGGCACCAGGGTGATGGAGTTGTTGACGAAGCTCGACTCGGGCACCTGGGTCGGCCCGGCGGGGTTGAGCTCGAGCACCAGGGTCACGTTGTTCGCCTGGGGCGGGATCCAGTTGAAGTTGAGCGAGCTGTCCTCGTCGGCCGGGTTGGGCAGCGTGGGCGGACGCAGCGGGCCGTTGTCGGAATAGATCGGCGAGCCCGGTTGCTCGACCCCGCCGATGAACACGCGCATCAGCCCGTCGACCAGGGTGCCGGGCGGGACCGTGCCGCTCGACAGCACGAACATGCGCACCACGGTCGATTTGTTGGCCGTCAGGGCGATCGAACCGGTCTGGATGCTCTGGACTATCTGGCTGCCGGAGATGGAGAAGTCCGGCGCGCCCTGGCCGAGAGCGAGGGGGGCGGCGAACAGCAGGCCGGCGGCGGCCAGCAGGGGGCGCGGGGCGGAGATCGGTCGGGGGTGACTCAAGGGCGTGGGGGGAGGAGGAGCGCGAGCCGGGGGGTGGGGCCAGGACGTGTCGCGAAGTTAGTGGGATCCGCGGAACTCGGGGGGGGCGGAGTGGGCGCCCAGGCCGTCCCAGGGGCTGGAAATCGCTCCCGGCGCGCCCGGCCCGCGCGGCCTCGGGGGGGCCTGTGGACAACTGGCAGAGGCCGCCGGCGGCCGCAAAGCGTTGCTCCGCAGTGGCTTGGGGCCGTTTGCCGGACCCCGGCGGATGTTTGGGTTCTGTTCGGGTAACTTCGAAGCTCCAAGGAGCCCCCATGAGCCCCCGATCGCCCGCCGCCGACCGCCCCGCCGCCACACCGCCGCTCGGGAACGCACCGCCGCTCTACGCCCCGCTGCGCGTCCACGGCGTGCACTCGCTCCTGACCGGGGTCGATCGGCCCCGGCGCCTGCTCGAGCGCGCCGCCGAGCTGGGCGCCCCGGCCCTGGCGCTGACCGACGTGGGCAACCTGGCGGGGCTGGTCGAGTTCCTCCAGGCCGCGGAGGCCCTGGCGGCCGAAGGGCGGGCGACGCCGCGCCCGATCGTCGGGGCCGAGCTCTCCGACGGCGGCGCGCGGCCGGGGCGCTTGGTCGCTCTGGTGGAGAACGCCGCCGGGTATCGGCAGCTGTGCAAGCTGGTCTCGGCCGCGGCCCTGGGCGCCGATCCGGGCGCCCGCGGCGCGGACCTGCCGGGGCCCGAGCGCTTCGACCTGATCGATGCGGCCGTGCGCCACCGCGAGGGGCTGGTGTTCCTGGCGGACCATCCGCGCCTGCTGTAC
>JBILNK010000233.1:0-5415 GCA_044375105.1 Planctomycetota bacterium
GAGACCACCACGATCGAATGCGCCCCACCGCCGCCGACGTCTTTGGACGTGCGCTGGATCGGACCGCTGCCAGAGGCCGATGGCCTGAGCGTTCTGTTCCATCGGGTCGAGGCCGCCGCCCTCATGGCGCGTCCAGGGAGCGACGGCAGGGTGCGCTTCGAGGGGCTTTCCCCGGGCCCCGGCGGCCTCGAACTCCTGGCCGCGGACGGCCGGCCCCTGGCCGATCGGGAAATCGAGCTGGCCCCGGGCGATAACCAGGCGCTGCTCGACGTGGGGGCGCTCGCGGGCCTCTCCGGCCGCGTGCTCGGACTCGAGCGGGACCACTCCGCGCGCCTGGTCTTGATGCGCTGGACCAGCCCGACCCTGCCGGTTTCCCGGCGCTCGGTGCATGCCGATCCCGAGGGTGACTTCGACTTCGGCGCGCTGCCCCCTGGGCGCTACCGCCTCTTGCTGGTGGTCTCGGCCCCCGAGCCAAGAACCGGGACGACCATCCAGACCTTCGAGCTGCTGCTGGCGGAAGGCACGGCCCAGCGTCTCGAATTCGTGGCCCCGAGCGCCCACACCCTCGAAATCGAGTTCCGCCTACGGGGCGAGCCGCTCCAGGATTTGGCCTCGGTGGAGGCCCTGGCCAGGGGGCCGCTCGGGGAGCTGATCAAAGCCGACGGCCGCGCCCTCGGCGGTGGGCGCTTCGAGGTGCAGCGCCTGCCCGCTCCGGTGGTGTATCTGCTGGCGCCCGGGCGGGACCCGCAGTCCCTGAACGGGTTCTTCATCGAGCTGCCCCACCGCTACGTGGCCGTGGATCGCGCGCCAGGCGAGGCCGACACCCAGCGTTCCATCGAGGTGGCCGGCCTGCCCGTGCGCTTGGCCAGCGCTCGCAGCCCCCTGGAGTGGCCCCAGATCCAGCCGCTCGAGGTGGCCGGGGTCGACCTGACCCTGGGGGTCACCGGCTTCACCCTGGCCCCGCTCGAAAGCGGCCCGAGCGGCGCCGATCTGGCGCCCCTGCCGCCCGGCTCTGTGCTGCTGGTCCATGACCCCAAGGCGCCCCCGGGCGAGCGCGTCCGGCGCTGGACTCCGAGCGGACCGGTCGAGATCCGCGCGGATTGAGAGCGGCGCGAGGGTCGCGGCCGATTCGGCCCGTTCCGCCGAAGTCCCGCGGCGCTCGCCCAGCCGCGGCGCCGGCAGCGGCTCCTGGAGCCCCCCGCTCCAGTGCCTTGAAGGCGGGGGAACAATCGGTGCAGAGCGTCGATCCGCAGCCTCTGCGGCCGCCGGATCGCGGCCCAAAGGCATGCTGACCGCCTGGTTTTGCGGCTCGGGCGCAGGCCGAGTCGATTTTCTCTCAACCGGTCACCGGCCGGCCCAGGGGTAGCCCCTGCCGCGCACGGTTTCGTCCGGATCGGGTCGTCCGGGGCGGGTTCGATTTTGCGCCGCAGGCCGGCGATGTGGATGTCGACGGTGCGCGTCTCTACCTGCGGCGCAGCCCGCGGCCCTAGCCCAGGAAGCGCTTGCGGCAGATCGTCCGAAACATCATCAGGGCGGTCTTGGCGACCTTGCGGAAGGACTCCGAGTGCTTCGAGGTGCCGCCCAGGCGCGCGCCGTAGTGCACCGGGATCTCGATCACCCGCAGGCCGACCTGATAGGCCGCGCAGATCATCTCCGGCGAGAAGGCGGGACCGGGCTCGCAGGTGCGCTCGCGGATCTGGCGCCAGGTGTCGGCCCACAGGGCGCGGTAGGTGCAGCCCACGTCGGTGAGGCGCGGCTCGAAGGGCCAGTACCAGAACAGCTCGAGCAGCTTGGCCATGGCCACGTTGCCCCAGCGCAGCTTGGTGTCCATGTTGGCGCCCTGGCCGACCATCTGGCGCGTGGTGCGCGTGCCCAGGACCATGCGGCAGTCGGGCATGTAGATCAGCAGCTTCCAGACGTCCTCGGCCCAGAAGGAGCCGTCCGCTTCGGTCAGGACCAGGATCTCGCCGCCGGTCGCTGCGGCATGGTCCAGGCCGGCCTTGAGCGCCGATCCGTAGCCCGGCTTCGATTCGCTGATCACCTCGGCGCCGGCGCCGCGGGCCAGCTCGGCGGTCCGATCGCGGCAGTTGTTGTCGACCACCAGCACGCGGTCGACGCAGGGCACGGCCTTGAAGCCGGCCACCACCTGGGCGATGGTCGCTTCCTCGTTGTAGGCCGGGATCACGACCGTGACGTGGTGTTCGCGGAACATGGGGGGGCTAGTCGGGCAGGCGGTAGCGGCCGCGCAGGCGGTTCAGCAGGATCTGGACCAGCTCGGCGGCCGAGCCCAGCACGGCCGAAACCAGGCGGACCTTGGTGTCGTCCTCGTGGCGCCAGCGGACCGGCAATTGCAGCAGGCGGTGGCCCTGGACCTGGGCGATCACCACCAGCTCGGCATCGAAGGCCCAGCCGTGCAGGGTCGAGCGCGCGAAGATCGCCCGGGCCGCCGCGCGCCGGAAGCCCTTGAAGCCGCAGGTGAAATCCTGGATTCCGGGCGCGAGCAGGCGCTGGGTCAGGAAGGTGAAGCCCTTGCCCAGGGTTTCGCGCAGCCAGGGCTGGCGGCGCTCGACACGCGCCCCGGGGATGCGGCGGTTGCCGAGCACCACGTCGTTGCCCGCTTCCAAGGCGTCGATGAATCCTTGTAGCTCTTCGAGGGGCGTCGAGAGGTCCGCGTCCATGAAGAACAACAGCTGGCCCCGGGCGGCCAGCATGCCGGTGCGCACGGCGGCGCCCTTGCCTTGGTTCTTGGCGTGGGACAGGGCCTGGATGCGGTCGTCTCGGCGGGCGGCCTGGGCCAGGATCGCGGCGCTCTTGTCCCGCGAGCCGTCGTCGACGCAGACCAGCTCGAAAGCGCGGCCCAGGCGCTCCGCGAAGGCCACGATCGTGGCCAGGGAGCGCTCGAGGACCAGCTCCTCGTTGTAGATCGGCAGCACCAGGCTGAGCTCGGGGGGGGGCGGCTCGGAGCGGGTCGCCTCCGCGGGCGGGGGGGGCATGGGGCGATATACTGCCCGACCGGCCGAGCGATCCGAACCCCGAGTGACCGATCCGACCGCTCCCGAACCGCTTCCGGACACCGGCCCCCGCCGCGAGCCCTCCCGCGGCGAGCTCCTGCGGGCGGCGGCGGTCGCGCTGCTGCTGGCGGCCCTGGCCTTGCTGGACGGCCTGCTGGGTTTGGGGCAGAGCTCCCTGCTGGCGCCGGACACGGCCACCAGCGCGGCGCCCTGGAGCCTGGCGATCGAGAGCGAGGCCGAGCGCCCCCGCAATCCGGACCTCTCCGATCAGGGCGTGGCGTTCTACCCGGGGCGCCGCTGGCTCCTGGAGAGCCTCTCGCGCGGCGATCTGCCGCTCTGGAATCCGCTGATTTTCGCCGGCGCGCCGGCGCTCGGCAATCCGCAGCTCGGCGTGCTCGATCCGCAGGTGCTGGCCCTGTGGCCGCTGCAGGCCCTGTGGGGCGAGCGCGGCCTGTGGGTGGGTCTGTTCCTGTCCGCCCTGCTGCGCCTGTGGGCCGCCGGATTCGGCGCCTATTGGCTGGCGCGGCGGCTCGGCCTCGGGGCGCCGGGCGCGGCCCTGGCGGGCCTCGGCTTCGGCCTTGGCGGGTATCTGGTGCTGTGGCTCGGCAGCGCCCTCGGGCACGTCACGCCGTTCCTGCCCTGGCTGCTGCTGGCGGTCGAGAGCCAGAAGGGCCCGCGGCCCGGGCGCGCCTCCCTGGCCAGCGCGCTCGGCAGCGCGGCCATGATCCTCGCCGGCCATCCGGAGACCTCCTTCTACGTCGGGGCCGCCGCCGGGCTGTGGGCCCTGGCTGTGTCCGCGGAGGACCGCCGCGCCGGCGGCCGGGCGCTGCTGTCCCTGGCCGCGGGGGTGCTGCTGGCGGCGCCGGGCTGGTGGCCCTTTCTCGAGTACCTGGAGCACAGCTCGGCGCAGGTCGTGCGCCGGGCGCTGGTGGCTTCGGGCCGGCCCGATTTCTTGGTCCTGGGCGCGCTGTTGCTGGTCGGTACGTTGCTCTGGCGCCTGCCGCCCGAGGGCGTCGACGCCCCGCAGGGCGGCTGGCGCCGCTCGCTCGGCCTGGCCGCGCTGATCCTCGGGCTGTTTGCGCTGCTGGCGCGGCGCGGGCTGCCTGAAGGGGCCGTCCTGACCCTGTTCCCAGACCTTTTCGGGCGTTCGGGCGCCGGCGGCTATCGCGGCCCCGGCACCTACCTGGAGGAGGCCAGCGCCTGGCTCTCGGCGCCGGTGCTGGGCTTGGCCCTCGCCGGGCTGTTCGAAGCGGGTCCCGCGCACCTGCGCCGCCGGCGCCTGGTGCTGTTGACCGGCGCCCTGGCGCTGCTGCTCGTGCTGCGCACGCCGGGGCTGCTGGAGCTCAAGCAGCGCCTGCCGCTGGTGGGGCTGGGGGCCACGGTCCGCCTGGCGGCGGTCTCGAGCTTGATGCTTTCCCTGCTGGCCGGCGAAGCCCTCGAGCGCGCCGGGGCCACGGCGCGGCGGGCCGCGGGCCTGACCCTCGCCGGCCTGGGACTGGGGGTGCTGCTGTGGCCCGCGGCGGGAGGCCCCGGCGCCCCGGCCTCGGCGACCCCGGAGGCGGATGAGCTGGTGGGCTTCCTACACCTGCCGTCGCCGCGCCTCGAGGGCCCCTCCGCGCCCTTCGAAGGCTGGCTCTCGCCGGGCTTGCCGGAGCCACGCGCCGCCCTGCGGGTCGAGCGCCTCGAGCCGCCCGGCGTGCCCGGCGCGCCCACCGAGCAAGGCGGTTCGTTCGAATTGCCGCTCGAACTCTACCAAGCGCCGCTCGACCCCCAGGATCTGGCGCGGGCACCCCCCGGCGCGCGCTTTTTTCGAAGCAACTACCTGCAGACCAGCCGCCTCGGCCCGGGGCTGTGGGCCTTCGACCTGCTGCTCTACCCCGAGGGCCAGCTCGAGCCGATCGTGCGCCGCGGGGCCAGCGCGCGGGTCGCGCGCGCCATGCAGCGCTCGGGCGCGGGCTCCTGGCTGTGGGGCCTGACCGCGGCGGTGCTCTTGCTGGCGCTGCGCTGGCAGCGGATTCCGCTCCTGTGCCTGGCCGCCGCCGGGGGCCTGTGGTTCGCGCGCGGCATGAATCCCGCCGTGCCCGCGGCCGAGGTTTTTCCCTTGACCGCCACCGAGGCGTACCTGGCGCAGCACCAGGGCAGCGGGCGCTTCTTCAGCGATCCCGGCGTGTTCCCGCCCTGCACCGGCATGGTACGAGGGCTGCGCGCCCTGGACGGCTACGACGGGCTCGATCCGCACGCCTACAACGAATTCCGCGCCCTGTGCCTCGAGCCCGGTGTGCAGGGGCTGCTCGGCTGGAACGTGCGCGGGGTGCGCCTGTCGAGCGGTCCCTTCCGGCTGTTCGGCGTCAACCATCTGGTGCTCAAGGAACCCGCCGAGTGCCCGGGTTTCCGTTTGGTGGCC
>JBILNK010000069.1:0-19393 GCA_044375105.1 Planctomycetota bacterium
AGCGCCGGCTGGGCCGGGAAGTGGGCGTAGAAGTCCCGCGGCGAGAGCGTCAGCGGGCACAGGCAGCGCAGCGCCAGCATGCCCAGGGCGAACAGGTCGCTGGCCGGCGTCGGCGCGCCGCCGGCCCGGAGCTCCGGCGCGGCGTAAAAAGGCGTGCCCCCGGCGGCCAGCTCACCCGGCAGGGCCGCGCTGCCGGCCTGCCGCCGGCTCAAGCCGAAGTCCGCCAGCCAAACCCCGCCCGCCGCGGCCACCAGCACGTTGCTGGGCTTGAGGTCCCCGTGCACGAAGCCGGCCCCATGCAGCCGCGCCAACGCGCCCGCCACCTCCGCCAGGACCGGCAGCAGCTCCTCCGCGCGCCGCTGCGCGGCCCAGCCCTCCAGGGTCGTGCCCTCGATCCAAGGCCGCGCCACCCACAGGCTCCCGTCCGCCAGCAGCCCGAACTCCCGGGGCAAGGCCAGCCCCGGCCCGCTCAGCCCCCTCAGCGCCTCCAGCTCCGCCAGGGCCTCCCCCGGCGCCGCCGCCTGCGCGATGCGCACCAGCACCGGCCCCCCGGCCCCGACCGCCCGATACACCCGGACCCCACCCTGATCGCGCAGCAAACGCGCCTCCCGGATCCCGGGCGGAAGCATCAAAGGGGAAGTCAAGCTCTCGGGCATCGGCAGGGGGCATCCAGATCCTGGACCTTCGTCCAGCCCCTGGATAGTGGCGTTTCGTGGCCCCGGGAAGCCCCAGGGAAACATCAGACCGTCCCTCCTGCCAGGTCCCCTCAAGCGACCCACCGCAGGCCGACGGCCCAACCACCCCCTTCAGCAAACCCCTTGCCGCCCCGGTCGAGGCTCCCGCCCGGGACTCCGCTCGAGCCGCCCAGCCGCCGCCCAGGCCCCGCGGCCTAGCCGCTCGCCATGGCCCTTCCAGCCAGCTCTGTGCCGCCGGTCTCGACTCGAATTCTCTGCGAGCCGTTCGGCCACGTTCATGGGTCGAGGGCGCCAAGCTGATCAGGGCTGGCCCCAGGTGATCGAGCGGTCCCAGCCCCTGTTCGGATGCCCCGGAATTGGCTCCGCCAGCATTTCGCCGGGCCGTTGGTCCATGCTGGGTGGCAGCGGGTTCCACGCCGGCCTACCAGGGGCCAGCGGTCGGTGACCCCAGCGAGGAGACATGCGCAGGTACGACCAAACCGTTCAGGCTCAACGAAGGCCGCTGCCCAGCGAGCCGGGGCTGCGGGATTTGGTGCGAATGGGAACCCTGGCGCCCAATTCTCACAACACGCAGGCTTGGCGATTCCGGCTGGGGGCGGAGCGCATCGACGTGCTGCCGGATGTCTCCCGGCGGACGCCCTGCGTCGATCCGGATGATCATCACCTGTACGTGACCCTCGGCTGCGCGGCCGAGAACATTCTGATCGCGGCCCGGGCGGCGCGTCGCAGCGCCGAGTGCGCTTGGCACCCGGGCGGTCCCGCAGGAGGTGCGATCCGCATAACCCTCGGCCGATCTGCGGCCCAAGGCGGCGCGGCGGAGGAGTCCCTGTGCGCCGCGATCCCGCTGCGTCAATCGACGCGATCGACCTACGACGGTCAGCCCCTGCTGGCCTCCGAGCTCAGGCTGCTGGAGCAGGCCGCGGCCCTGCCGGGGGTCGCGATCCTGTGGATCCTGGAGCGACCGCGGATCGAGCAGGCGCTCGAGTTCATGCTGGCGGGCAACAGCGCCCAGATGGACGACCCCGCCTTCCGGCGCGAGCTCAAGCACTGGATCCGCTTCAACCCCGCTGCAGCGCTGCGGACCGGCGACGGACTGCTCGCCGGTTGCTCCGGCAATCCCAACGCGCCGAGCTGGCTCGGTCGCTTGATCTTCGATCGGATCTTCAAGAAGGAAAAAGAAAACCAGAAATACGCGCAGCAGATCCGCTCATCGGCCGGTTTTGCTGTTTTCGTCGCCGAGCGCCCGACCCCCGAGGGCTGGATCCAGGTCGGGCGGAGTTTCGAGCGTTTCGCCCTGCAGGCCACCGCGCTCGGAATCCGGCACGCGCACATGAACATGCCGATCGAGGTGCCCGCGGTGCGGGCCGCCTTTGCCGCTTGGTTGGGGCTTGCTGGGCGGCGTCCCGACCTGGTCATCCGGTTCGGGCGCTCGGCGCCCATGCCGATGTCGATCCGCCGGCCGCTGGAGGATGTGATCGTCTCGGGGACGGAGCGTGGGGCGCCGGCCGTCCCAAGAGCCTGAGGGACTCCGCGCGGGGGCCGCAGGGCCGGAGCGGGAGATGGGGGAGGTCCGCCGTGCGGCTGGGCCGCTTTTCGGGGCCCTAGCGCGGCCAGCCGCCACAGGGGGCCGTCCAAATCGTGGATGGAGGTCCAGGGGCTGGAGCGGGGAGGGGCTCCGGCCCGGGCCCCCGCCGGGGTGACCGGCCCTGCCCGGTCTCCCGGGCCGACCGGGTCCGCTCGGGCGCCGGAACGGCGATTGCAGAGCCCTACCAGGGCGCCTCTGGCACCGCGAGTCCGCAAGGGAGGCTTTTCCGGTGGATACTGGATGGAACACCATGACTCACTTCACACCCGCTTCGGCCCTTCTGGGGGCCGCCGGCTGTTGGCTCGCTCTGACTGCCCCCGCGGGGGCCCAGGGCGCCCTGTTCCTTGGTTCGGAGGGCGGCGTCGGGGCCGTGACGCAGGCCTCGGCGGGGGGGGCGGTGCCGGTGCCCGGGCTGGCCGGCATCCGGCTGCTGCCGGTCGATTTCTCCGGCCGGACTCCGCTCGAGACCTTCCTGCCGGGCCGGCCGCGGCGCAGCGAGGAAGTGCCCCAGGCGGCGCGCCTGGCGCTGCCGGGCGGGCAGGGCAGCCTGTACCGCTTCGAGCGCGGCGACGGATCGGGCGGCGGGTTCTTGCTGGTGCCGCCCAGCGGCCCGCCCCGGGCGCTGATCGAAGCCCCCGCGCCGGCGCCGGGCCAGCATCCCTTCCTCGAGCGCGTGGCCGTCGATCCGAGCGGCCAGAGCCTGCTGGTCGCCAGCGTGCTCGGCGCGGGCGGCGATTTGTTCGAGCTGCAGCTGGCGAGCGGGCTGGCCCTGCCGCGCACGGCGTCCCTGCCGCCGCAGAGCTGGAGCGGCGACGGCCTGTTGCTGGCCGACGGCTTCGGGGCCGCCAGCGGCGCTGCGGGCATTTTCCGCTTTGCGCGCCAACCGGGAGCCCAGGCCAGCGCCGTGCCCTTCGAAGGCCAACCGCCCTTCTTCGCCGCTCCGTTGGTGCTCTCGGGCGATCGCAAGACCGCGGCGGCCCTGGCCGGCAGCGCACCGAACGCGGCGCGCCTCTACACCTTCCAAGCCGCCGGCGGCGCCGCTCCCGCCCACGCCGGCGAGCTGCCCATCGGCGGCGCGGGCTTCAGCGGCGAAACCTGGTTCGGCCCCTATCTGGCGCTTTCCGAAGACGGCTCCCACGCCGCCTTCACCATCGAAACCCCGCTGTCGCGCGAGCTGTTCCTGACGCGCACGGCCCAGGCCCCCGCGCCGATCCAGCTGACCGGCGACGAGACCTACCTCGACACCCTGGACGAGATCGGCCTGCTGCGATTCGTGCCCGGCAGCGACCGGCTCCTGTACGCCGTGGGCACCAAGGCCCCGCCCGACCCGGGCCAGCCCGGCCTGGCCTTCGAGCGCGTCGACTTCTACACCGCGGAGCTGCTGGCGCCGAACGCGCCGCCCAGCATCCAGAACCTGTCGGTCTCCTCCGGCGACGCCCAGGCGCCCTTCACGGTGCCTTCGACGCTTTCGCCGGACAGCGGCGTCTATCTGCTGCCCGACGGACAGACGCTGGTGCTGCACGATGCCAAAAGCGAGCGCTTGCTGCGCGTGGCGCCCGGCTTCAGCGCCGCGGAGGTCCTGGCCGCGGAGATCAAGTCCCTCGACGCCGTCGCTTGGGACGGCGTGCGCCTGCTGCTGTCCCTGCGCACCGAGCCCCAGAGCGGCCCGCGCCGCCAGCTGCTGAGCGCCCTGGTCCCCGGCCAGCCCCTGCAAACCCTGGCCAGCCTGCCGGACGGCACCCAGTACCTGACCCTGACCCCCGGGGCCCCGGGCCAGCTCGCCCTGCAGGTCGATTTCTTCGGCCAGCGCTGGCTGGCGCGCCTGGACGCGCAGCTCGGCAGCGCCAGCCTGGCCTTCCCGACGCCCGTGCCGCTCGGTCCGACCCTGGCCTTCGACCCCGCCGGCAACCTGCGCGCCAGCCTCTCCAACAGCTTCTGGCCCGGCCTGCACTTCCTCTGGCAACCGAGCGGCTCCCTGGCCCTCGAGCTCTACGCCGCCAGCCCCTCCTTCGTGCTGCCCTGACGCGCCCCGGTAGAGCTCCGCAGCGAGCCCTGCTCCGGGCCGCGGACCCCCGGATCGTTGGCGACCTCAGGCGACCGAGCTGCGGACCGCAGCTTTCGCGCGGTCCGCGGCGCTTCACGGTCCGTCGGGCCTCACTGGCCGAAGTAGAGCCGCAGGCCGTTGGTCAGCGTGAAGCGGCCATCGGCGAACAGGGCGCCTTGCAGGTAGATCGTGCGGCCCACCAAGGACAGGTTGTTCGGGACCGACAGGGGGATCGCCAGGGGGCTGCCCGGGCCGGCCCAGCCGGAGGCCGAGAGCGTCAGGAAGGGGTTGGGCCCTTGCAGGTCGATCAGCAGCTCGCCGAAGGGGCCGGACATGCCCAAGCCGGGCAGCAGCAGGCCGGTCCCCGAAAGCTGCAGCAGCGCATCCGGGGCCAGGGAGGCGAACAGCAGGCCGAGGCCGGGAGCGCCCTGGCTGGCGCTGGGGTTGTCGATCCCGAGGGTCACGGTCGAAGGCACGGTGGGGGTCCCCGAAAGGGCGACCAGGCTGCCCGCGGGATTGATGGCCGAGCCGTAGGGCGTGGTGTTCGCCGGGGTCACGATCTGACCGCGCAGCTCGCCGCCGCCGTAGGCCGCGGTGTGCATCACGACGTAGTAGAGGCCCGAAAGCATGTCCTGGATGCCCTGCGGCGTGGCGATGTCCGAGCCGCTGATCGTGCCGCTGGTCGTTCCGCTGTAATCGAGCACGAGCTTGACCGGCGCATGGAAGCCCGGCAGGGCCGGCCCGTGGATGTGCACCGCCAGCAAGTCGCCCAAGAGGCCGCTGAAGGTCCCATTCACGGTGACCTGGCCCGTGGTCGTGTCGAGGGTCGCCACCGCAGTGCCCGCGCCTAACGAGGGCGTGCCCATCTGCGGGCCATCGATGGGGAAGATGAACTTGTTCTGGGCCTGAGCCTGGGCCGCGCCCAGCAGCACCAGCGGGGCGAACAGGCGGGCGAGGACGTTCCGGATCGAAAGCGAGGGCTGGTGCATGGGGGTTTGGGCTGGCGGATGAGGGTGAGAGCGAAGGGGAAGGCTGTGGGCTGCGGGGGCCGATGGAGCAAGGTCCGGCCCGCGCTTCTGAGCCTCGAAAGCGCGCGGCCGAGCGCTGAGGCCAACTACCGCGGGGCGCCGAGCGACCAGCGGCGTCGGTGCGCCGCTCGGGGTCAAGGTGTCAGGGTCGTCGGGATCGGATTGCTGGTCAGGGAGACCGCCAGGGTCGATGGATCCAGCAGCACGAAGGCGTGGTGGACCAGCAGGCCGGCGAGGGACGGCGCGATCGCACCGGCCGGCAGGAGCAGCGTTGCACTGCCCTTGCCGCTGGCATCGAGGAGGCCCAGGGCGCCCACCAGGGGACCGCTGCCGGCCAGCGTCAATCCCAGGTAGGCGTCCGGCACCAGCGGCAGCAGGAGGCCGTCGAGCGGGACCCCCGGAACCGTGCCCGACAGCGAACCGAGCAGCAGGTGCAGCGCGCCCGCTTGGCTTGGCCCCGCCTGCAGCGAAAACTGCACGCTCCCCCCGCTGGCGATCGACAGCGCGCCCGTGCTGCCCGAAAGCGCTTGGCAGACGTCGGGTGTGCCCTCGCCGTCGAGGTCGAGCGCCAAACCGGAAGCGATATCGCACGGGTCGGGCACGCCGTTTTGGTTGCAATCCGCGGCCAGGCCCTGGCTCAGTTCCGCTGCGTCCGCCAGCCCGTCGTGGTCGCAGTCGGGCTCCAGGTCGAACACATAGACCGAGCCCGCGTGGAAGACCCCGCCGCCGTCGTCGTGCGGCGACCCGATCAAAGCCGTGACCCCCGAGAGGCCCACGGCGGTGCCGAAGTTGTCGTTGTTGGCGGCATCGGGCGCGGTCAGCGTGGCCTGTTCGGTCCAGACGCCGCTGGCATGGGTGAAGACGTGCCCGGAGCCGGCGAAGGCTTGACCTCCCACGTTGGTCAGGGAGGCGCCGACAAGCAGCCGCGAGTCTTCCAGGGCGAAGGCGTGTCCGAAACGGGCGCCAGGCACCGCCAGGGCGGGCATCAGCTTGGCCTGCTGGCTCCAAACGCCGCCGCTGCGCACGAAGGCGTAGACCGAACCGGCATCCACGGCTCCGGGCCGGTCCGCCTTGGGCGCTCCCAGGATCGCCAGGTCGCCGCCCACGAACACCGCATTGCCCAGCTGGTCGTCGGGGGCCAGGTCTGCGGGACTCAAGCGCGCCTGCTGGGCCCAGTTCGAGCCGCTGCGCACGAACACGTAGGCCGCGCCCCCGTCCGGTCCGCTCGGCAGGTCGCGCAGGGGCGCTCCCACGATCGCCGTGTCGCCCGAGAGGTGCACGCGCGCCCCGAAATAATCGATGGCAGCCCCATCCTCGGCGACCAGCTTGGCCTGCTCGATCCAGGCACCCCCGCTGCGCACGAATACGTACGCGGCGCCGGAATCCGTACCCCCGGCGTTGTCGTCGAAGACCGCCCCCACGATCACGGTGTCCCCCGAGATGGCCACCGACATGCCGAAGCGATCCAGATCCGCCGCATCGCTGGCGGTCAATTTGGCTTGTTCGCTCCACAGGCCTGCC
Organism: Planctomycetota bacterium; assembly: GCA_044375105.1. Lineage (GTDB taxonomy): Bacteria > Planctomycetota > UBA1135 > UBA1135 > JBIKLM01. The sequence continues at coordinate 6,874 of JBILNK010000069.1, forward strand.
GTCCGCACGAAGACGTAGGCCGAGCCCGCATCGGTGACGCCCGAGTGGTCGTCGTCGCGAGCCCCCACGACGAGCGTGTCCCCCTCGATGGCCACCGCATGCCCGAACAGATCCTGGAAAGCCGCGTCGCCTGCGGTCAGCTTGGCCTGCTCCGTCCAAATGCCGCCGCTGCGCACCAGCACATAGGCCGATCCCGCCCAACCGATCCCGGAGTGCTCGTCGAAGCGCGAGGTGGCCACCAGCGTGTCGCCGGAAACCGCCAAGGCGCGCCCGAAACTGTCGTCATATCCCGGATCGCTGGCGTTGAGCTTGGAGTGCTGCGCCCAAGCCGCGGGACCGAGCGCCCAGCCGATCCCCGACAGGGCGCACAGGGCCCCGAGTCCGGCGAGCGGCAGACAGGAAACCGAGAGGGCGAGGCGCCCCAGGCGGGACAGTCGATTCGTGGAAATCCTCAAGCGAGCCGAAGCGAGCCCTGGATCGGATCCTAGCCGCCGAGGCCCGATCCGGCCGGGAATTCCCTCCTTGGGCAAGATCGTAAACGCGGCTAGCCCTCGACACGGCCGGGCTGCCCTTCCGCTCGCTCGGTCGAGGCGGGCGGTCCCGAGTCGCCGGCTCCAGTCAGGTGTCCCCGGCCCGAGCAGGTCCTTCGTCCAAGCTCGAACCTGGCCTTATTGGGGGCTCTCGCCGTTTGATCGTCCCTAGACCCTGGGGGATCGGCGCCGGCTGCGGCCCAGCGTTTCCCCCGGCAGCCGATTCGATCGTGAAAAAGAAACCCGATCGAGCGGCGGAAGCCCGAGCCGTCGCCGGCGATGCCGATGGGCAGGCGATCTCTGCTAACCAGCCCGAGATCCACAGCTGCCCCGACTGGACCCTTGGCCAGGCGGTTCTCCCGCTCCAGGCCGGGGCCTCCCGGTCGCAGGAGCGCGAAGCGCACGACTCTATGGCGTGTGTGCTCGTCCGACTAGACACCCAACTTCCGACCCTCCGTTTCCCCTGCTCGGCCCGTGGGGCACACGCCATGTCGCGGTCGAGCCCCTCATCCATACTCCCACGGTGTCTCTTCTGCTCCTCTCCCTCTCGAGCTTGGTCTCCTCGGGCGCCGAACCGCAGCCCGTTCCTGCGCTCTTCGACCGGCCGCAACTGTCGCCGGTCTGCGTGGTCGGCCTGGAGCCTTCCAGCGATCGCTCTGCGCCGGCCTGGATCCTGCCGCCCCAGCTCACCGTGCTTCGGACCGATTCGGAGCAGCCGGCCAAGGCCAGCGGCCCCTACGACGAGCTGCTGGTCCTTTCCGCCGTTCGAGACGGGACTGACTGCACGCTCGATGGCAACGTCGATGTGGAGTACATCCCCGGTGAGCTCAAGGAGCCTGTCGAGTTGACCTTCACCATCCGATTCCCCTGCCCCGGCGGCGTGATCATCGTGCCCACGGTCACCCACAGCGTGGTGTACCAGACCGTCACGGAGCGCACGACACGCTACCGGTCCTCGAGCAAGCCGGGGGTGGAGTGCCCGCCCTGGTGACCGAACGGAGTTTCACTCAGGTAGCCAGTGGGAGCTGGTCCTATGGGCCGGGCCCCATCTGCCCGGGCGAGTGCTGCCTCCTCTCGACCACGACCAGCACGCTCGAGTACTCGGACGACATTTATCTGGGAAAGGTCCATCAGAACTCGATCAAGATCATCTGTCCGGACGGTAAACCCGGCACGCAGACGACCATCACCGAGACCTACCTGCGGAATTCACGCTGGGTCACCGTAGAAACTTACATCCCGACTTGCCCGGGAGCCGTGTGTCCGCCGAGCCAGGTCGAGGGACTCTGGAGCCCTTCGATCCACGCCACCGTCGTCAAGGTCACGAACGACTGCCAGCCGGAGCATTGATCGCCCTGCGCCCGGGCGGCTGCTCGGCCGCCCGGTCCGCTCTGCTGGTCCTCGCGCTCGAGGCACCTCGCGCGGCTGCGGACTTGCCCGCTGCCGGATGCATGCCTGGCCTGGACGGAGTCCGCAATGGCGCCGCCCTGGAATTGCGCGGTCGATCGAAGGGCGGTCCTGACCGGAGCAGCGGGCCTGCCTCCGGCGGCCGGAGCCGAGCGGAGCCGAGGCCCGTTGCCCGGGGCACCTTCCGAGCGACTCGAGGCGCCGCGCGCCGACCCTGCAGTCGGCGCGCTCCTCGACGATCGGCGCCCGGGGAGCAAGTCCTGCGCGGAAGGGCCGAGGAGCTCCTGTTAGGCTGGGACCAGCGTCTCGAGGTCGGTCGCTGGAAGGCGGTGACTCACGGGGCGCCGGTTGCTTCCTGGACCGAGTCGAACGCCCCCGATCCCGTCGATGCTCGAACTGCTGACCGACCCGAACGCCTGGCTGGCCCTGCTGATGCTCACCTCCCTGGAGGTGGTGCTGGGCATCGACAACCTGGTGTTCATCACGATCGTGGTCGGGCGCCTGCCGGATCACCAGCGCGCCAAGGGCCTGCGGATCGGGTTGGGGCTGGCGCTGGCCACGCGGCTGGCGCTGCTGTTCACCCTGTCGTGGCTGATCGGGCTGACCGCGCCCCTGTTCGGAATCGCCGGACAGGAGCTTTCGGGGCGCGACCTGATCCTGATCTTCGGGGGTTTGTTCCTGCTCTGGAAGGCGACCACTGAGATGCACCACCAGATGAATCCGGACGAGCAGGGCACGCTGCATGGGGGCGGGAAAGTTGCCCGCTTCGGCACGACGATCGCGCAGATCGCGCTGATCGACATGGTCTTTTCGCTCGATTCGGTCATCACCGCCCTGGGCATGGTCAAGCACCTCGAGATCATGATCGCCGCGGTCTTGATCTCGATGGCCGTGATGCTGGCCGCGGCGCGGCCGATCGGCGGCTTCGTTTCCAAGCACCCGACGTTCAAAGTCCTGGCGCTGAGCTTCCTGGTGCTGATCGGCGCCCTGCTGGTGGCCGAGGGCTTCGAGGTGCACGTGCCCAAGGGCTACATCTACTTCGCCATGGCCTACGGTCTGGGGGTCGAGCTGATCAACATGCGCGTGCGTGCCCGGCGCCTGGCGACGGGCAAGAAGTAGCGCGACGGGGCCGCCCCGGGCGGTGCTGGCCGCCCGACGAGCCCTGAAAAGCACAGCATCCCGCGCTCCTGTCAGGGAGCGCGGGATGCAACTGCGGCCGATCCGGAATTCGCCGGAATCAGGCTCGAATCCGGGCGGGAACCGGGACGGCGAGGTCCCGGGGTCGAGCGCTTCTCAGCCGCGCTTCTCAGCCGGCTTTTCGCTCGGGCGCTCGGCGGGCTTTTCCGCGGGCTTCTCGGCGGCCGCTTTGGCCTGGGCTTCGCGCAGCTTGGCCACCTGAACGGCCGGATCCTTCTGGAAGGCGCGCTTGCAGCCGCCGCAGCAGACCTTGACCAGCTGCACGCCGTAGAGGAACTCCTGGGGCGCGCCGTTGACGTCCAGGGGCTCGCTGGAGATGAAGCAGGTGGTCAGCGGGTAGCTGGCGCGCTGGGCTTCGATCAGGGCCGCGTCGATCTTGGCCATCGAGGGGGCCGGGTCCTTGAGGAAGGTGGCCTTGCAGTCGGGGCAGCAAAAGCGCGCCAGGCGGGTGCCGTGCACCACGTCGACGGCCTTTTCCCCCAGCTCCTGTCCCGAGACCGGGCAGGTGGTCAGCGGGTAGCTGGGCTTCTGGGCCGCGATCACCGCGGCGTCGATCTTGGCGATCGCTTCGGCCGGGTTCTTGGTGGCGCCGCGGGTGCAGCCCTTGCAGCACACGCGGATCAGACGGCCCTCGGCGACCAGGTTCAGGGGCTCGCCCATCGAGCCCAGGGGCTCGCCGGAGACCACGCACACGTCCAGGGGGTAGCTGGGCAGCTGGGCGGCGATCGCGGCGGCGTCCAGCTCGGCCTGGGTCGGGGCGGCGGCGGGGGCCTGGACCGCCGGGGCGGCCTCGGCGGGGCGCTTCTGGGGCTCCTGGGCGAACAGGGACAGGGTCAGCAGCAGGGTGGCGCCGATCCAGGCGCCGAGGGCGGCAAAGCGTTGCATGGGGGTGACCAGCGGGGGACAGGGGGATCGCAGGGCCATACCCTAATCGGGGCCGGCCTTCCCCTGGTCCTTGGGCCGCCCGGGCCCCCGGTTCGACCGTTCAGGGGATTCCGCAACCTGCCGCCCCGTCCCCGGTTCCATGCCCCTGTGACTCCTCCGGAGCCCCGCGAGACCCTGCACCCGCCGGCCCAATGGCCCGCCCCGTCCCCTCCCGGGCCAGAAGGCCCGCAGGCGGACGACCCGGGCACGGCCTGGATGCTGGCCTTCCAGGGGGGCGACGGAACCGCTTTCGAGGCCCTGGTGCGGCATTATTCCGACCCCCTGTACCGCCTGTTGACCCGCTTCCTCGGGCCGGTACCCCAGCGCGAAGACCTGGTCCAGGAGGTCTTCCTGCGGGTTTTCAAGGCCAAGGAGCGCTACGAGCCCAGCGCGCGCTTCAGCACCTTCCTGTACCGGATCGCCTTCAACCTGGCCGCCAACGAGCGCGAGAAGGCGCGCCATCGCCAGACCCGCTCCTTGGGCGACGACGGCACCGGCCAGCGCCCCGCGGAACCCGCCGACCCGGGCGCCCCCGATCCGAGCCTGCACCTCGAACAGAACGACGTCTCGGCCGCGGTGCGCGCCGCCATCGAGGCCCTGCCGGCCAAGCAGCGCATGGCGCTGCTGCTGGCCAAATTCGACGAATTGCCCCACGAGGAGATCGCCCGCGTGCTGGATCTGTCGGTCCCGGCGGTCAAATCTCTCGTCCACCGCGCCCGCGAGACCCTGCGCGAGCGCCTGTCCCCTTTCCTGCTGGAGCAATCGGCATGAAGCGCTTCGCCCCCCCTTCGGGCGCCGGCGCCGGTGCCCCCGGCGATCCCCTGGACGCCCTGCTGGGCCGGCTGCCCGAGCCCGCCACCCCTCCCGACCTGGCCCAACGAACCCTGACCGCGGTGCAGGCCGAAGCGGCCCTCGACCGGCTCCTGGACCAGCACTTGCCGGCCGAGGTGCCGAGCGGCCTGGCCGAGCGGGTGCTGATCGGCCTCGGTCAGCGGCCGGCGCCCCGTGTTTGGCGCCCCGTCCTGCGGCGCCCTTCGACCTGGGCCCTGGCCCTGGCGGCGGCGGCCCTGCTGGCCGTGGCCCTGGGTCTGTGGCGGCGGCCCTCCGCCGCGCTGCCCGAGGATCGGCTGGCCCAGGCGCCGCGCGCGCCGGCGGCCGGCGCCGCGCTCGCGCCCGATCCGGGCGCGGAAAACTTGGGCGCGGAGACCCGTGGCTTGGCGGCGGCCCCGACGCCCGCGGCCGACGTCGATCCGGAGCTGCTGGCGGTCCTCGAAGTGCTGGAGAACTGGGACACGCTCACCGATCCGTCGGTCCTGGCCCTGGAGCTCGAGCAGGACTCGAGCTGGTGGAGCGAGCTGGAAGCCGCGCTGCAGCCCGCTGCCGCGGAGGATTCCGATGAGGGTTGACCGGCTCGATCGAGGCCCGCTCGGACCACGCCCGAGCGGCGAGGCCGGCCTGTCCGCGCTGCTCTGGCGCTGGGTCCAGCGGCTTCGGATTCCCCTGGCCTCTGCTCGGGTGCTCTGGCTGGCGGCCCTGCTCGCCACGGCCTGGACCTCGGGTGGCAGCGCCCTGGCCCAGGAGCCGGGACCGGGCGCGCTCGAACATTGGCAGCGCCTGCCGCCCGAGCGGCAGGCCGAGCTGCGCCAGCGTTTCGAGGACTTCCGCAAGCTCGAACCGGAAGCCCGCGCCGCGCTGGTGGAGCGGGCGCGGGGCCTGCGCGAGCGGATCGAGCGGATCGACGCGGATTTCGGGCCCGAGGAGCGCGAGCGCCTGCAAGGGCTGCCCAAGGATCTGCGCCGGCGGACTTTGGTGGATTTCCTCCAGGCCCGTGCGCGCTTCCATTTCCCCGATCCGAATCGGCTGCTGCCGCCGGACTTGGAGCGCGAGCTCGCGCGCTCCTCGCCGGGCGAGGGCCCCAAGCTGTTCGAGCGCGCCCGCATCCACGTCCACGAGCGCGCCATGAAGCGCACCCTCGAACGCTTCGGCCCGCGGCTCGGATTGTCCCGGGAGCGCCTCGAGGAGTTGCGCGGTCTGCCGCCGCACGAGCGGGCGCGCAAGCTGCGCAAGCACTTCGACGCCTGGCGCGGCGAGGACATGCCGCCGCGGCTGCGCGAATTCCTCGAGCAGCGCCAGCTTGGCTCGGAAAGCCTCTGGCTCGGGGGCCCCGCGGCCGGTCGGGGGCTTGCCCCCGACGAGCGAGCGGATCCCGAAGGGCCCCTCGAGCGCCCTGCGCCGCCGTACCAGCCCGCGATCGGCCGCCGCATCCTCAGCGCCTTGGAGCCGCGCCTTGACGACTTCCTGGACGCGGCCGAAGCCGGACGGCGTCTGTCGTCCGAGGAGGTCGAGCGATTGCAGCGCCGGCGGTTGCTGGCAGCTTTCCCGCGCCTGGCGGAAGCTCCGGCGCTGCTGCGCCGCGACCTCGAGCACACGCCGATCCGCGAGCTGCTGATGCGCGCGCGCATCAGCCTCGACCTGCCCCGCGGTCGCGCGGCTGCGCCGTCACGCGCGCGCTGAGGCCGCCCTCTGGAGTGAGAGGAGAGGGGGCTGCTGGCAGGTGATGGCGTCCAGCGGACGCGATCCGTACGAGTTCGGGTGTCTGGCGGCGAATGGAGGCGCTTTTCATCGGGATGCCCGAAGCGCCGTGGTGTGGCGCTCGGCCCTGGAACTCCAGGGGTTCGGCGCGCGGTTTGGTATGCGCTCTGGTGCGCGATTTTCGGGGCGGGGCAGAGCGCGAACGGCGGGACGGTCCCTCCAGTTCCCGAACGGTCATTTTTTTCGCTGCGTGGTGTTCGGCGGGGGGCGGTCGGGGGGGGCTGGAGGGGCGGGTCTTGGGCGGGGGCGAGGCGCTGCCGCCGTTCGGTGTCCAGGGGGCAGGCGGCTCGGAATTGAGTCGGCGTTCCGCGTGGGGACGGGGGGCGCCGGCCGACACCATCTCCTTCCTTCTGCGGGTGCTCGAGCGGCGCCGGTCCGGCTGGATCGGCGCCGCTTCCCTTGGCGCCGGCCGATCCGGGTTGCGCAGGCACGGCGATCGGGGTGCTGGCGTGGGGAGTCCGGGAATCCACGGGTCCAACAAACCACCGGTCCCGCTGTCCAGAGGTCGGTCGAGCCGGGTGCGGGGAGCGCCGGGCTGGCTGCGGGCCTTGCCCTGAGATCGGGGCGGCCCTGACGCTCGGGCAGGCCCGATTCGGGCCTGCGCTCGACTCGGCGGCTCCGCTAACGTGGCCTGCTTCCGATGGGCTCCGCAGGCCACACCCCTCCGCCCGAAACCCTGACCGGGCCGTCGCCGCTGCGCTTGCCGAGCGCCAGCATCGAGCAGGTCCTGGGGGCCCGCGCGCCGATCGTGGTCGACCTGAGGAGCCCCGGCGAATTCGCGGAGGACCATCTGCCGGGCGCGCGCTCCCTGCCGCTGTTCGACGACCTGGAGCGCGCTCTGATCGGCACGCTCTACAAACAGCACAGCCCCGAAGCGGCATTTTCCGAGGGCCTCAAGCTGGCCCAGGGTCGCATCGCGGAGCTGGTCGCGGCGATCGCCGCCGCTGCGGGCCGTTCGCTGGATGCGGGGCAGGCCATCGAGCGCATGCGGGCCCTTGGAGCCGGCGGGCAGCGAGCTCTGGAGGGGCGCCTCGAGACCGCGCGCGTGGAGTCCCTGCCCCCGGGGCCCCTGGTGCTGCACTGCTGGCGCGGCGGTCTGCGCTCGCAGGCGGTGGTGGCGCTGCTCCAGTGCCTGGGCCTGCCGGCGATCCTGCTCGAAGGCGGCTATCGCTCTTGGCGTCAGCGGGTCAGCGCGCAGCTGGCCGCGGCCCGCTGGCCGCGCGCCTTCGTGCTGCGCGGACTGACCGGCGTGGGCAAGACCCTGGTGCTGCGCGAGATCGAGCGGCAGCGGCCCGGCTCGACCGTCGATCTCGAGGCCCTGGCGCGGCACCGCTCATCGATTCTGGGGCGCGTCGGCCTCGAGCCGCTCAGCCAGAAGGCCTTCGACGCCGGCCTGGCGCGACGGTTCGAGGCGGGCTTCCTCAGCGGTCCCGGCGGCCCGTGGTTCGCTGTCGAGGGCGAGTCGCGCAAGGTCGGCGACGTGACCCAGCCGGAGACGCTCTGGCAGGCCCTGGGCGCTGGTGTGGCGATCGAGCTGGTCGCCCCGACCGCCGTGCGCGTCCACAACCTGCTGCAGGATTACCTCGAGCACCCGCAGGCCCGCGAGCAGCTCGCCGCGCCCCTGCGCTTCATCGAACAGCGCCTAGGCCGCGCGCGCCTCGGCAGCGGTCTGGTCGAGCTGCTCGAGGCCGGCCGCGAGGCCGAGCTGGTCGAGCTGCTGCTCGAGCACTACTACGACCCGCTCTACCGCCACAGCGAAGCGGGCCAGGTCTATCGCACGCGCATCGACAGCAGCGATCCATCCCGCGCCGCTTCCGAAGTGCTGGCCTTCATCGAGCTTCAGCTGGGAGCGGGGACGCCGTCGTCGGCGAGCAGCGCGATCAGCCGGCCCGCCGCCGCGAAGCCGGAGAGCAGGGCGCCTTCGACGCGGCCGCCGGCGTAGGCGTCGCCGGCCAGGGCCAGGCGGCGGGCGGGGTCGAGGGGCGCGAGGGAGCGGTTGCTCGAGTCCGCGGGGGGCGGGCCGGCGGGGGCGGCGAAGCCCCAGCGGTGCGCGTCGCGCGCGCGCGGGGCCGGCAGGGGACCGAGCAGCTCGGCCAGGGCCGCGTGCAGGCGCTCGCCCGCGGCCTGGGGCTCGAGCGCCAGGTGCTCCGCCGACCAGTCGGGGCGCGCGTGCAGCAGGATGCGCTCGCCGCGCCGGCCGGGTTTGCTGCCGTTGGCGGCGATCCAGGCCAGGGGGCCGGTTTCGACGAAGGCGCCGTCGAACTCGGCCAGAGCCGCCGGGCGCTCGTCGAACTCGAGCCAGGCCGCCCAGCAGGGTGTCATCCGCCGCGCGCGGGCCTCGGCTTCGAGGGGCCCCTGGCCGCTCAGCAGGTCGGCGGCCTGGGGCGGCGGCAGCGCCAGCAACAGGGCGTCGAAGGGGCCCTGCTCGCGCCCCTCGCTGTCGATCAAGAACCAGGGCTCGCCGGGCCCGCCGCGCAGGCGCTGGATGCGCGTTTCGAGCCGCACGTCGAGGCCCTGGGCCAGGTGCCGCGGCAGCGCGTTCATGTCCGGCACGCCCACGTAGCGCACGTCCGTCGCGCCCGCGGGCTCGCGGAACAGCTGCCCGTTGCGCTGACTCAGGCGCACCAGGCGTCCCTCCCAGGGCGCGACGAGGCCCAGCTCGAGCCAGCTAGAAAGCCAGCGCGACAGGCGCCGATCCCGCTCCGTGAAGTACTGCGCGCCGTGGTCCACGGTCTCGGCCCCGCGCCCGCGCGCGGCGCAGCGCCCGCCCGCGCGGCGGCCCTTGTCGAACAGGACCACCTCGCGGCCGTGGTCGACGAGCACGCGCGCCGCCGCCAGACCGGCCAGGCCGGCGCCGATCACCGCGACGCGGCGCGCCGGGGAAATCTCGCGCCGCAGGCGCTCGCGCAGGGCCGCCGCGTCCAAGCGCTCGGCGTGCTCGTGGGTCGGCCGCGCGCGCAGCAGCCCGCCGATCGGACGCTCGGGCGGGAAGGGCCGATCGAACTGCCCGAGACACCACAGCAGGCCGCCGTAGGAGGAGGGATCGCGCCCGTCCAGGGCGTAGCGGTGGTTGAGGTCGATCGAGCGCCGCAGGGCTTCCTGCGCATCGCGGCTCCAGCCCAGCAGGGCCTTGCCCCAGGTCATGCGCAGGTTGTTGTGCAGCTCGCCGCGCAAGAGCAGCGCGGCCTGGGCCGCATCCCAGAGTGCATCGCCGCTCTGGCCGCGCTCGAGGCGCTCGTCGTCCAGGCGCGCCCGCGGGTCCGCGGCGTGTTCGGCCAGGGTGCGCCGCGCCCACTCGGGCAAGGCCGTGAGGGAATCCACATCGGGCGTGTGGAAGCAGAAGTTCCAGGCCAATTCGCGCCAGATCAGGAGCTCGTCCAGGAACTTGTCCGCGCCGCGCCGCCCGCTCTGGGCGGCTTCCACAGCGATGCGCAGCGGCGAGACCATGCCGAAGTGCAGGTACGGCGACAGGCGGCTGGTGCCGTCCTGCAGGGCGTCGTTGCGGCGTTCCGCGTAGTGCGCCAGACCGCGCTCCAAGAAGGCCTGCCAGCGCGCATAACCGGCGCGCGAGCCGCCGCGCAGGCCCGGGACCGGGGCCACCGCCGCGTCGATCTCGGCCGCGGCACACAGGGCCTCCAGGTCGGCGGCGATGACGTCGACCGGCTCGAAACCCAGGTCGCCCGCGAAGGGCGCGTGGCGCGGCGTCTGTTCCAGGGACCAGGGCACCAGGCGTTCGCGGCGCAGGCGCTCGCTGGCGCGGCGGAAGTCGAAGGCGCGCTCGAAGCGGCGCCCGAAGAGGCGCATCGGCACCACGCAGGCGGTGTCCACCAGCCAGAGCGGGTTGTCGCGCGCCAGGCGCGCCGCCCAGGTCGAGAGCGGCGCCAGCGGGAAGTCCTCGCTGACCAGCAGGGCCGCGCGCCGGGCCAGGTCGGCGAGCACCCGCCCGCGCTGCCCAGGGCGCTCGACGTGCAGCGCGTAGGCGATGCCGCGCTCGGCCAGCTCCAACGCCAGGTCCCGGGCGCCCTCCAGGATGAAGCGGTGCTGACGCAGGTTGGCGAAGGGCGTGCGCTCGCTCAGCCCCTGATAGACGAGCAGCGGCCGATCGAGGGCCGCCGCTGCCGCCAATCCGGCCTCCAGGGCCGGGTTCTGATGCCCGCGCTGGGCCGTGCGCAGCCAATACAGCACGAATTCGCCCGCCCCGCGCAGCCCAGCGGATCCGAGCGCCCGCGTGCGCTCCGCCAGCGGGGCGGGCAGCGGGATCCCTAGGGATGGCGGCCCCGGGGTGGGTCCGGACAGCGCGTCCTTGGCACGGCTCATGGGCCCCCTGTCGCACCTTGTGGCCCGCGCTGCAAGGCCCAGACCTGGATCCCGGGGCCGCCCGGCACGACGCGCCCCGGGGCCAGGCGCCTGGGCCGCGCGCCGAGGCCAGCTCGCTGGCAGCGGGCCCGCGAGCCTTCCGGCAACTCTTCGGGCTCCCGTGCCGACACGCGCCCCGCACGCCCCGAATTTCCCGTTTGTCCTGATCTACATCGGGGCAACGGGTGCTGAAAGTGTGACCACCAGCCGCGCAGCCGCGGACGAAAGCGGCTTTGTATCGAAAGTGTTGGCCAGCTCCGGTCGCAGGGCTGGATCCCGGTTTCGGGGAGCCGTTGCGCTCCGGCGTGCGCGCGCCAAGATCGGCCTCGCGGCGCACGGGGCGCCGCGGTCCGTTCCCCTCCCGGTCTCCTGCTCCACGCATGCAACCGCTCCCCCCCGCGGGCTCCCGTGCCCGCTTCCACAGCCTGCTGCCCACCGGCCTCCTGGCCCTGGCCCTCTTCGCCGGCGTTCCGGCCCTGCGCTCGGCGCACGGACCGGCGGCCCAACTCGGCGCGGGCGAGTGGCGCTACTACAACGGCGCCGACCACTACCCGGTCGAGCTCGATGCCGGGCGCCTGTCGGTGCGCTTCGCGGCCGGAGTCGACGCGGCGGCGGCCCGCAGCCTGCTGGCCGGGCATGCGGAGGTGGCGGTCGAGCGCCTGGGCCAGCTCGAGCTCTCGGAGCAGGGCTGGACCTACGCGCCTCTGCGCGGCGGCCTCGGGCAGGGCGAAGTCCTGCGCTTGCGCGCAGCCCTCGAGGCCGATGCGCGCGTGGTCTTCGCCCAGCCGGCGGTGGTGCGCACCGGCGAGCTGCTGGGCCTGACCAACCGCCTGCTGGTCTCGCTCGCCAAGCACACCACGCGGCAGCAGCTCGAGGCGCTGGCGGCGCCCGCGGGCCTCGCGATCGTCGAGGCGATCCCCTACGTCGAGGAGGGCTACGTGCTCGAGCTGCCGCGCGGCACGCAGCGCACGGCCTTGGGCCTGTCCGCGGAGCTGATGGAGAGCGGCCTGTTCGACTGGTCGCTGCCCGAGTTCGTGCTGCAGCGCGTCCAGCGCTATACGCCCAACGACCCGACCTACCCGAGCCAGTGGCACCTCAACGCCACCGGCCAGGGCGGCTCCAAGGTCGACGCGGACGTGGACGCGCCCGAGGCCTGGAACCTGCAGAAAGGCAGCGCTGGCGTGGTCGTGGCGATCATCGACGGCGGCGTCGAATACACGCACCAGGACCTGAGCGTCAACGCCGTGCCGGGCTTCGACTTCCTGGGCAACGATGCCACGCCGCTGCCCTCCGGCACCGGCGACAACCACGGCACGGCCTGCGCCGGCGTGGCCGTGGCGCGCCAGGACAACGGCGTGGGCCTGTCGGGCATCGCGCCGAACTGCAAGCTGATGCCGATCCGCCTGGTGGGAGCCGGCATGACCAACACCATGGAGGGCAACGCGATCGCCTGGGCCAAGAACAACGGCGCCGCGATCCTGTCGAACTCCTGGGGTCCGCCGGACGGCACCGGC
>JBILNK010000245.1:0-4846 GCA_044375105.1 Planctomycetota bacterium
ACTGGAACAAGCACGAGGCTGCCTACCGAAAGATGGCGCGCAGCTTCGACCTGATCCGCAAGGATGAGGTCGAATCCGGCCCGCCGATCGCCAAGGGCGATCTGCGCGGGCAGAAGCGCCGCGAACTCGAAAAGAGCATCGCCAGCATGCCCGGCTGGTGGCTGCTGGAAACCGAGAACTACTTCATCTTGACCGACTCGGACGATAAGCGCTTCGTCGAAGAGATCGCGGTCCGTTTGGAGGCCATCCGCGACATCTATGAACGCGATTACCCGGCCGAGAAGGCGCGTTCGGTGATCGAAGCGTCCAGGCGTCCCAGCACCAACGGAAACGCGGGCGGAGACGGCGAGGAGCCGCCGGCGGCCGAGGAGGACGACGAAGACCGCACCGTGGCCGGCAAGAAGCACCTCGAACTGTCGCGCACCAGCGTGGTGCGGATCTGTAAGGACGAGGACATGTACTACAGCTATGGGGGGCCCGGCGGATCCGCGGGCTATTGGAGCAGCTTCCACAAGGAGCTCGTGCTTTACGATGACCGCCAGGGCGGCGGTCGCGAGAACACCTACGCGGTGCTGAACCACGAGGCCTTCCACCAGTACATCTATTACTTCTACGGCAGCCTCGCCCCCCATTCCTGGTACAATGAAGGCACGGGCGACTTCTACTCGGGCTACCGGTTCGATATCAAGCGCAAGAAGTTCGCGCTCGAGCCCTTCAACTGGCGCACCGGCACGATCAAGGAAACTCTGCGCCAGAGCAATCACGTCCCGCTCAAGCAATTCGTACGCTGGACTCAAGGTCAGTACTACGGCAACAACGACCTGGGAGCCTCCGGCGGCGACAACTACGCTCAGGGCTGGTCGTTCATCTTTTTCCTGCGCCATGGGAAAGGCAAACCCAAGGGCTGGAACATTGCCTGGGATGGGATCCTCGATACCTATCTGGACACCCTGGCCAGCACCGGCGACCTGAGCAAGGCCGTCGACGAGGCCTTCAAGGGTGTCGACTGGAAGGAACTGGAGGAGTGCTGGATCCGCTATACGGAGTGATCCCCGGCGCCGCCTGAGGGGGCCCGAGCGGCGCGGGAGCATCGAGTCCATGTGCCGTCAGCGGCGGGCGCCAGGCTCAGGGAGCGCGATCGCGGCTGGAGTCGAAGAGTCCGGCGCCAGTTCGACCCGGGCTGTGCCTGGCCGGTCGCACCGAGCCGTCCGCTTTGCTTGGAGCCGCCTGGCCCCGGCCATGGACGCCCCGCAAGAACCCCGGGTGGGGCGAGTTGTTCTGTGGGCAGAGACCCGCAGGCTCGCCTGATGGGGACCGAGCACCGAGCCGCTCGCTGTCTTCAGGCCTGCCCGACCGACGAAACTCCCGGCGGAGAGCCTCGACGGATCGAGTCACGGTCGGCGTACCCCGGCTGGCGCTACTCTGTCCGTGAACGGGCCCCCTGGCGGCCCGCCCCCGATCCCCCACCGCCTCCCCGCCCGCACGTGCTCCGCCCCGCGAGACCCTGGATAGCCGTCGGCCTGCTCGGGTGCCTGGTCGCCTGCCGCAGCTACCCCAACTTGGTGGAGCCGACCGTGGTCATAGAGACCGCAGGCGGGGCAGAGCTCGGGGTATCCACCGACTACGGAGTCGTTTTCCTGGGCCAGAAGGGACGCACGGGCCAGGCTGAACTGGTGGCGTTTTTCGGGGACGGTCCATCGATCGAGCCGGTGCTGATCGAGCCGATCGGCGGGAATCTGTACCTGGCCCAGCCCGGACTCGAACTGCCGGAGGTGCAGCTGACGTTCGCAGATCCAGCCCCGGGGACCCGCGTGCAGATCCGTGGACGCGGCCCGAAAGGCCCCTGGAGCGCGCAGGCCCGGATCGCAGCGGACCCGCGGGTGGAAGGCCTGCTGCTCGAGCTTCCGGAGAGCTTCCGCTTGCCCAATGACCAAATCGGTGCCGGCGTCTATCTGCGCGAGCGAGGCGCCCCCTGGAGACTCTTGGGCCTGGTCTCCGGGCATCTGGCCCTCAGCGGGGCCTCCGGCGAGCCGCCCCGCGAGTACCTGACCGCGGTCGGACCCCGCGACCTGTGGCGGCTGCCGGCGCACCGCCGCGAGGCCCCGCGGCGCGATCCGGCGCCGATCCGCGCCGACCTGCGCTGACCTGCCCGGACCTGTGCTGAGCCACGCAGCAGCCCGGGGGCCGCGTGAGGACCGCCGGGGTTCCCTGGGAGTGACCGGGCGAAGTCCTAGGTTTGCCCTGGGCTCAGCCGTGTCGGTTCTCGACCCTCGAGCGGAGCCGGTGATCCGGGCAACTCGGCGGCCCAACGCGAGCGCTCGGCAGTGGTCAGGGCCCCACTCCGCTCGCCGCCCGGAGACCGCGCCGCCCTCAGGAGCGCCAGAAGCGCGGCACCAGCAACACGACGATGGCGTAGAACTCGAGGCGCCCCAGCACCATCAGCAGCGAGAGCAGGACCTTGCCCAGCGTGGGCACGTCCGCGAAGCTGCCAGCGGGACCGAGGGAGCCGAGCGCCGGCCCCACGTTGCTGAGGCAGGCCACCGCCCCGCTGGCCGCCTCGACCAATTCGAGCCCCATGGCCGCCAGGGCCAGGCTGCTGGCGGCCAGCACCAAGCAGAACAGGCCGAAAAAGGCCGTGGTCGCAGCCACCAGGCCGTCCTCGACCAGGAAGCCGTCGAGGCGCACGCCCTGCACGGCACGGGGACGGGCGAAGCGCTGGACGACCAGCACAGCGGAGCGCACCACGATCGCCAGGCGAATCACCTTGAGCCCCCCGCTGGTCGAGCCCGCACAGCCCCCGACGAGGCCTGCCAGCATCAGCGCCAGGCGGCAGAATTCCGGCCACACGTTGAAGTCCGCGGTGGCGAAGCCCGTGGTGGTCTGCACCGTGACGACCGAGAACAGGGCATCGCGGAACGCCAGGGCCAGGGAGGAATAGTCCGGGATCGGCGCGCCCGCCTCGCTATAGGCCGGCCGCTCGGGCAAGCCGTTGGACCCTCCCCAGAACCAGAGCACGAACGTGATCAAGACGACCAGGCTGAGCGTGATCGCCGTGTAGACGCGCGTCTCCGTCGAGCGCCAGATCTGGCGCAATCCGACCGACCAGCGCCCGTTGAGGAACGGATCGTAGAGCGCGAAATTGATCCCCGACAGGAACATGAACAGCGCCAGGATCGCCTCGACCGGCCAGGAGCCGAAATGGGCCACGCTGGCGCCGTGATTCGAGAATCCTCCGGTGGCGATCGTCGCGAAGGCGTGCACCGCGGCCTCGTAAGCTGTCAGGCCAGCCAGCAGGAGACAAGCCACCAGGATGCCCGTCAGGCCGCAATAGATCTTGACCAGGCCGAAGGCGCTGTCGCGCACGCGGCGGGCCCCGGCTTCCCGCGAGATCCCGGGGACCTCCGAGCGGAACAGGCTGCGTCCTCCGGTTGGAAACAGCAGCACGAAGACCAGCACGATGCCGATGCCGCCCAGCCAGTTGGTGAAATTTCGGTAGAAGGCCACGCCCGCCGGGAGGGCGTCGATCTGGCTGGGCTGCAGGATGCTGGACCCGGTGGTGGTGAACCCCGAGGTCGACTCGAACAGCGCATCGACCGGCGAGGGGATCTCGGCCGTGATCAGGTAGGGCAGGGCGCCGAAGATCGGGATCGCGATCCAGGCCAGGCCCACGGCGGCCAGACCCTCGCGCCGGAAGAAGTCCGGCCGGCCCTCGGCGGTCATGGTCGCGCGGCGGTTGCGAAAGCACAGCAGCAGGCCGGCGGCCGCCGAGGCCAGGGCGCTCAGGGCGAACCCCAGGGCGTCCTCGCGCTCCCCGTTGAAAAGCGCCACGAAACCCGGCACCAGCTCGAACACGGCCAGCACCAGGATCACCCGGCCCAGCAGCCACAGCACCGCGCGCAGGTTCATGGCCCAGCGTTCCCGGCGGCCCTGCCGCTCAGGCTCCGTTGGCGGACTCCCCGGCCGCGAAAACGCCCTCGATCTCCTCGACGCTGTCGGGCAAGGCGAACAGGATCACCCGGTCCCCGGCCCGCACCAGCGTCTCGCCGTGCGGGATGATGACCTCCTCGCCCTGCACCACGGCCGCGATCACGGCCCCCCTCGGCAGGCCCAGGGAGCGCACCCGGCGCTCGCTCTTGCCGCGCTCGAAGCGCGCCACCAGCTCGAGCACCTCGGCGCGGCCCTCGGCCACCACCGCGATCGAAGAGATCGATGTCGTGCGCACGAAGCGCAGGATGCGCTTGGCGACCAGCAGCCGGGGGGCGATCGCCTTGTCGATGTGCAGGCTGTCGAAGATCTTGCGGTAGGAGGCCTTGTCCAGCAGCGCCACGGTGCGCTCGGCCCCCAGGGTCGACGCCAGATGGCAAGCGATGATGTTCTCCTCGTCGTCGCCGGTGGTGGCGATGAAGGTATTGACCTCATCGATGCGTTCCTCGGAGAGCAGATCCACATCGGTCGCATCCCCCACGAGCACCATCACCTTGCCCGAGAACTGGCCCGCGATCCGCCGGGCCTGGGTCGGATCCCGCTCGAGGATCCGCACCGCGATCCCGGGAATCTCGGCGAGGCGGGTGGCCAGGGACTGTCCGATGCGTCCGCCGCCCATGATCACCACCGAGCGCCGCCCCAGGCGCTGGGCGCCGGAGAGCACCTCGAACTGGTCCAGGTCGGCGGTGCGGCCGATCAGGTAGACCTGGTCGCCGATCTCGAGCCGGTCCGATCCGTGGGCCACGAAGAATTGATCCCCACGGCTGATCGCCGCCACCAGCATGCCGCTGGGCAGCTCCAGGTTGGCCAGGGTGTCGCTGGTCAATTGGCTGCGGGCACGGATGCGCAGGCGGCGCAGCTG
>JBILNK010000311.1:0-3005 GCA_044375105.1 Planctomycetota bacterium
GGGCCTCGATCAGCGGAGCCCGCAGGGCGCTGGACTCGAGCACCTCGATCCATGCGGGGCCCAGCTCGTCCGCCAGGCTCACCGCCCGCTGCGCCAGGGCCGCGCCGCCCTCCGCCACCAGCCGGGGAGCCAAGCGCTCCGCGGCCGCTTCGAGCCCCGCCTCGGCAGCCTCCCGCGAGCCCGCCGAAAGCCCGCGCCGGGACAGGGCGCGCCCCGCCGCTTCGACCAGTTCGCGCGCGATGCCGGCCGCCTGAGCTCCGCCGGCCGCACGGGCCCCGGGGGCCGCAGCCGCGGATTCCAAGGAAGCTGACCGCGATGCCCGCGCCGAGGCGAAGGCGCGGGCATCGCGCGCGCCGACGCACAGCAACATGATCGTGAGCAGGAACCAGCCGAACCGGCGGGCTGCAGCGCTAGTGCGGGCCAGCGCACGGTGTCGGCCAGCTTCAAGGCCTGCGGTCGCGGCGAGGCGCCGCACGGGACGATCGGAGCGGATCATGGGTGGGCTCGTGGGGGCAGGCGCGGCTCGGCAGACCGTCACAGGTGCAGCGCGCCGCGCACCAGGCCGTCCTGGGCCGCTTGCAGCTGCTGGAGGTGAGCGCGCAGCCGCGGTTCGAGCCCCGGCGAGTGCTCATCCCCCACCAACAAGCGCTGCTCGATCTCGTCGAGCAGCACGGACAGGCGCGCTTCGATCTCCCGGCGGCTTTGCTGCGACATCCAAGCGTCGATGCACAGGCCCACGCCGAGACCCACCAAGAAGCCGGCGCCGCTGGCCACGGGACCGGCCCAGGCCGCGCCCCCGGCGCCGCCGACGGCGCCCGCCGCCGCGCGCCCGCCGAGGCCCAGCACCAGGCGCGCGGCGCCGCGGCCCGCCAGCTCGGCGCCCACGGTGCCGAGCACCAGGGCTCCGAGGCCGCGCCAGGCCGAGGCCTGGGCGGAATGCAGCGCCTGGCCCTCGAGGGCCCGCACCCCGGACTCGAGCAGGGGCCCGGCATCCGGCGTTTCGAAGCTCGGCAGCCCGGCGGCGCTGACCAGCTGGGCCACATCGCGCAGCAGCCGGTTCTGCTCCGCCAGGAAGGCCTGCTCGGCGTCCCACAGGGCGTGGTCGATCCACTCCGCCAGCTCGTCGGCGCTGAACAGATGGCGCTCGAAACGCTCGGCGATCAGCGCCTGCACCTGCCCGGGCTCGCCGAACTGCTCGCGGGCCAGCAGCCCGAGCACGCGCGCCTGGGTCGGCAGGGAGGTCAGCGCCGCCGAGAACAGGGGCAGCCGCTGCCGGACCTCATCGAACTGGGAGCGCAGGGCCGTCAGGGAGCGCTGCACCGCCTGCTCCTGGCGCCCGGCGGAGGCAACCAGCAGCGGTCGGACCTCGAGCTCGTAGAGCCGCGCGGGATCCGGACCGGGGCTTCGCCGGGGTGCCGGCTCGATCGCCGAGGGAGGCGCGGCCTCGACACGCCGCTCCACCCTGGGCAACAGGCCCGGCAGGGCGATCAGCCAGGCCGCGCACAGCCCGAGACCCAAGGTCGCGGCGGCGAGACGCCAGGGGGGCGGGTTCATGGGGGCAAGTGGCCTGGGGGCCGGGACAAAGGGTCTCGAGGCCGTTCCGGGGCGACAGCGAACGCGGATTCGCACCGACCAGGCTCGCCATTCCCAACGGAGGAGCAGTCCGGGGCGCAGCCCCCGCTCCCGGCCCGTCTGCGGGCCGGTTTCCAGGGTCGGCGCAGGGCTTGCAGGCCGGGGCACTAGGGCAGGATCGCCACGGGCGCGGCGCGGGTGGCGCGCGGCGGCTCGGCGGGCGGGAACCACAGGGCCGCGTGGCTCAAGGAGAGGCCGAGCAGGGGCGCTTGGCCGGGGCCCAGGTCGAGCCGCGCCTCGGCGCGCCCGAGGCCATCCAGCAGCCCGAGGGTCCCGCTCCAGGGCGGTTGGTTCGGTGCCGTGAGCAGCCACAGGGTCCAGGCGTCGAGCGTAAAGGGCAGCAGCTGGCCCGCCGGCGCGGGGCCCGCCCCGCCGGCGAGCAGCAGGTACGGCGCTCCCGGCAGCGGCGGCTCTGGCGCGATCCGGAACCGCACCGCGCCGCCGGCCCCAGCGCCGAGCTGGTGCTGGTCCGCAGAGAGGTCGAGGGCCCGCAGCGAAAGCACCCGCGCGAATCCGGGCGGCTGGTGATCGTCGTGCCCCGGGGCCCCGATCAGCAGCTCGCCGAGGCCGTCGCCGGTCAGGTCCGGCAGGGGTTCGAGCGCCGCGCCGAACCAGTCCCAGTCCCCGTCGCCGACGAACTCGCCCAGGGGCGAGCCGTCGCTGCCGCTCAGCAGGCGCACCTGGCCGCGCTCCCCCGGCCCGTGGCCGGATGCCCCCAGGCAGAAATCGCCGAGCCCATCGCCGTCCAGGTCGTCGACGGGCACGGCGCTGGCGGCGAAGACCCCCGCGGACGGGCCGGCCAATTCGAGCAGCAGCGCGCCGCTGGCGCTGCCGAACAGCCGCGCCGCACCGCTGTCCAGGCCGCCCGCATCGGCCCCGGGCGCCAGGGCCAGCAGCTCGGGCAGCCCGTCGCCGTCGCGCTCCGGGCAGGCCCAGAGGGCCGAGCCCAGCATCTCGCCCACCGCGGCCCCCAGGACGGTGCGAAGCGGCAGGCCATCGGAGGCGCGACACAGCCACACGGCGCCGGCGTTGAAGGCGGCCGCGTCGGAGAGCGGGGCGCCGATCGCCAGGGCCGGGGCGCCGCCCGGCTCGATCCACAGACCGCCGAGCACCGCGGCGCCGAAGCGATCCCCCGCTTGGCCCTCGCGCCGCCAGAGCGCGGCGCCATCCGCGCCGCGCAGCAGCAGCGCCGCGCCGGCGAGCAAGCCGCCCGCCTTGGCGCCGGGAGCTCCAGCGAGCAACTCGCTGCGCCCATCTCCATCGCTGTCCGCCACGGCGGCCAGGGCTGCGGCCAGCTGCTCGCCGGGAGCTGCGCCGAGCTGGCTCCACAGCAGCGCGCCGTCCGCGCCGCGGCGCACCTCGACGCGGCCCCA
>JBILNK010000041.1:0-26889 GCA_044375105.1 Planctomycetota bacterium
GGCACCAGAATTGGGTTTCTGTACGCGCAGTACCCCTGAGCCTGTGGTTTAATGTTTTGTTACCCCCCCCCCCCCCCCGGCAAGCCGTCAAGAGTATTCTGGCAACAATCGAGGCACCGCCCACCTTCGGGATGCCAGGTTAGAGCGAGGACGTGACGCCTGAGCGCCTAGGGGGTGTCCGAACTCCTGCGCAAAGGACGCCCAGGCCCAGGTGGGATTCAGGCGGGGGCGCATCTCCGTGAAAATACTGGGTTTACGTCGATGCACCCTTCCGGCATCGGCCAGGAATCGGACCTGCTCGCTCCGCGGCATGCCCCTGCCACAGCGGCCTGGCGGGCCGTTGACAGGCCGTTGACGGGCGCGGCTGGGGGCCCGGCTAAGGTGGCGGCCATGGAGACGAAGGCCCGGCGCGCCCTCGGCGGCCGCGAGATGCTGATCTTGGGCGTGGGGCTGTTGGCGGCGGCGCTGCTCTTGTGGGCCGGCTGGCAGACCCGCGAGCGCGCCCGCTGGCGCGGCGCGGCGGAGTTTCAGCGCCTGGCGGGCGAGGCGGAGCGGCGGATCGAGCGCGCGGCCGCGGAGCTGTTCGAGCGCGACGGGGCGCCGCCCGGCGCGCGCTTCGCCTTCGAGCTGGCGGCGCCGCAGGCGCCGGTCCCGCTGCTCGAGCTGGCGCCATTCCCTGCCGAGGGCTGGTCCGATTTCGACCTCGAGCTGAGCGCCCTGCAGCGCCCGGGCCCCGCCGAGCTGCGCCTGGCGGCCCTGGAAACGCTGCTGGCCGCCCAGCCCGCCGCGGCGCGCCGCCCCGCGGGCCTGCTGCTGGCCGTGCAGCTCTCGGCCGCCGCGCCGCGCCCCGAGAGCCTCGCCACCTGGCTCCGCGCCGCTCTCGACGTGCCACCGGAAGCCGCCTTCGAGGGCCATTCGATCCTGGCCCTGTGCCTGCTGGCCGGCGCCGCCGAGGGGCCCGCCGAGCTGCTCGAGGAAGGCGCCGCGCGGGCGATCGGCGCCTGGGCCGCCGGCCAGCTGGCCTGGCCCGCGCCTGCGGATCGCTTCGAGCTCGGCGCCGAGGGCCCGCGCTGGCGGGCCGATCCACGCCCCGCGGTTTTGCTCGAGCGGCTCACGGCGCTGCTCGGGCCCGAGCAGCGAGCCGCCCTGGCGGCAAGCCTGGCCCAGCTCGCGGATCCGGCCTCGCGCCAGGCGCGCGCCTTCGCCGCCGCCGGGCCGCTGCCGTCGGTCCAGGGTCCGAACAGGGGGCCGGGGCTCGCGGGCGAGCCGACGGCGCCCGGGCGCTGGACGCCGCTCCTCGAGCGCGGCGCGGGCTGGTGGTGGCGCGGGCGCGGCGCCCTGCCGCCGCGGGTCGCCTGGATCCCGGAGCCGGCGCTGGTCGAAGAACTGGAAGGCGCCGCCGCGGCCGACCAAGCCGGATTTCGCCTGCAGCCCGCCAGCGCCGCGCCGCCCTCGGGCGCCTTCCGGGGCCGACCCCTGGACCTGGGCCCGGGCCTGCCGAGCCTGTGCCTGGCCCACGAGGATCCCGAGGGGCTGGAGCGCCAGGCCCTGGCCGCCAGCGCGCCCCTGCGCGCCGGCGCCTACACCCTGGCCGCCTTGCTGCTGGCCGCGGCGGCCCTGGGGGCCCGCGCGCTGGCCCGCGAACGCCGCCTGGCCGAGCTCGAGCAGCGCTTCGTGGCCGGCATCTCCCACGATCTGCGCACGCCCCTGGCCTCGATCCTGCTGATGTCCGAGAGCCTGGCGGCGGGCCAGGTGCCCCCCGAGTCCCAGCGCCAGCGCTACTTCCCGGCCCTGCAGCGCGAAGCGGAGCGGCTGCGGCGGCGCGTCGACGATCTGCTCGATTTCTCGCGGCTGCGCCGCGGCCTCGGGCCGCGCCTCTCGCCCGAGCCGGTGCGCCCGGCGGCCCTGGCCGCCGAGCTCGAGGCCGAGCTGCGCGAGGAGTGCGCGCGGGCCGGCGTGGCGCTCGAGTTCTCGACCGCCGAGTTGCCGGAGGAGCTGGTGCTCGACGCGGACGCCCTGCGCCGCGCGCTCGGCAACCTGGTCGGCAACGCCCTGCGCCATTCGGGCAGCCCGAGCGTCGAGGTGCGCCTGAGCGGCCGGCCCGACGGGCTCGAGATCGAAGTCGCCGATCGCGGCCGCGGCATCCCGGCGGGCCAGCGCGAGCGCGCCTTCCTGCCCTTCGTGCAGCTGGCCGGCACGCGCGCCGAGCTGGGCGGCTCGGGCCTCGGGCTCAGCATCGTGCGCGAGCTGGCCCGCGCCCACGGCGGCGACGCGCGCCTGGTCGAACAGACCGGCCCGGGCACGCGCATCCGCCTCTCTTTCCAAGAACTCGAGCCCGCATGAGCCCCGCCCGGATCCTGCTGATCGAAGACGATCCGAGCCTGTCCATGGCCCTTGGCGACGCCCTGCGCGCCGCCGGTTTCGAGCTGCTCGAAGCCAGCGACGGCGAGCGCGGCCTGCAGCTGGCCCTGAGCGCCGATCCGGCGCTGATCCTGCTGGACCTGATGCTGCCCAAGCGCGATGGCCTGAGCGTGCTGAAGGCCCTGCGCGAGGATCGCGTCAGCGCGCCGGTGCTGATCCTCTCGGCGCGCGGCGAAGAGTGGGACCGCGTGATGGGCTTCGAATACGGCGCGGACGACTATCTGAGCAAGCCGTTTTCGATGCGCGAGCTGCTGCTGCGCATCCAGGCCGCCCTGGCGCGCGCCGAAGGCCGCACGCCGGGCATCGCCGAGCCCGGGCGCGCGGCGCGCTTCGGCGCGGTGGCGGTCGACTTCGCGGCCTATTCGCTGACCAACGCCGGCCAGCGCCACGGGCTGTCGCGACGCGAGCTCGAGCTGTTGCGCTACTTCCTCGAGCACGAGGGCCAGACGCTCGAGCGCCTGGCGATCCTGGACGCGGTCTGGGGCCGCGACCAGGACCCGACGCCGCGCACGGTCGACATGCACGTGCTCAAGCTGCGCCGCAAGATCGAAGAGAATCCCGAAGCGCCGCGGCATCTGCTGACGGTGCACGGCGTCGGCTATCGCTTCGTGCGGCGGCCGCAATGAGCCCCTGGCGGCAGCGGCCTGCGCCGCCGTGCGGCGGCCGTGCAGGCAGCGTGCGCCGGCGCGGTGCGGAGGGCCCGGCGCCGCGGCGAGGCCGGGGCGCGATGACAATCCGTTGACCAGCGCGATCCGGCGCGATGACAAGCTACCCGCGGCCCGGTCGTAGAACGGTTGACGCAGCCAGAAGGCATGCGCCACCGATCCACACGACCCGCTCCGACACCATGGATATCCCTCGCTTCCTGCCTGCCGCTCCGCGGGCCCATTCCAACCCGCTTTTCGACCTCGACCGCAGCCGCTCGGTACCGAGCGGCGCTCGCGGCGGGCGCGGCCCGCTCGCCGGCCTGTGCCTCGGGGCCTGGCTCGCGCTCTGGCCCGCCTCCGCAGCCGCCCAGCAGGCGCCCACGGCCGCCGGGTGGGCCCAGTGGGTCGCCGGGGACGACGGGCGCCTGGACGCCGCCGAGCTGGCCCGGGCCCTGGCCGAGCTGGACCTGGACCGGCGCGCCAGCGGCGACCTCCAGCTGGCCCTGGCCCGCGCCCAGGCCCTCGGAGCTCGCCTCGCCGCGCAGCCGGCCGGTGCGGAGCGCGCTGCGCTCGAGCGCGAGCTCGCCTGCGCCCTGGCCGAACTCTGGTTGGAAGCCGGCAATCCGGCGGAAGCCTGGCGCCTGCTGCAGCCCCCGGGCCCGCTGAGCGCGGCCGCAACGCCGCCCGCAGGCGGCGCCGACGGAAGCACCCCCCAGCCAGGCCCCGCAGCGAGCCCGCGCGAGCTGGCCCTGCGCGAGCGCGCCCGCAACAGCCTGGCCGCCGAGCTGGGCCTCGCCGCGGTCCAGCCCCAGAACGCCCTGGAGCAGGCCGTGGAGGACGCCCTGTCGCTCTCGCCGGAGAACGACCAGCGCCTCTCGACCCTGGGGCGCGCCGCGGTGCCGCACCTCTTGACCCTGTGCCGCCGGAACCGGGACCGTTTCCCGCTCGAAGGGCGCCGGGATCCGCTGCGGGCCCTGGTGGGGATCGACCCGCGCGCATTTCTGGACCTGGCGCTGGCGGAGTTCGAGGCCGGCGCGGCGGTCTGGCGTACGCGCCTGCAGCAGCCCACGGGACAGCTGTTCGCACATATCCTTACAGGGCAGGTTGTGCGCAGCGAGTTGATCGAGGACTTCGATCTCCTGGTCGAGCGGCTGATGGTCGAACCGGCCACCGCCGACGCGATGTGGCAGGCCTTGTCCCCGTTTGGAAGTTCCCTGCACCACCTGCCGAGGGTGTGCGCGCAGGTGGCCCGCGAGGCCCACGATCCGCGGCGCGAGGTGACCCTGGTGGCGCTGATCTATAACCTCGAGTGCCGGGGAGCTGTCGTCGGCGAGCTGGAGCGGCTGGCGGCATCGCCTTTGGACCAACCGAGGCTTACTCTCTCCCAACTGCTCGTCAACAGGGAGCGAACTTCTCCGGATGCACGCCGCGTGCTGCTGGGGCTGGCCAAGGATCCGGTGGAAAAGATCCGGGTGAGGGTCGCCTCGGTCTTGGCGACCACGACCAGCGCCGAGGAGCGCAGCCTGCGGCTCGAGCTGCTCTTCGATCCCTCCGTGGAGGTGCGGCAGCAGGCGCTTTGGTCCCTGTGCCAAGAACAGGAGCGCCTGCTGAAGTCTGGGCCCGGCCCGCTGGGTCTGCCCTTCGCCGATCCGGAGACGCTCGCGGCCGTGGAGCGGTGCTTCGACGGTCTCGACTCCAAACAGACGAATTCCTGGGAGGTCTTGGCCCGCAACCTGCCGGAAGCGGCCCGCGCGCGCCTGCTGCGGCGCATGCTGGCCAGCGGTACTCTGGAACTGATCCAGGGGGTCAGCCAAGCGCTGCGCAACCGGACCATCGCGGACCCGGCCCTCGAGCTGGAACTTCAACTCGATCTGGCCAATGCCTGCAGGCCGCTTGCGAACGGCTTCGATCTGGTCTGGGCGGCGACCCAAGCCGTGCTCGATCGGCCGGGCCAGTACGCCGCGCTCCTGACGGCTGCGATGGACCAGGGGCTGCACGATCTGCTCAAGGCGCTGACTTGGTACCAGGTCCCGAATCAGGTCGGCCGAAAGATTCAACTCCAAGAAATGACCAAAATCCTGGATGGGCCCACGACCGGCAGGCTGCTGGTCGTCCAGTGCGGGATCGAGAGCATCCAGGAGGCTCAGATCTATCTCGTCTCGGAGCTGCAGCGGGCCCCGGCGTCGTCCCTGTTGACTGTCATGGCCGACACCGGGCTGAGCCCGGAGGTGCGCTTGCTGGCCATGGCGCGCGCCCTGGAACAAGGCGCGCCCGAGGCTCTCGAACTGCTCGGCGAGGCTGCTGTCTGGCCGGCCCTCGAGAGCGCGATCGTGGCGGTCGAAGGCGGGCAACCCTGGGCGCCTTGGCTCTCCGGATTCTCTCGCATCCGCAGCGCTCCCGAGCCGTTGCGCAACGCCTTGACCGCACGGGCGCTCTCCAGCGAGGGCCTCGGCGATCGCGCGGTGCAGATGCTGGTCTCCGCCCTCAGCCCGAGCGGGCCGCAGGGCGTCGAACTGGCCGGCCGTGCCGCTGCACGCTGGGGCGGCGCCCTGCGTGATTCGGCCGATCGGTTCATGCTGCGGGCCCTGCTGGTCGAGTGCCAGGCCCTGCCCGCGGTGCCCCTCGACCGGGAGTTCCTGCGCCGCGCGCTGGCCTTCCACAAGCCGACCTCCGGTGTGGTGGAAGCGATCCGGCGCCGCGGAGATGCGAGCCTGACGGCGCTGCTGGGAGACGAGCTCGACCGCCGCCGTTCTGACTATTCGGTATCTCCCTCAGACTTTGCGCTGTCCGAAACCTCTCCGATCTTGGAGGGGCTCAGCCGGATCGCGAGCCCGGAGGCTTTGGCGCTTTTGGCCCGCGAGGCCGGCATCAACCCACACGCCAACGTTCGGCAGGCCTGCCTCGAGCTGCTCGAGAACCTGCGGCGCCTCGAGGAGGCCGCGCGCTGGAGCGCCGAGCGCGGCAGCCTGCCGCGCACGCGAGCCCAGGCCACGGCCGAACTGCTCGCGCTGCTGGAGAGCCCGGACCGGCGCCAGCGACTGGCGGCCATCGAGGGCCTGGGAGCCCTGGGACAGCCCGAGGTCCTTCCGGATCTGGTGCGCCTCTTGAGCGGAGCCGATGCGGAGTTCGAGGCCGCCATCGGGCGCGCCGTGGGGCGCATCGCCGCCCAGCCCGGCCCGGTCAGCGCTCCCCAGCGCCCCTTCGTCGAGCCCCGCGACCGGGACAGCGGCAAGCCGGAGGCCGAGGCGGGGTCCGACGGCTCGGCCGGTGCCGAAGACGGCTCGACGGAGGAGGCCGACAGCTCGGCCAGCGACGACGGAGACGAGTGACCGGGGGCGGGCGGAGAGAGGGCGCTGCACGAGGTCCGATCTCCCACCGCGGGGCCGAGCCGCCTCCAGGGCCTCGGCTGGGGAGGACCGGTCCTGGCGGACCGGTCCTCCCCGACCCATCCGGGCCGACCGGTCGCCGGCCGACCAGTGCTGGCCGGTGGGCCCGAACCGGATGGCGCCATCGATCCGGCGGGCCGCGCCGCCGGGGTCTGCCGCGACGCTGTTCTGCCGCGCTGGCCTGAGTCCGAATCGAGCCCGCCGAATCCGAGCGCCTGGGCGCGCACGCGCTCAGCGCGGGGCCCTGGCCTGCGGGGGATCGGCCCATGGAACGGACTGCCTCCCAGCGCTGGGAGGCGGCCCGGGCCCGGCCCAAGGCCGGCGGGCCCGGACTCCGATGGCCTGGCCATGGCTGCCCTACCGAGCGCGCAATCGAACGGGAACTGGACCGCTGGAACGAGCTCGGGAGCTGGGCAAGCGCCGGCCGCCGGGGCCGCTTTGGGCCTGGCCGGGATCATGGCCCAGCCCCCGTCGCCGTCCCCGGCCGAGGCAGCGGTTGCGGCGGTGGCCCGCGTGCGGCGGCTGGTCGATCGCGGCGAGCTCGTGCTCGCCAACATCGAGGCGATCCGCGCCCTGGCCCAGAGCGCGCCCGGCGCGCGCGCGGACCTGCTCAGCGACCTGGGCGTGCTGCGCTACCAGGCCGGGGATCGCACCGGCGCCCTGGCGCTGCTCGAGGCCGCCCTGGCCGAGGCGCCAGAGCACCGCCTGGCCCACAAGAACCTGAGCGAGGTGCGGCGCCTGCTGCCGGAGCCCAGCGCCATCTCCGTCGATGCCCACCGCCCCACGGGCGCGGCGGCGGTCAGCCCCTGGCTGCTGGAGGGCCTGCGCCATGTGGACCAGGTCCTGGGCCTCGAGGGCCGCGAGGTGGTCGAGCTGGGTGGCTCGGTGCCGGCCGAGGCCCTGCGGGGCTTCGGCGTGCGGCGCTGGACGGCCTTCGACCTGATGACCGAGCCGATCGAAACGCCCGAATACCGCGTGCTGGTGGGCGATGCGGCCGCGCTGCCGGCGGCCCCCGAGAGCTTCGACCTGGCCTTCAGCATCTGCGCCTTCGAGCACTTCGGCGACGTGGGCGCCGTGTTGGCAGAGGCCCACCGCGTGCTGCGCCCGGGCGGCTTCCTGTTCGCGCAGTTCTCGCCGATCTGGACCAGCTCGCTCGGCCACCACGTGTGGCTCAAGGAGCAGGGCCGCACGATCTTCACCTTCAACGACAAGGCCCTGCCGCCCTGGGCGCACCTGGCTCTGGACGAGCCCGAAATGGCCGCCTTCCTGAGCCTGACCCGCGGGCCGCTGATCACACGCCGTACCTGCGACTACATCTTCCGCAGCCACGACGTCAACCGCGTCAGCGAAGCCCGGTTCGGCGCGCTGCTGGCGGAAAGCCCCTTCGAGATCCTGGTCCTCGAGCCCTGGGGCGGAGAAGAGCGTCCCTCGCCGGCTTTGCGCGCCGAGCTGCTGCGGCGCTGCCCCGCGGGCGGCGATTTCGCCAGCAACGGCCTGCGCTGGATCCTGCGGAAGGTCTGAGCGAAGGCTGCGGGCCGCGCCAGCTCGAGGCTGGCGCCGGCTCGAAACAGCGCGGGGCCCGCGCCGCCGCTCGGCGACGCGGGCCCCGCGAATCTGCGGCCGGCGGCGCGCCGGTCCGCGCCCTGTCACTGGATCTGGATCAACGCCGCGTCGGAGATGCCGAAGGGGGCCGGGAAGGGCGGGATGGCCACGAAGGCCACGTAGAAGCCGAGGCCCGAGAGGTTCGGGTTGTTGGGCAGCAGGATCACGCCGGGCGCCGTGCCGTTCGGCAGGAACGCCGCTTGGAAGCCGAAGAAGACGCCCGAGCCCGCCAGGCTGGCCTGGAACAAAGCGTCGAAATTGAGCGGGATCGTGCCCGCCACCGGCGGGTTGCCGGAGACCAGCGGGATGCCCGGGTTGTTGCCGAGGCTGGCGGCGGCGATGAAGGGCACGCCCGCGAAACCAGGCGCGGTGAAGGTCAGGGTGGCCAGGCCGCCGGGCGGCACCGGGCTGCCGCTGACCGAGACCTGCAGCGGGTTGGTCGGTCCGGCGTTGATCGAGCAGGCGCGGATGGCCCAATTGCCCGAATAGAACAGCGGGCAGAGCGGGAATCCGGAGACCGTCGCCAGGGCCGGGTCGCGCCAGCCCTGGCCCTCGATGAAGATCAGGTTCTTGCCCTGCGGTGTGATGCTCGGGTTGCAGCCGAACAGACCGCCCTGGGTGTTGTCGGTGAAGAAGTTGGTCTGGAAGCCCGTGGCGCAGGCGCCGTTGGGATTGAAGCGCATGCGGAAGGCGACCACGAAGTCATCGTCGCCGGCGCCGTTGACGACCACGTTGTAGGGCGTCAGGTCGAACTCGTTGATGCCCGAGCTGGTGACCTGGAAATTGGCGCCGGTGGCCTGCTCCAGGTCGAACACCTTGGGTCCCAGGGTCGCCACGGCGCCCGCGAAGGAGACGCCGTTGTAGATCTCCACGTTGACCAGGGCCGTGGCGCCCTGGGCGCCGCCGGCGGAGGCGAACCCGACCGCCACGCGCTGCAGCTTCTGGGGCGTGCCGCCGGGCAGCAGGAAACGCGCGCCGCAGGCCTCGTCTTCGCATAGCCCCGGGATCACCGAGAGGGACAGGGCCCCGCTCGGATTGGCCGGCAGGATGTCGTTCTTGAAGAAGTTCTGGCCCGGGCAGCTCTGGGACCAGGCCGGGACGGCGGGGCCGAGCAGCAGGGCGGCGGCGCACAGCAGACGTTGAAGCAGCATGGGGAGACCGGGTTGGGGAGGCGGCCGGGCGCAGAGGGCGCCGGGCGGGGAGAGCCCGATCGTCCCGGGGTGTCTCGGAATGCGCAAGCCGGGGGGCCCGCGCGGGGGCGCCCGGGCGGCTGTTCCCGGCATCGCCGAGGCGGGGCTGCAGCGCAAGGTCGGCCCCGAGTCCGCCTGCTCGGACCGGGCTCCCGGCCGGCCCGCGGCGAGGCTTCCCTGGGGAAGCTGGCCCGCGCGGTTTCGAGCCCCGTGAGCCCGGCGGATCCGCCGCGCGCGCGGCCCCGCGGAGCCCCTGGGGACAGGACCTGCCCGAAGTCCGGGTTCGGCACGCAGCGGCGATCGCATCCGTCCGTGGCCAGCGGATGCTGCTCGCGAACGCCGGCTCACAACGAAGCGGCCGGTGGACGGCTCGGCCTCACGCCAGGGGGCCCGCCCGAGTCGAGGGTTTCTCGCGGGCTCAGTCCGCCGTCGGCTCGGAGCGCCGGGCCGTGGCGATGCACAGATCCGGATCGCCGCAGGCCAGGAAAGCCGCCCAGACGAAGGGATGCCGGTCGCGGGCGCGCTCGGCGAGCTGGGCCTGCTGCTGGGCCCGCCCGAGCGGCATGCCCGCGGCCAGGGCCGTGTGCAGCGCGACCATGGCGCTGGCCGAGGCGCGGTCCTCGACCGGCCACAGGCTCGAGACCACCGCGCCCGCGCCGGCGCGCAGCAGGGCCTGCTCGGGTCCGTAGAGCTCGTCCGAGCGCGAGCGCCGCGCGCGGCCCGTCTCGCAGCCCGATAGGCTGACCAGCGCGCCGCCGAGCTCGAGCCGCGCCAGATCGAAGGCGGTCAGGAAGCGCTCGCCCAGGCGCAGGCCCGAAAACAGCGGGTGCTCGGGCTGGAAGCTGCCGTGGGCCGCCAGGTGCAGGGCCGCGATGCGGAGGGGCTGAGGCCGCGCCAGGCGCTCGAGCAGCTCCTCGGGGGACAGGCGCACCGCCCTGGGGCCGTAGACCCGGGCCAGGGACTCGAGCTCCGCTTCGATCGCGGGCAGGCCCGCTTCCGCCGCGCCGCACAGCCAGACCTCGCCGGCGGGCCGCGGGCCCGCGCGCACCGCCGCGAACTGGCGCAGGCTGCGCGCGAGCACGAGCGGATGCCGCTCGATCAACGGCTGGCCGGAGAGCAGCGCCGCCTGCAGGGGCAGATCGTGCAGCGGTCCGTAGGGCACCACCACCAGGGGCTCGCCCGGCGCGAGCCCGGCCCGCAGCGGCGCGAACAGGCCCTCGCCGAGTTCGGCCAGGATGCGCTCGGTGGAGGCCAGCAGGCGCGCCCGGTGCAGCTCGAGGTAGGCCGCGCCGAGGCGCACCTTGCCGAGCTGGAAGCGCAGGGCGCCGGAGAGCTCGAGCAGGCGCGGGATGCCCAGCGGCAAGCGCACGGATTCGAGCGCATCGGCGCGGCCGTGGATCAGCCAGAGCGCATCGCCATCGGCGACGAAGTAGGCCAAGCCGCGCTCGCCGAGCAGCGCTTCGAGGCGCGGGTCGAAGGCGATCGCCGGGGCCGGGCTGGCCTGGCTCTGCGTGCGCGCCAGGCGCAGCAGCTCGTCCTGGGCCTCGCGCAGGCGCTGGTTCTCGACCCCCACCTGGGCGCGGCGCAGATCGCCCCACTCGCCGCCGGCCAGGCGCCGATCGAGGGCCGCGCAGAGCTCGCGATCGAGGCGCGCGCGCGCCGCCTCGAGCTCCGCATAGGCCGCTTGGCCCACGCGCTCGAGCAAGCTGCGATGGCGGCCGGTCTCGAGCGCCTCGATCGCCTCGATCGGGCGGCGCCGCTGCAGCAGGCGCACGATCGCCAGGCGCGCGTAGGTCGGATGGCGCTCGCGGAAGAAGGCCAGGCGCGCATCGCCGCGCGACAGGCGCCCGTAGGTGCCTTCGGCGAGCTCGAGGGCCCGCTGCCAAGCGGCCTCGGCCTCCGCCAGGCGGCCCTGGCCTTGGCGCGCTTCGCCCAGCAGGGTCCAGGCTTCGATGGCGGTCAATTCGGCCAAAGGCGCGGCGCCCTCGAGTTCGGCCAGCAGGCGTTCGAGTCGCCCGGCGGCGGCCTGCGGCTGCGCAGCGTCGAGCTCCCCGCGGGCCAGGGCCAGCTGCCCGAGGTCCGACAGGAAGCGGTCGCCGCTGGCGGTCAGCTCCAGAGCAGCGGCCTCCAGGCGCTCGGCGCGGGCCGGCGACGGTCCGGCGAGCTGGCAACGCTCGAGCTCGACCAGCGCCGCAGAGGTGCGGTTGCCGAGCTGGCGCCAGAGGCCCGCCGCGGCCTCCAGGGCGCGCTCCGCCGCGGCCGGGGCCTCGAGGCGCTGCTCCGCCAGGGCCAGGAAATACAGCGCGCGGGCCTGCTCGGCCGAGAGGCCCGCGGCGGCGAAGTCCTCGGCCGCGGAGCGCGCCGCGTCGGCCGCATCGCGGTGCGCCTCGAGCTTCAGGAACAGCTCGGCGAGGTCGAGCGTGCACAGGGCCGGCCCGCCTGGCTTGGAGAGCGCCGCGTACTCCGCGCGGCTCCGTTCGAGCGCCGCCTGGGCCTGTGCATAACGCCCGCGACGGAATTCGAGGTAAGCGCGGCCGTAGCGGCAGTCCGCGGCCAGCACGGTCAGGCCGCCGGCGCTGAACAGGGCCTCGGCTTCGCTGAAGTGCGCTTCGGCGGCCTCGAAGCGGTGGGCGTTGGTTTCGACGTTGGCCAGGTTGTAGAGCGCGAAGGCGAGGCCCGCCGGATCGCCCAGGGCCGCGAACCCCTCGATCGCGCGGCGATAGCAGGCTTCGGCCTCGGGGAAGCGCTCGAGGCGGAAGTAGACGTTGCCGAGGTTGCTCTCGAGCTGGGCCGCCAGCTGGGGCTGCTGCAGCCCGGCGAGGGCCGCGCGGGCTTCGGCGCCCATGGCCAGGGCCTCGCTGGCGCGGCCCGACATCTGCAGCACGTCGACCAGCGAGCGGCGCACGCGCAGCGCCTCCAGGGTCTCGCCGGCGGCCGTGTGCAGCTCCAGGGCGCGGATGTAGGGTTCGATGGCCGCAGCGCTCTGGCCGTTGGCGTGCAGGGCCACGGCGCGGCCGCGTTGGCACAGGGCCGCGCGGCGGCCGGCCAGGGGCGCCAGGGCCACCAGGCGCTCGGAGAGCGGCAGAGCCTCTTTGGGGGCGCGGCGCTGGATGCGGTCCAGCTCGGCCTTGAGCGCGTCCACCAGGGCCTCGCGGCGCTCGAGCGGCAGGGCGGCAAATTCCGCCAGCAGCTGCGCATCGGGCGGCCCGGTCAGCAAGCGCTGCTCGAGGGTTTCGGGCTGCGGGCCGGGAGGTCGCATGGTCGGGCCGCGCCCAGCGCCTCAGGCCAGGATCGGCAACCCGCCGACCAGCAGCCGCTCTTCCCCCAGCACGAACAGCAGCTCGAAGGCGCTGCCCGGCGGCGGGCGCAGGGCGAAGCTGCCATCGGCGTCCAGGGCCGCGTCGGACTGCGGCGCGCCCGCCAGCCACAGCTCGACGCGCGCCCCGGCGGGCGGCAGTCCGCCATCGCGGCGCAGCACTTGACCGAACAAACGGCCGTCTTCCCCCAGGTCGAGGTCGATGTCCCAGCTTCCGGCGCGGTACAGGCCTTGGAAGTGCTGGCTCGGCAGGCTGCCGCGCAGGGCCGGGGCCAGGTCGGCGGCGGAGAGCACGCGCTGGGCCAGCTCCACCAGGCGGCCGGCCAGCTGCCGCCAGGGGGCGGCGGGCGCGAGCAGGCCCAGGGCGGCCGCGCGCTCGGACGCCGTCAGGGGCTCGAAGCGCGCCGCGGCGAGGCCGCTGAGCAGCCCGCGGACCTCGGCCGCGCGGCGCTCGAAGGCGGCCGGATCGCGCTGGCGCAGGGCCGCCAGCTCGGGCTCGAGGCGCCCCTCCTCCAGCCAGGCCAGCCAGAGCTCGAACAGCGGGTCGGGATCAGCGTGCATGATGCAAGGGAGAGCAACGAGGGGCTGAGCTGATACCGGACGGACGGAAAGCTCGGCCGGCCGCGGACCGGGGCCAGCGGCGGAGCGGGATGCGGTCGATGAAGCGGGTGAGCCCGGCGGCGGCCGTGCCCGCGCTCGAGCCCGGCGCGCCGCGCTTCGGCGAGCGCCGGGGGCCCGCCAGCGCACCTCGGATTCGCCGCCGGGCAGCGAGGCCGCGTGCCCCGCCGACGGATTGCAGCGGTCGCCGCCCCGCTCGGCAGTTCATGGCAGCTCACCCCCGAGGCCGCGCTCGCGCAGCAGCGCCTCGAGCTTGGCCAGACAGCGCGCCCGGGTCGGGCCCAGGGAGCCGATCGGCAGCCCCAGCTGGCGCGCCAGGTCGGCGTAGGCCGGCGCCTCCCGCGCCAGGAACAGGGCCTCGAGCAGCGCCCGGCAGCGCTCGCCCAGCTCCGCCAGGCCGTCGCGCAGGACCTGGGCGCGCTCCAGCTCGATCAAGTCGAACTCGGGCTCCGGGCTTTCCAGGTCCGGGCGCCCCAGGGCCCGCGCGCGGGCTTCCCCGGCGCCTTCGAGCTGCTGCCGGCGCTGCTTCTGGCGCCAGGCCTCACGGGACGCGGTCGTGGCGATCCAGGCGGGCAGCGAGGCCGGTTTTTCGATCGCCGGCGCGTGCTTGAGCAGCGTGGCCCAGGTGGCCTGCAGCACATCGTCCAGGTCCGGGCCGCGCGCCCCGGCCCGCAGGGCCACGGTCTTGACCAGCGGGCCGAAGCGATCGATCAGCCGGCTCCAAGCGCCCGGGTCGCGGCTCACCAGCCCGCCGAACAGCGCGGCGTCCTCGCTCTGGGAGGACGCCGCGGGCGGGTTCGGCAGAAAGGGCTCCGGCGCGTTCATCGGGGACGGCGCGCGGCTCGCGCCCCGAGGCGCATGACCGCGTCAATCGTCATCATCGTCGCCGGCGCCCGCGCTGGGCAAGGCCTGGGCGGCGTTGGCTACGTGCACGCGGCCCTTGCCGAGTTTGCCGCTGAAGCTCGGGTTCTTGCCGTCGACCGGCTCGGCCTGGTCCACCAGCACGGCGCTGATCCCGGCCGCGAAGGCCGTTTCGTCGTCTCCGCCGCTCGCCAGCAGGGCCGACGGCTTGTGGGAGATCAGGCGCGAATTGGCGCCGCTGGCCAGGGCCGTGGCCATCGAGGTCCCGCTCCACCAGGCGTACTGATTGAACGGCATGGCGCTGTAGACCTCGACCCCGGGGGCGCACAGATCCACGTCGGCGCCGAAGGCCGAGAAGCCGGCCTTCAGGTCGTTGGAATCGAGGGCCGCCACGGCGACCGCCTCTTCGTAGCGAGCCGGGAAGACCACCTGCTCGGTGCCGTTGTTGCCCGCGGAGGCGAAGATCGCCACGCCGGCTTCGTCGGCGTGTTCGAGCGCTTCTTCGACCGCCTGGGAGGGCCCAGACAGGCTCAGGGACAGGTTGATCACCATGGCCCCGTCGGCCACCGCGCGGTAGATCGCCGCGGCGACCGCATAGGAGTTGCCCACGCCGTCGGCGTCCAGCACCCGGTAGGGCAGGATCCGCGCGGCCGGGTCGACCAGGGCGATCAGGCCGGAAACGTGAGTGCCGTGGCCGAAACCCTCGTCGATCTGGCCGTCGCCGTCGTTGTCCTTGGCGTCGGGCAGGTCCCAGCCGCCCGCTTGGCCGAGCACGAAGTCGTAGCCCGGTCCGAACAGCCGGCCCGCCAGCAGCGGGTGGGTCGGATCGATGCCGGTGTCGATCACCGCCACCACGGTCACGGCCCCCGGCTCCGCGGCCGTGTCGCTGCCCACGGCCATCACCGGCAGCGCGGGCTGGGAGGCGTACTTGGGCAGGCTGGGGCCGGAATCGAAGAAGGCCGCCGTGCACTGCTGGGGCCCGGCGCCGACCGCGCAGCCGACCGTCTCCGGCGGCGTGGCGAGGCGCAGGCCCTCGGTGAACTGGATGCCGGGCTGGCCGCGCAGGAACAGCAAGCCCTGCTGCGCGGCGGCGCCGCTCTGCCAGCCGACTTCGACGATCTTGGCGGGGCCGCCGAGGCTCAGCGGCTGGTTGGAAAGGCCGAAGGACCCAAGCGTCTCGCCGCCGGCCTGGGAGATCAGGCTCGGATCGGCGCCCGGCAGCAGCCCCACGGCGTAGAGGGCCTGGCCGCCGACACCGGCCAGCCGCTGGCCGGTCGCGGGGACGGCGAGACGGCCTTGGCTGCCCCCGGCAAACCCCGGGCCCGTGGAACCGCCCGGGACCTGGGGCCCGGACCCGGCGCCCAGGGTTTGGGCGGCGGCGCCGCCGCAGGGGAGCGCGGCCAAGAGCAGGGCCGTGGGGAGCAGGGGGAGCGGCAGTCGGGCGGCTTGGAACTTCATGGCTGTCGTCCGGTGGAGCGGCGACCTGCCTGGAAAATACCGGGCTGCCAGCGGCCCGGGGCTGATTTCGGCGGAAAGGATCCAGATCACAGTCTGGACAACTCATCGCGGGGGTTCCTTCGGAGCTCGGAAGGGCACGTCCCGGCCCCGGCGGACGGCCGTGCCCGCAGGGCCAGGAAATCGAACTTGGGGCGGCCGGCGCTCGGTGCCCGCTCGGCGACCAACAGCCCGGGCGCCGGTTCCGCGGAACGATCGAGGTGTCGGAGCAGGCAGCGGATGGGCAGGCAGGGACCGAGGCCGGACGCCCTGCGGCGAGGCGGCGATCGGGAGGGCCTCGGTATCAGCCGGGGGACTGGGCGCTCTCACGGGCGATCCCCGGCGATCCCCAACCCACCACGCCCATGACCCGACTCCCCCTCCGCGCCGCCCTGGCCCTGCTGGCCGTGCACGCGGCGACCCCCGCCTCCGCCCAGACCCTGCGCGGCGAGCTGCAGCTCTCTCCCCCGGCCCTGCCCGGCCAGGCCATCGAATCCGACGAGCCGACCATCGTCGCCGTCGGCAGCCGCTTCTACGCCCTGTGGTTCGAGCAGAACCTCGCCACCGGCCGCGACCTGTTCTTCTCGCGCTCCCTGGACGGCGGCCGCAGCTTCAGCCCGGCCCAGCGCCTCGACCTTGCGCCCGGGCTCGCCGCGACCAACGAACCGGTGATCGTGGCCCAGGCGAACACCGTGGCCGTGTTCTGGCTGGATGATCGCGCCGCGGTCGGGCTCGAGAGCGTCTACGGCCGCATTTCGACCGACGGCGGACAGAGCTTCGGCCCCGAATTGCTGCTCAGCGGCGCCCTGTCCTTCGATCTGGGCGACGCCGACAACCTGGTCGCCGCCATCGACCTGCCGATCATCGCCGTGGGCTTCGAGGACGATGGGGTAGCCAAAGGGCAACCGGTGCCCGGCAACAACGAGGACTTCTACGTGGTCGCCTCGAACAACGGCGGCCAAAGCTTCGGGGCCCCGCTGCGGGTCAACCGCCCGCCGCTGGGCGCCGGCAGCAGCGATGTGGATGACCCCGCCCTGGCGGCCGCCGGCGGCGTGATCCACGCCGTGTGGGTCGACAACCGCGGCGGAGCGGACAAGGTCTTCGCCAACCGCTCGACCAACGGCGGAGCGAGCTGGGTGATCGTCGACCAGCGCATCGACGACAGCCTCGAAACCCTGGCGGACGTGGAAGACCCGCGCATCGACGCGCAGGGCGCCCAGGTGGCGGTGATGTGGCGCGACGGCCGCGGGCTGGGGGTCGGGCTGTACGCCGTGTATGCCGTGGCCTCCAACGACTCCGGAGCGACCTGGCTGCCGGACCAGCGCCTCGACGGCGCCGGCCTGGTCAGCGCGCTCACGACCTCGAAGCGCGGCTGGATCGACCTGGAAGCGGGCGTGGCGCACTGCGTGTGGGCCGACAACCGCTTCGCGCCGGGGCCCGCGGGCCACGACATCTGGTACCGCACCGCGACCCTCGGCCCGGCCGGCCTGAGCCTGGGCGCCGAGCAGCGTTTGGACGTCGGCAGCAATCCCGGGCAACACGACGCCGGCCTGCCGCGCGTGATCGCCCAGGGCGGTTATGTCTACGTCAACTGGCAAGACCGCCGCGACGACCCGCTGGGGCTGGCCGACTCGCTGTATCTGCGGGTGCGCGCCATCGACGGCGCCTTCGGGCCCGAGCTGCCCCTGGCCAGCGGCCTGGGCTCCGCGGGCGATGCGGAGGAAAACGGCATCGCCGTGGGCGCCTTCCGCGACCTGGTCTGCATCTGGGGCGACGACCGCGAGGAGCCGATCACCAAGCTCAACGACATCCACGTCAACGGGCTGCGGCTGCCGACGCTGAGCGAGCTGGCGCCCCCCGGCCTGTTGCAGCTGCGCCTCTCGGATCTGACCAGCGCCGACGCCGGCCGGCCGTTCCTGGTGGCCTTTTCGATCAGCGGCACCAGCTACACGCCGCTGCCCCAGAGCAGCAGCGGCCTGGGTGTGGCCCTCAGCATCGACGCGCTGACCTTCGCCGGCCTGGAGCTCCTGCCCTTCTTCTCCGGCGCGATCGCGGGCGGCCAGGGCCTGACCGTGCCGCTGCCCGGCGTGGGCCTGCCGCTGATCGCCGTGGGCCTGCTGTGGAACCCCGCAGGGGGCTTCGACTTCTACGCCGCCACGGACCCGCTGCTGCTGCCGGCCGGCCAATGACCACAGGGCCGGAGAGGCCCAGCCCCTCCGGCCACCCTGAACACCTACGAAAACCACGCGAACCCCATCGACCGAGGCCATGAACAGCCTGCCGAACTTCACCATGTCGACCCCGAGCCTGCAGATCAGCGACCTGACCAGCGCGCGCCTCGAACGCGCCAAGCTGAGCTTCAACGTGCGCCGCGTCCCCGTCGAGATGATGCAGCGCCTCTTGAGCGGACAGCACGAACCCACCTCCGGCGACGTGGTGCTGGCGCGAGTGGTCGAGCTGGGTCAGCACGACCGTCTGCACCTGACCACCGGGCACCGCTCCAAGCTCTATTTGGGCGACGAGGTGGTGGTGGCCTACGGCGACCGCTACGCCCCCAGCCAGTTCGAGGCCTACGTGCCCCAGGGTCTTGGCCCGTGCCACCTGGCGGCGGGCGGCGGCCTGGCCTCGGAGGTCGTCAGCGCGAATGCCAAGATGGATCCGGCCACGCGCATCGAGCCGATCGGCCTGGTGGCAGACAACCGCGGCTTGCGCATCAACCTGCGCCGCTTCGCCCTGCCGCCGGCGCGCGTCCAGGAGGCCCGCCCGCCGGTGATCGGCGTGTTCGGGACCTCGATGGACTCGGGCAAGACCACGGCGCTCTCGGGGCTGGCCCACGGGTTGTCGCGCGCCGGGTTCCGCGTCGCCTGCGTCAAGGTCACCGGCACCGGCTCGTCGAACGACCTGTTCCAGTACCGCGATGCCGGCGCCTTCCTGGCCCTGGACTTCGTCGATGCCGGGTCGGTGACCACCTACCGGGCGGGGGAGCTCGATCTGCTGCGCACCTTCGAGACGCTGGTGCAGCGCTCGATCGAGCTGGGCGCCGAGGTCGTGCTGCTCGAGATCGCCGACGGCCTGCTGCAGCCCGAGACGGCGCTCCTGGCCCGCCATCCGCGCGTGCGCGAGCTGCTCGACGGGGTGCTGTTCACCGCCGGCGACGCCATGGGCGCCCTGATGGGCCAGCGCCAGCTGGCCGATCTCGGCCATCGGATCCTGGCCCTGTCGGGGCTTTTCACCATGTCGGCCCTGGGTCAGCGCGAAGCGCGCGCCATGAGCGCCCTGCCCGTGCTGTCCCTCGAGCAGCTCTGCGATCCGGCCCAGGCTCGCCTGCTGGTCGAAGCGCGCGCGGAGCGGGTGGTCGGGTGAGCTATCGGGAGCTGCTCGCGGGGCGGCGGCGGGAGCTGCTCCTGCTGTTGGCCCTCGGCCTGGTGCAGAGCCTGGCCGCCGCGGCCCAGGTGGCTCTGACCACCTGGACGGTGGACCGGCTGGCCGAGGGCCTCTTGCGGGTGCTGCCGGGGCTTGCGGCCCTGGCCGCCGCCCTGGCGCTCTCGTCGGCCGCCCGCGAGTGGGAGCGCCTGCGCGCCGAACGCCTCGGCCACGCCCTGGTCGCCGACCTGCGCACGCGCCTGTTCGCGCAGGTCCTGCGCCTCGACCTGCCGCAGCTCGAGCGCCTAGGACACGGCGGCCTGCTGCTGCGTCTGACCGGTGACCTCGAGTCCCTGCGGCGTTTCGTGGCCCAGGGGCTGGTGCGCCTGCCGATCCAGGCCTTGACGCTGCTGACGGCGCTGCTGGCCCTCGGCTGGCGCAGCCCGCTCTTGGCCGCCTGCGTGGCAGCCACCCTGGGCTTGGCCGCCTGGGCCAGCCTGGCGCTCGGCCCGCGGCTGGCGCGCAGCCTGCGCGCCCAGCGCCGCACCCGCGCGCGCCTGGCCGGCGAGGTCAACCAGCGCCTGCAGGCGGTGGTCAGCGTGCGCGCCAACGCCCGGGAAGCGCGCGAGCTGGCCAGCCTGCAAGCGAGCAGCGCCGAGCTGGCGGAGCTCGGCTCCAAACGCGCCCAGGCCAGCGCCGGCCTGCGCCTGATCGCGGCCCTGGCCACCGGCCTCGGCGGTGCCTTGGCCCTGGGCCTGGGGGCCTTCGAGCTGTCCCTGGGCGCCGCCAGCCTGGGCGACGTGGTGGCCTCGCTGACGCTGCTCGGCTGGCTGAGCGGCCCGGTGCAGGAGCTCTCGCGCGCCTACGACCATTGGCATGGGGCCCGCTTGACGCGCGAGAAACTGGCCGAGGTCTTCGCGCTCCAGCCCGCCGAACGGCAACGGCTGCCGGCCCCCGCGGACGGCCGGCTGCGCCTCGAGGGCGCCCGGATCGAGCCGCTAGAGCCCGTGGACCTCGCCATCGAGGCGGGCGGCCTGCTGGCGGTCGTGGGCCCCAACGGCAGCGGCAAGACGCGCCTGCTGCAGGCCATCGCCGGCCTGCGCGCGCCCTCCGCCGGCCGCGTGCTGTTCGACGGACGCGACACCGCGGCCCTGAGCCCCGGCGAGCGCCGCCGCTTGATCGGGCACGCCGACGCCACGCCGACCGTGATCTCGGGTTCGCTCTCCAAGAACGTGCGCTATCGCGTGCGCAAACCCGCTCCCGAACAGCTCGAGCGCGCCCTGCGCCTGGCCGGCCTCGAGGCGCTGATCGCGCGGCTGCCCGAGGGCCTCGACACGCGCGTCGGCCCCGGCGGCGTGGCGCTCTCGGCCGGCGAAACCGCCCGCATCGGCCTGGCCCGCGCCCTGCTCGGCGATCCGCCGCTGCTCGTGCTCGACGAAATCGACGCCCACCTCGATGGCGACAGCCGCGCGCGCCTGCTCGATCACCTGGCCGCCTACAGCGGGCTGGCGGTGATCGCCTCCCATTCACCGTCGGTGCTGACCCGCGCCAGCCGCGCCTGGCTGCTCGGAAACGGTCAGCTGACTCCCTTCACCCCCCCCAGTTCTCTCCCCACCGCCCTCCCGCGATGATCCGCTTCCTGAACCTGACCCTGCTCGTGGCCGGCAGCTGCGCCGCCGCCCTGCCCGGCGCGGCGCAAAGCGCGGGAACGAATCCGGTGCTGCCGGCCGCAGCCGCCTCCGCCGCGCCTTCGGAATCGGCGCTGGCGCCAGCAGGCCCGTCGAGCGCTGGGGCGCCGGTGCAGAGCGCGGCGAGCCAGGAAACCTCCGGGGGAGCCGCCAGCGCCTCCGCTCCGCCGCCGGCCGCCCAGGAACCACAGACAACCGCCGCCCAGGCCCAGGCCGCGCCCGAGTCGAAACCGCCGAAGAGCGCCCAAGGGGTCCCCACGGAGGACGACCCGAGCCCGGCGGGCGGCGCCCCGGCGGGCGTGGGCTGGAAGCTCGGCTCCGACGGTCTGGTCTGGCGCTGGCCCGACCAGGAGCTCGAGCTGCGGGTCGGCGCGCGCCTGCAGATCGACGCCGCCGACTTCGACAGCAGCGACGTCTCGATCGGCGACGAGGTCGACATCCGCCGCGGCCGCCTTTCGCTCTCGGGCCGCTTCCAGGACGCCTGGCGCTTCTCGGTCGAGCGCGACTTCCTCGGAACGGTGGAAGGCTGGACCGGTGTCTGGGCGCGTTATCAGCAAAAGGACTGGCGGGTGACCGTCGGCAACCAGGTCCAGCCCATGGGCCTCGAAGCGCTGATGTCCTCGGCCATGATCACCTTCGTCGAGCGCGCCGCCAGCAACGCCCTGACCCCCGGCTTCGGCATGGGCGTCTCGGGCCTCTACCACAAGGACAACTACGGCTTCGAAGCGGGCGTGTTCGACGACCCCCTCGATCGCACCCCCAGCCGCCGCGCCGAGGGCGCCGGCCTGGTGGCGCGCACCTGGCGGCGCCTCAAGGACGACGACAGCAAGCTGCGCCTGCACCTCGGCGCCAGCACCGAACTGCGGCCCCTCGACAACGGCTCGCGGCTGCGCTTCCGCTCGCGCCCCGAGTCGGGCCTGACCAGCGAGCGCCTGATCGACACCGGCAACATCCTCGGTGCCGACTTCCTCGGCACCTTGGGCCTGGAAAGCGCCCTGGACTACGGGCCGCTCAGCCTGCAAGGCGAATGGCTGCAAAGCCGCGTCGAGCGCTCCGGAAGCGACCTGGATTTCGGCGGCGGCTACGTGCAGCTCTCCGGCTTCCTGACCGGCGAATCCCGCCGCTACCTGCTCTCGCGCGGCCTCTACCGCGGCCCCAAACCCGAACGGGACTGGGGCGCGCTCGAGCTGGCCGCGCGCGTCTCGACCCTCGACCTCGAAAGCGCCGACATCACCGGCGGCGAACAGTTCGGCCGCTCCCTGGCGCTCAACTGGTACAAGACCCAAAACCTGCGCGTGACCCTCGAATGGACCCGCGCCGAAGGCGACCCGACCTCGGGCGGCGGCCAAGCCGAAGTCGACATCTTCCAACTGCGTCTCGGCCTCGACATCTGAGCGGCGCTCCAGCCGCGATCACCCCGCCCTCCCCAAGCCAGGGGAGGAGAACGCCACGCCCTGGGCCTAGCTGCGGCGGCGAACGAAAGCGGGATCGGCCCCGGACGGCCGATCCCGGCAGGCCGACCAGAGATCCGCGGCCCGAAGCCCCGGCGACGGTCTGCTCTCGCCGCCGGGGCGCAGGCTGAGGCGATGGTTTGTCAGGACCTGCTTCCTCTAAGGCCTGCCAGGGGACGGAGAAAACGGCTTACAGCAACGAGACCAGCGACTGTGGCTGCCGGATGGCAGCCCGCAGGCAGGCCGAAAGCCGGCGCTCAGCGCGGAGTTTCGCGCTGTTGGTCGGCGAACCAGAGTTCGAGGGCGGCGAATTCGGGGTGGTCGTGGAGCGGCGCCAGGTTCTTGATCTTGCGCAGGTCCTTGTAGTCGCTGCCGGCCAGGAAGGAGCGGCGGGTGAAGTCGCAGGAGAGACGCGCGTAGGAATCCGCCAGGGATCGGCGCTGGTCCGGGTCCACGTCGGCGGCCTCGCTGATCATCTCGAAAGCGCTGGCGCTGGCGTAGGCGGCGCGGTGCAGCAGGCGCGCGTCGAAGGGGCGCGGCACGCGCTCCTGGGCCATGGCCTCAGCGGCAGCGATCACGCCGGCGTGGTCCCCGCGGTCGCGGCACAGGAGCCAGCGCGCGCTGTAGAACGTCACCAGGGTCTCGCACAGCTGGGTGTCGTCCGGGGAGAGCTGGCGGGCGCGCTGGAGGGCCTCGAAACCCGCGGCGACCAGCTCCTGGGCGCGCGCGATGTCCTGCTCCACGCGGTAGGGCGCCGAGAGGTTGAGGCGCGCGAGGGCCAGGCGATGCCAGAAGGTCGGATCGTCGTCGACCAGGCGGCACAGATCGGCCAGCGCTGCTTCGGCGGCGCCGAAGCGCTGCACCGCGCCCTCGAAATCCTCCTGGCTCTCCGCCAGGAGGCCGAGCTGGTTGTTGACCCCGGCCCATTCGAGCCGCAGGGTCAAGGCGGCGGGGTGCAGGCCGACCTGCTCGGCGGCCAGGCGATCGGCGGCCAGGTACAGCTCCCGGGCGGCCTCGAACTCGCCGCGCCGCAGGCTGACCCCGGCGCGGTTGATGCGCGCGGTGATCAGCTCGCGGGCCAGGCCCGGGGACGGGTCGATCGAGAAGCGCCGCTCGGAGATCGCCAGGGCCCGATCGAGGGCCAGGACGGTCTCGGGCCCGGGCTTGTCCCCCTCGGTCTGCAGGCCCGCCAGCCCCGCATCGCTCCACAGCTCGAAGGCGTCGCTGAGCTGGCGGTCCGGCGGCAGAGCGCCCTCCGGATCGGTATCGAATTCGCGCGCCGCCGCGCGCAGCTCGGCCAGGCCGGTTTCAGTGTCCCCGCGGCGCAGATGCAACAGGCCCAGGGTCCCTCGCAGGCGCCCGCCGTAATCCGCCGCGCTGCCCGGGGGCAGCCGCTCGAGCTCTGCGGCGAGGCGGGCCAGGGTCGCTTGGGCTTCGCTCTCGGCCTCCTCGTAGCGCCCGGAGGCGCATAGAGCCCGCGCCAAGCGCGTCCCGCACTCGAGCTCCTGCATCCAGGCCACGACCGCCTCGGGCTCCTGCTCGGCGCCCTGGGCCTGGGCCGCCTCGAAGGCCCGCCGGGCCACCTGCTGCGCCTCCCGGTAGGCGCTGACACTCTCGTGGCTGCGTCCGAGCAGGCCCTGCAGCTCGGCGGCGCGCACGTGCACGCGCGCCAGCTCGAGCGGCGCCCACCCACCGGCCACGGCGCCGCCCTCGTCGACGATGGCGCCGAGCAGCTCGATGGCGTCCTCCAGCAGGCGCTGGCGCAGGCTCTCCATGGCCGGCAGGTAGGCCAGGTCGTCGCTGACCCGCGCCAGCATGCGCTCGACCGCCTCGCGGGCGCGCTCGTAACCGGCCACGGCCCGGTCGCGCTCCTGGGCGATCGCCGCGGCGGCCTCCTCGGCCGTGCGCGCGCGCGCCTGCTCGGCGGCCACGGTGCGGTCGCGCTCGACGCGGATCTGGCTCGAGGCGCGCCGCTCCTGGAAGCCGAACAGCAGCGGACCGCCGACGGTGAGCAGCGCGG
This sequence comes from Planctomycetota bacterium, assembly GCA_044375105.1. Lineage (GTDB taxonomy): Bacteria > Planctomycetota > UBA1135 > UBA1135 > JBIKLM01. The sequence continues at coordinate 24,058 of JBILNK010000041.1, forward strand.
CCAGCACGGCCGAGAGCGCCACCGCGGGCCGGCGCTGGGCGGCGGCCAGCAAGCGGCCGAAGGGGCCCCGCGGCCGCGCGCTGGTGGGCCGGCCCGTCAGCACCGCCTCGAGGTCCTCGGCCAGGGCCTCGGCGCTGGAGTAGCGCTGGGCGGGATCGGCTGCCAGGGCGGTCAGGAGCACCGCCTCGAGGTCCGCCGAGAGGCTATTCAGCAGGCGCCGCGGGCGCGGCGGCTCTCCGGCCAGGATGTTCGCCACCAGGGCGGCCGAGCTCTGGCCCTCGAAGGGCCGCCGCAGCAGGATCAGCTCGTACAGCAGGGCCCCGAGGCCATAGACGTCGGCGCGCACGTCCGCCGGCGAGCCGGCCAAGAGTTCCGGCGCCATGTAGGGCAACGAACCGACCGCGCTGCGCGAGCCGGTCAGCGAGGCCTCGCCCTCGGCGCTGGCCAGGCCGAAGTCCGCGAGCCAGACGCGCCCGTTGCTGGCGACGAGCGCGTTTTGCGGCTTGACGTCGCGATGCAGCACCCCGCGCGAATGGGCATGGGAAAGCGCGCGCGCCAACTCGCGGCCCGCGATCAAACAGAAATGCAGCCAATCGCGCAGGCGTTCGCCGCCCGGTCCCCGCCAGGCGCCGCTGGGCACGGGCCGCCCGGAGCCCTCCAGCAACAGCGCCGGCAGCTCGGCGAGCTCTACGCGCTCGGGCGCGCCGAAGCGCTCGCGCACCCGGCGCACCAGCTCGGCCAGGCTCTGCCCTTCGACCAGCTCCGTGGCAAACCAGGGCAGGCCCTGGTCCTCGCCGACCGCCAGGATCGGCAGGATCGCGGGGTGCTGCAGGCGGGCGGCCAGCTCCACCTCGCGGCGGAAGCGCACCCGGCTCTCGGGGAACAGGAGCTGCTCGGGGCGCACGACCTTGAGCGCCACCTCGCGGCCCGGCGGGTCCTGGAAGGCGCGCCAGACGACCCCCGTCGCTCCGGCGCCCAGGCGGCCGCGCAGGGCGAAGGGGCCCAGGCGCTCCGGGGGGTGCTCGGCGGGGTCGGGGCCCGGCAGCAGCCCGGAATCCGCCAGCAGAGCCAGGCGCCGGCGCAGGGCCTCGGCGTGGCTCCCCTGGCGTTCCACGAAGGACTCGAGGGCCGCGTTGTCCCCGGCCTCGAGCAGCTCGAGACAGGTGCCGAGGAGCTCGTCCAGGGCGGCGTCGGAAGCGGCGGGATCGGGCGCGGTCATGGCCGTTGGGGCGAGCGCGGGCGGGCGCCGGGACGGCCCGCAGGGCGCTCGCGCGCGGGCTCGCCGGGGACCTTCGGCCGCCGCCGGCTGACGGCCAGCCTACACTCGGACAAATGGATCCGCGGGACGAGGCGCAGCCGGCCGAAGGGCCCAGCGAAGGCGAGCTGGTGGCGCGGGCACAGGCCGGCGATCGCAGCGCCTACGAGGCGCTGCTCGAGCGGCACCTGCCGGGCCTCGAGGCCTTCATCCGCGCCAAGGTGGGCCGCGGCTTCGGGGCCCGCGAAGGCGCCAGCGACGTGGTCCAATCGACCGTGCGCGACCTGCTGCAAAACGCCGAGCAGTTCCGCCACGGCGGGGAGGCGGCCTTCCGGCATTGGATCTACGCCACGGCGGCGCGCAAGATCGCCGACAAACATGCCTTCCACCTGGCGGGCATGCGCGATCGGCGCCGGGAAGCCGGGCGCTCGGCGGAGAGCGAGGAGGACCCGCTGGTGCGCCTGCTGGCGCGCAGCGCATCCCCCACGCAGAAGGTCAGCGCCGCGGAGCTGTACCAACGGCTGGAGGAAGCCTTCAAGGAGCTGAGCGAAGACGAGCGCCAGGTCGTGCTCCTGTCCAAGGTCATGGAGCTGTCGCGGGCCGAGGTGGCCGCGGCCATCGGGCGCACGGAAAACGCCACCCGCAACCTGCTGCACCGCGCTCTGATCAAGCTGGCGGGCCGCCTCGACCAGACCGAGTGACGGGGCGCTCCGGCGCGCCGGACCCGCGCGCAGGTCTTGGCACGCAGGGCGGGCCCGAGGCGGGCTGCCGGCCCGCCGACGGCGCCCCAACAGGGCGCGGCGATCGGGACGGGCGGATTGCGTGGCGGCCATGGGCGATAGATCCGGATCGCCGCCGGGGCGTCCCTCGCGACGCGGCGAATCTCGGAACTCGCGGCTCGGGGTTGAATTCGGCCGGGGCGCGCAAAAGTGCGCCGGCGACCCGCGCAAGCGCGGGGGCTGGGGCCCGGGCACCGCGGCCGCCCGCCCGGGGGGCGGTCGGGGACCGCACCCCCTCGCAACCGGTCTCGAGCCCGGCCCGCGACCGCCCCGGGCGCCGAGCCGCCCTGGAGCCGGGCCGCGGGCTCGCAGCCCCGCCGCGCCCGCGATTTTTAGGGTTTTCCAGGACCGAGCGAGCGGGACGGAGGCGCTGGCCGGCGGATCTCCGGCCTGCGACCCGCACTTCCCCACCGAAGCCCGTGCTTTCCCTCCGAAACGCCCTGTCCCTGGCCGCCCTGGCCCTGTGCCCCTCCCTGTCCGCAGCCCAGGACTTCCAGGACGGCGAAATCCTGGTCACCGGACAGATCAGCGGCTACCCGCACGCCTTCTTCGCGATCGATCCGCAGACCGGCCAGACCCAGCAGGTGGCCAACGTGTTCTCCCTGTCCGGCCCGGATTGGATGGAGTACGACCCGTTCCGCCAGGGCGTGGTGTTGTATGGCACGATCCAGCCGGACATGCCCTGGCCCACCCAGCGGCTGGTGTTGGTCAAGCGCGACGGCAGCTACACCTCCCTGGGCTTCCAGGGCGAGCAGGTCCAGACGCTGGCGCCGGTGGGCGACGGGCGGATCTATTGCC
>JBILNK010000026.1:0-33230 GCA_044375105.1 Planctomycetota bacterium
ACCGCCGGCTCGCGCCTGCACGTCCTGACCGCGGACAACCAGATGCTGCCGGTGATCGACCCGAGCACCGGCCAGGCTTTCTCCCTGTTTTTCGACCACCTGACCTATGTGCCGACCTTGAACGCACTCCTGGCGGTCGGCAATTGGGCCCAGGCCCCCTGCACGAACCTCAACGGACGCCCGCGCGCCTACCGCATCCCGCTCTCGCCGGACGGCCTCTCGATCGCCGGCCCGATCAGCTGCGGGGTGATCGACTTCGGCATCAACCAGGCCGTGGTCGGGCTGGATGCCCTGCCCAGCGGTGAGTACCTGATGACCCTCAGCAACGGGGACTTCTCGCCCAAGAACCTGGTGCGCATCCAACCCGCGGGCCCGAGCCTGAGCCTCTTCGCGGAGACCCTCTACCAGAACTTGAACCTGTTCGATCTGGACGGCGGCGTGTGGTCCCAAGCCCTCGGGCGCGCGGTGGTGCTGAGCGATTGGCAGGATCTGCTGATCTCGGTGCCGGGCGGCAACGAGCAGGGCGCGGCGCTGTCGACCTCTCTGTCGCTCGTGGACGGCACAAGCGGCACCGGGCCGCGCAACCGGCTGATGGACGTGAGCCGCTTCGGTCCCGGCTGCGGCGGCCTGTCGAAGGCCTACGGCGCGGCCCTGGCGGGGACCGGCGCTGCGGCCCCGAACCTGGGCGCGGCCACCTGCCCGCGCATCGGCCAGCCCCTGCCCCTGGTGCTGTCCGAATTGGTCGGCGCAGCCCCCGCTTTCCTGGCCCTCGGAACGGTCAAGACCAGCCTGCCCCTGGCCGGCGGCACCCTGCACCTGGTGCCCTTGCAAGTCGCGGGGCCGGTGACGGCCTCGGGCAGCCCGGGGGCGGCCGCCGCCGGCAGCGCCCAGTTCGACCTGACCGTGCCCAGCAACCCGGCCCTGATCGGCGTGCCGCTCTACTTCCAGGGGGCCGCCGTGGACCTGGGCGCGCCGGAATGGCTCTCGCTCTCGCGGGGCCTCGAGGTGCGCGCCGGCTGAGCGGCTGAGCAGAAAATCGACTCGGGCGGCGCCGGGGCCACAAGAACCGGCCGATCCCAGGCCTGGGTTGCGCGCCGGCGCGGGCCCTGGTCCGCCGCGCCGGGGGCCTCGATCGGAGGCTCCCGAGCGGTGCGCGCCTCGGCAGCCGCCCGCCGCTGCCCGGGTCCCTGCAGGCGACGGCGGGCGCGGGCCAGCGGCCGCGCCGGAGACCGCCGGCTGCCAGCCCGGTGGCTCCGGGGGGGGCTCCAGCCCGTGGATGGGGCCCCGGGGCCCTACACTGCGGCCATGGCATCCCGGAGACCGCGCATCGGACTCAACGGCAATCTGGAGCAGCGCGGCGGCGTGGCCCGCCTGGACATCCCCCTGCGCTACGCCCGCGCGGTCGAAGCCGCCGGGGGCTTGCCGGTGGGGCTGTTTCCCCTGCTCGACAGCCTGGAGGAGCAGCTCGAAACCCTCGACGGCTTGGTGCTGACCGGCGGGGACGACTTCGATCTGGAGCGCCTGGGGCTCGGGCGCACCCACCCGAAGGCCCAGCCGGTGCCCGCCGCGAAACAGGATTTCGATTGGGCCCTGGCGCGAGCGGTCCTGGAGCGGGGCTTGCCGGTGCTGGGGATCTGCTACGGCATGCAGCTCCTGGCTCTGGTGGAGGGCGGCAGCCTGCTGCAGCATCTGCCGGAGGACCGCCCCGGGGCCGGGCCCCACGGGGGCTCGCTGAACGGAGGGGCCGTGCGCCACGGCGTGTTTGCGCAACCGGGAACGCAACTGGCGGATCTGCTGGGGTTAGAGCCGGTGGAGATCGAGAGCCGCCACCACCAGGCGGTCGGGGCGGTCGCCGCACCCTGGCGCGTCTGTGCCCGCGACGGCGAGGGCCTGATCGAGGCCATCGAGCGCCCGGGCGAGAGCTTTGCCCTGGGGGTCCAGTGGCATCCCGACCTACAGATCGAGTCCGGCGAGGCCCGGGCCCTGTTCGGCGCCCTGGTGCGGGCGGCCGCGGCGCCCCGGCGCCTGGCCCGCTCCCCGCGCCCGTGAACCGGGCCGCCCGCGCTGCGTCCAGTCCTCCGCCACACCCCCCTCCCGAACCAAGATGAGGCAGTTCAAGGGCGCCGACCCGGCGCACGTCGGCCGGCTGCAACCGCGCTTCTCGGTGCGCACGCTGGCTTTCGCGGCCCTGCTGCTGACCCTGGGCTTCCTGTACGGGCGCGCGCAGCTGCGCTCCGCCGGCGGCGCGACCCCGCAGACGCCGCCCGAGCCCCAGGTGCAGGTGGCGCTGCCGGCGATCCTGCCGGGTTTGTTCGACGGCGTGGAGGACGGGACCCCGGAGATGCGCGTGCGCCTCGAGCGCAACGAACTCGAAGGCCTCAAGGCCTCGGTGCGCCAGCTGGTGCCGGCCCACTTCGAGCTCGAGCAGGCGCGCTTCCTGAGCCCGGAAACCGGGGCCAGCCTTGCCGCGGAACCGGCCGGCCAGCGCGGCAGCCTGATCAGCGCGCGCGGCCGATTGACGCGCCTCAGCGGGCGCAGCCTGAGCAACGGACAGTCCGAGTGGTTCGGAAGCGCCGAAACCGAGGAGGGCCTGCCGTTCCACTTCGTGGCCCTCGAGGCGGGCGCGGCCGCGGATCTCGGGCCCGGCGAGTGGGTCCGGATCGACGGGATGTTCTTCAAGCGCTTTTCCAGCGAGGACCCGAGCAGCGGGGCCTGGCTCGAGGGGCCCCTGCTGGTGGCCCGCGAAGCGCAACGATCCTTCGAAGGCTTGGGGCCGGTGCTGGAGCTCGACCCGGCCCTGTTGCGCGGGCTCTCCGACGACACCCTGGACGTGCGCCCGGGCCTGCCCGAACTGATCCGCTGGCTGGCCCTGGCCTGGATGCGCGATCTGCCCGAGGGCGCCATCGACTGGGCCAACGCCCCGGTCCTCGATCAGGCGGCCATGACCGCCCTGATGGCCGACGGGGACGCGCACCGCGGGCAGGCCTACCGCATGCCGGTCTCCTTCCTGCAGGCCCTGACGGCCAAGCGGGTGGGCGAGAACCCGGCGCGCCTCAGCCATGTCAGCGAGGGCTGGATCGGCAACACCAACTGGCCCAAGGCCAACCCGGTGCTGACCTTCATCGCCCCGGGCCGATTGCCCGCGATGACCCGCCAGACCAAAGTCGTGGCCGATTTGGTGTTCCTCAAGCACCTGGCCTACGACACGGTCGAGAACACGCGCGCCGTCGCGCCCCTGTTCGCCCTGCACCGACTGGAAGCCCAGGCGCCCCCCGAGCTGGTCGGCATGCGCTACCTGACGATCGGTTTCATCGGGCTCCTGGCGCTGATGACCGCGGCCCTGTTCTTCCTGGTGCGCCGCGACCAGCGGCGCTCGCGCGAGCTGCAGGAGAAGCTGCGCGCCTCCCGCCGCGGCCGGCGGGCGATCTCGAGCTCGCCGGCCTGACCGCCGGCCGTGCGGCCCGGCGCCGAGGCGGCGACCGGGCCGCCGCAGGCGGGGTCGGGAGCTGGCGCCGCGATCGCAGCGAGCGGGGCACGACGCGGACGCGACCCAGCGGGGTCTGATCCGCGCGGCGCGCCCGCTCGAGCCAGCCGGCGCATCCGCGCCTGGCGGGCGCGGCGCCGCAGAAGCTCTATCGAATGACGCCGCGGAGCCCGCCTGGATGCCCTGGGGATCGGGCCCAGGCCCCTTTGGCCGCTCAGCGCGGGCCCGATTTCGTCGCCCCCCATCGGGTTCCGATTCCCACGCTTCGGCTCGGCGGGCCCCCGCCGCCAGGGGGCCGCGGTCCCAGCCTCGGCCTGGCATCGACAGGGACCCCGGGCTTTGGTTCAATAGGCCGCCTCGCGCGGGCCTCCCTCAGCAGCCCGCCCGCGGAAGGCCGTCCTCCCCCCTTGGGGAGCGCGGCTTTTTTTCTGCCCACGGGCAGCCCGCGCCGGCACCGCCCCCCCGCTCCTGCCTCGCCCCTGGGCCCCGGCGCCCCCGGGCCTCCCTCGACCGCCAGCCCCCCCGCCGTCCCCGGCCCCGCCCGAGATGCCCAAGCGCACGGACATCCGCTCCATCCTGATCATCGGTTCCGGTCCGATCATCATCGGCCAGGCCTGCGAGTTCGACTACTCGGGCACCCAGGCCTGCAAGGCCCTGCGGGAGGAGGGCTACCGGGTGATCCTGGTCAACTCGAACCCGGCCACGATCATGACCGATCCGGACACGGCGGACGCGGTCTACATCGAGCCGATCACGCCGGACACGGTCGCCAAGATCCTGCGCAAGGAGCGCCCCGACGCCCTGCTGCCGACCCTGGGCGGCCAGACCGGGCTGAACACGGCCTTGGCGCTGTACGACTCGGGGGTGCTGGACGATCTGGGCATCGAGATGATCGGGGCCCGGGCCGACGTGATCCGCAAGGCCGAGGACCGCGACCTGTTCCGCACGGCGATGACCCATTGCGGCCTCGAGAGCGCCCGCTCGGGCGTGGCCCACAGCCTCGAGGACGCCCGCGCCGTGCTGGCCGAACTGGGCTTCCCGATCGTGATCCGCCCGGCCTTCACCCTGGGCGGCACGGGCGGCGGCATCGCCTACAACGTCGAGGAGTTCGAGGCCATCGTCTCGCGCGGCCTGTCGCTCTCGATGAACAACGAGGTGCTGGTCGAGGAATTCCTCGGCGGCTGGAAGGAATACGAGATGGAGGTGATGCGCGACACGGCGGACAACGTCGTGATCATCTGCTCGATCGAGAACGTCGACCCGATGGGCGTGCACACCGGCGACTCGATCACCGTGGCCCCGGCCCAGACGCTGACCGACCGTGAGTACCAGCGCATGCGCAACGCCTCGATCACGATCATGCGCGAGATCGGCATCGAATGCGGCGGCTCGAACTGCCAATTCGCGATCAACCCCAAAGACGGGCGCATGATCGTGATCGAGATGAACCCGCGCGTCTCGCGCAGCTCGGCCCTGGCTTCCAAAGCGACCGGCTTCCCGATCGCCAAATTCGCCGCCAAACTGGCCGTGGGCTACACCCTGGACGAGATCCAGAACGACATCACCAAGGAGACGCCGGCCTGCTTCGAGCCGACGATCGACTACGTGGTGACCAAGATCCCGCGCTTCGCCTTCGAGAAGTTCCCCGGCGCCGATACGACCCTGACGACCTCGATGAAGAGCGTGGGCGAGGTGATGGCCATCGGGCGCACCTTCAAAGAGTCCCTGCAGAAGGCCCTGCGCGGGCTGGAGACCGGGCTCTCGGGTCTGGGCTTCCAGAAGGCCGACGACCTGAGCGGCCTGAGCCCGGACCACGACGCCATCGCCCGCTCGCTGCGCGTGCCCAACGACAAACGCCTGCTGGCCGTGGCCGCGGCCTTCCGCGCCGGCTGGGACGTGGCCCGCGTGCACGAGGCCTGCAAGATCGACCCCTGGTTCCTGGAGCACATGCGCGAACTGGTCGACTTCGAGTCCGACTTGCGCGGTGCCAACCTGGACGGCGAGCTGCTGCGCGAGGCCAAGCGCATGGGCTACTCCGACCGCCAGATCGCCAAGGCCAGCGGCCAGACGCCGGAGCAGGTGCGCGCCCTGCGCAAGCACCTCGGCATCGAGCCCGTCTTCAAGCTGGTCGATACCTGCGCGGCCGAATTCGCCGCCGTCACGCCCTACTACTACTCGACCTACGAGGACGAGACCGAGACCCGCGCCGGCAAGGTCGACAAGATCATGATCCTGGGGGGCGGGCCGAACCGCATCGGCCAGGGCATCGAATTCGACTATTGCTGCGTGCACGCGGCCTTCGCGGCGCGCGAGCTCGGGCTCGAGTCGGTGATGGTCAACAGCAACCCGGAGACCGTCTCGACCGACTTCGACACCTCGGACCACCTGTTCTTCGAGCCCCTGACCCACGAAGACGTCATGCACATCGTGGAGGCCATCCGGCCCAAGGGCATCATCGTGCAGTTCGGCGGGCAGACCCCGCTCAACCTGGCCGGGGGTCTGGCACGCGCCGGAGCGCCGCTGATCGGCACTTCGGTGGCCTCGATCGACCGCGCCGAGGATCGCAAGCTGTTCGCCGAGATGCTGATCAAGCTGGGCCTGCGCCAGCCCGAGAACGGCATCGCCAAGACCCCGGCGGAGGCCTTCCAGATCGCCCGCAAGATCGGCTACCCGGTTCTGGTGCGGCCCTCCTACGTGCTGGGCGGCCGCGCCATGGCGATCGTCTACGACGACGAGTCCCTGGAGAGTTTCATCGAGCAGGCCGTGGCCGCCTCCCCGGACCACCCGATCCTGGTGGACAAGTACCTCGCCGACGCGATCGAGGTCGACGTGGACGCGATCTGCGACGGCCGTCGGGTGGTGATCGGCGGGATCATGGAGCACATCGAGGAGGCCGGCGTGCACTCCGGCGATTCCACCTGCGTGCTGCCGCCGCACACGCTGAGCCAACGCTTGCAGGCCGAGATCAGCGCCGCGACCAAGGCCATGGCCATGGAACTGGGCGTGATCGGCCTGATGAACGTCCAGTACGCGGTCAAGGACGACAAGGTCTATGTGCTGGAGGTCAATCCGCGCGCCTCGCGGACGGTTCCCTTCGTCTCCAAGGCGATCGCCGTCCCGCTGGCCAAGCTGGCTGCGAAGGTGATGTGCGGCAAGACCCTGGACGAGCTGGGCTTCACCGAAGAAGTCGTGCCGCCCTACTTCTCGGTCAAGGCCCCGGTGTTCCCCCACAACCGTTTCCCGGGCTGCGACTTCCGGCTGTCGCCCGAGATGCGCTCGACCGGCGAGGTCATGGGCATCGACAAGGAGCTGGGCTTCGCCTTCCTCAAGGCCTTCATGGCCGCGGGCATGAAGCTCAAGAAATCCGGACGGGTACTGATCACGGTCAAGTCCTCGGACAAGCGCGCGATCCTGCCGGAGGCCCGGCAACTGGCCTCCCTGGGCTACGAGCTGTTCGCCACCGATGGGACCTACCGCGCGCTGATGATGAACGGGGTGCCGGTCAAGCGCGTCAACAAGGTCCACGAAGGGCGGCCGCACATCGTGGACATGATCAAGAACCGCGAGCTCGACCTGGTGCTCAACACCCCCTCCGGGCGCCAAACCCGTGCGGACGACGGCGAGATCCGCAGCGCCGCCGTGCAGGCGCATGTGCCCGTGATCACCACCCTGGCGGGCATCAGCGCCGTGGTGAGCGCCCTTTCCGCCATGGCCCGCGGCGACTTCGGCGTGCGCACGATCCAGGAGCACCATCAGCAATTACCCAAATCCCAGCCCCTGGCCGGCGCGCGGCGGTGAGCCGGGAACGCCGCGCGAAATCGAAAGCTTCCGTGGGCTGTCGATTTTGATCCAATCGACCCGCGCGGCGTCCGCCGAGCGGCTCTTCGGAAGTAATGCAGAATTTCGCTTCGCAGGCCCTGCCGCGAAGTTGGAGGGATGCTGAGGCCCAGCTCGTGGGCCGATCTGCCATCAACGGCGGTTTTCCGACCTCTGGCCGGCCCTTCGCCCATCCCCCCCAAATAAAAAAGCAACGCTAAGTTCCGAGGAATGGAGATCTTGATCCTCGGCGGCAGCGGCTTGCTTGCGAACCCTCTCTCGATCGTCGCCCGGGCTCGCGGCGGTCGGGTTACCTGGGTGAAGGGTGGTCCGAAGGAGCCGGACCCGCGCGGCCGAGGGGCTGGACACAGCCAGGCCGGGGTGCAGGCAGCACTCGCCCCGGAGGGTCGGCGCTTCGATGTCTGGATCGACCTGCGCCGGCCGGATCCGTTCGAGATCGAGCGCACCGGCGCAGCGATCGCGGAAGGCCTGGGCCGCTACGTGCTGCTCACCAGCGCGGCCTGGCCGGGGCTCGATCCCGAAGGGACCGGCGCGGCGCTCGACTGGGAGCGGGCGCAGGCCGCGGCCGAGCGCGCCTTCGGTTCGCGGGCCTGGTGCCTGCGCACGGCCGGCCTGGTCGCAGCCGCCGATCCCGCCAATCCCCTGGCCTGCTGGCTCGCCCGGGCACGGCGCGGCGGCGAGATGCTCTGCCCGGCCCCCGAGGGCCAGGGCGTGCAATGGCTCGATGCCCGCGACCTGGCCGAGTTCCTGTGGCTCGGCCTCGAGCGCGAGTGCTCCGGACGGCTCGAGGTGGGCGGGCCGCACCAGGCCGTCAGCCTGGGCGAGGTCATCCGGGCCTGCGTGGCCCTCGCCGGCGGTGTTGCGCAGCCGGTGTGGGCCGATGGATCGTGGCTCGAAGTCGAGGCGCGGGTGACCCCCCGGCAGCTGCCGCTGTGGCGGCCGGAAGGCGAGGCATCGGCCGGCGGGCGCCTGGACGTCCGCCGCGCCCGCGAAGCGGGTCTCTCCCACCGCTCTCTCGCGACCACGCTGGGCGACACGCAGCGCGAGCTCGAGCGGGGCGCTGACGCGCCCGAGCCCGGGCTTGGTCTCGAGCCGGCCCACGAAGCGCGGCTGCTGGCGGAGTGGGCGCGCGAGCGCCGCAGCGGCCGACGCTGCTTGGCCGGCGCGGAGATCTGATCGCTCGGCGGAGCGAGCCGCCCCCGCAGCTCTGCGGGATCGACGACTGCGGAACTAGAGCCCCCCGGCGAAACGCGGGCCGCAGGCCCCCGGAGCAGCCTGCGCGGAGCGGGGCTCCACCGGGCCGCAGATCAGCTCGCGGCGCAGCGCGCTCGCTTGGCGCCGCAGCGGCCTTCGGGGGCCTGCGCTGCGCGGTCTGGCTGCCGGCTGGAGTGCCCGCGGGCACGAGCGAGGCGCGCGCGCTTGGGAGGCGCGTCAGCGCCCGCTAGGCTTGGCCGACGCGGTAGGCGGTTGGCCCGGTCGGAGGGCAGAGCGTCGCTCGATCGCCCGAGCCCTTCCCGCAGCCAGCGCCCCCAGCGGATCCCCTTCCTGAGCCCGCGACCCTGCCTCCCGAAGGCAGCGTGCGTTGAACGGCGTGACATCCAAATCCCATCGGGTCCTGATCGCGGGCGGCGGCTTCGGCGGCCTGTACGCCGCGCGTGCCCTGGCCAAGGCGCCGGTCGAGGTGACCCTGATCGACCGGCAGAACTACCACCTGTTCCAGCCGCTGCTTTACCAGGTGGCGATCGGCGGCCTGGCGCCCGCGGACATCGCCGCGCCGCTGCGCTGGGTGCTGCGACAGCAACCGAACGCGCGCGTGATCCTGGGAGAGATCGAAGGCGTCGACCTCCCCGGCCGACGGCTGCAGGTCGAGGGCGCCTGGTATCCCTACGACACCCTGATCGTGGCCACCGGCGCGACCCACCATTACTTCGGCAACGATTCCTGGGGCGAGCACGCGCCCGGCCTCAAGACCCTGCGCGACGCCACCGAAATGCGCCGCAGGATCCTGACGGCCTTCGAACACGCCGAGTTGAGCCGCGATCCGAACGAGCGCCAGCGACTGCTGACCTTCACGATCGTGGGCGGCGGTCCGACCGGCGTGGAGCTGGCGGGCGCGGTCGCCGAGCTGGCCCGCGACACGCTGCGCCACGACTTCCGCGACATCGACACCAGCGAAACGCGAGTGTTGTTGGTCGAGGGGCAGCCGCGGCTGCTCTCGACCTTTCCCGAGAGCCTCTCGGCCCACGCACTCGAGGCCCTGGACCAGCTCGGTGTCGAGGTCTGGCTCGGCGCCCAGGTGGTGGCCCTGGAAGCGAGCAGCGTCACGCTGCAACGCGGCAGCGAGCGCACCACGATCCCCTGCGCCACCCACCTGTGGGCCGCGGGCGTGCGCGGCAGCGAGTTCGGGCGGCGCCTCGCGGAGGCGGCCGGGATCGCCACCGACCGGTCCGGACGGCTGCCGGTCCAGCCCGATTTCAGCCTGCCGGGCCATCCGGAGGTGCGCGTGATCGGCGACCTGTGCCGCTACGAACTGCCGGCTTCCGGCGAGTCGCCAGGCTCCACGGCGGCCAGCCCTACGCCGCCCCCCGCGGGCGCGTCGTCCGCGCCGAGCCCCGCGCCCGCCGCGGCTCGTGCGCCGGCCCCGCCCGGACCCAGCCTGATGCCCGGGGTGGCGCCCGCAGCGATGCAGGCCGGGCAATTCGTGGCCCGGGACCTGCTGGCCATCCTGACCGGCCGCCGCCGGCCGACCTTCCGCTACCGCGACAAGGGCCAGCTGGCCACCATCGGCCGCAAGGAGGCGGTGGCCCAGCTCGGCCGCGCGCGCTTCGGTGGCCTGTTCGCCTGGTGGCTGTGGCTGCTGGTGCACCTCATGTACCTGGTGGGCTTCGCCAACCGTCTGATCGTGCTGTTCAAGTGGGCCGTGGCCTACCTGACCTTCAACCGCGGCTCGCGCCTGATCCTGCCGCGATCGGCCCAGGAACCGCGCAGCCGTTGAAGGGCGGGAGGCGGCGACCGCCGGAGCCCGCTCCGCTCGACGACCGCTGAGGCCGCGCTGGCCGCCCGGGAGCGGGCCGAGCTCGGCCGAATCTCGGCTGGCCCCGGCGCGCGGGGAAGGCCGCCGATGCCTGGGCTCGCGGGCGGGACGCGCCCGGCTCCGTCCCGAGAAACCCGCGGCCTGGGCCGGTCAGGGATCGAAGCGAACGCGCAGCTGCGGGGGCAGCAGCGGGCAGGCCTCCTCGGGCGCGGCGAAGAGCCGGTGGCGCACCCGCGCGACGGCGTCGTAGAGCGGATCGGCGAGCGCCACGGGCAGCGCCTGGCCGCACCAGGCAAGCAGCCGCCACAGGCCGCCCAGGCGGGCCAGGGCGTAGAGCACCGCGCGGCTCTTGTCGAGCGCCTCGCCCTCGTGGGTCACGAGCACCAGCGAGTCCGGCAGCGCGCGCTGCAGTTCGGCGGGCACGACCTCGCGGAAGCGCTCGCCGAGCAGGGGCGCGAACCGCAGTGCGCGGCCATGGTCATCCTCGGCCAGCAGGAAGCGCACCGCGCGATGGCACAGGCCGCAGGCGCCGTCGTAGAACAGGAGCTCGGCGCGCGGCGCCGCCCGCGGCGGGATCCAAGCGGGTCGGAAGGCAAAGGGCAGCAGCAGCAGGCGCCCCAGGCCTTCGCTGGTGAATTCGAGGAACAGCAGCGCCACCAGGCTGGCGCCCAGCAGCATGGCGAAGGCGGGCGCACGCCAACGGCCGGAGACCGCCGCCAGGGCGAATCCGAGCTTGAGCAGGGAGGCGGACCAGGCCAGGGCCATCAGCACCGTGGGGCCCAGGCCTGCGAGACGCTGCCCCAAGGCGCTGCGCGCGGCGGGCCCCTCGAGCAGCGCCGAGAGCGCCTGGCCGCTGCGCCAGGTCGGGTCCGCCAGCTCGAATCCGGCGCGCAGGGCGCACTCGAGCCCGAGCAAGAGCCAGGCCAAGCGGCCGACCCACTCCGGATAGCGCCAGCCCCCGGCCGGGTCGATGCGACCGAAGGCCGCAAAGCTGCCGAACGGGGCGGGGGGCGTGGCGGCGTGCAGCGCCAGCGCCACCAGCGCATAGGCGCTGAACTGCCCGTGGGGGTAGAGGCCGCTGCCCGCGGCGGCGCCCAGTCCGAGCAGCGTGAGCCCGGCCAGCAGGCGCCCACCAAAGCCGAGCAGCAGGCAGGCCGACAAGACCGCCAGGGCCGCCGCGGCGGCGCCTTGCGGGGCGCTGCGAGCGCTGAGCCAGGTGGCCCAGAAGTGCAGCGCCAGCGCCGCGGCGATCGCCGCCCGGCCCAGGCTGTATTGGCCGCCGGTCCAGCCGCTCTCGGCGGCGAGGGAACCGGAGGCGGAGGCCCCGGCCAGGCTCGGCGCGTCGGTCACGGAGTCGCGGCCGGCGGGGCTCAGTTGGCCTTGGGGGCCTCGAACTTTTCGCGCACGCGCAGCTCGATGTCGTACTTCCAGCGGTCGCTCAGCAGGCGATCGACCTTGGGCCCCTTGTCGGTGGGCGTCATGGTCAAGCCGGTGACCTTGACCCGGCGGCTGTCCTGCTCGAGCAGGTAGATGAAGTTGGAGATCTCGCCGCGCGAATACTCGCCCTTGGCCGAGCTCGCCGGGCTGACCCGGTAGACCAGGTCCCGCACGCCTGGAGCATCCTTGCGCGCGGATTGGATCACCTGCTCGTTGGGCTTGCTGATCTCGACCTGACCCAAGCTGACCTTGGGGTCGGCCGCCCGCGCAACGATGTAACTCTCGAGCGCCTGGACCGAGGAGCCGAAGTCTTCCCGGGCGGTAGCCTTCATCAGGCCCTCCAGTTCCTGGGCTTTGTTGACCAGGAGGGGCACGCGGGTCTTGGCCTCGTCCAGCGCGGCTTGCAGATCGGTCAGACGCTGCTGCTCCCGATACAGCAGCCAGCCGACCGCCGCCGAGCCGAGGAAGCTGCCCAGGATGATGCCGCGCGAAAGAGTCAAGTGCTGGAGAATGCTCATGATCGGACCTCAGCCGCGCGCGGGGCTCTGGGCGCCTTCGGCGGCCGCCTGCTCGGAGCGCAGCGCCGGGGACTTGGAGACATCGACCTTGACCTCGACGCCGTTGACCGCCGAGCCGCGGTTTTCGCCATTGAACGGCTCGAGGGCCTGGCGGCCGGTGCCGAGGCACCATTCCTGGCCGTCCAGGGCTTCCATCAAGTTGTTGAAGTGCTGGGTCGACTTGACGTCATCGTCTGCGAAGAACGACAGGTCGAGCCGCACGGCGATGTGCTCGGGATCGCGGTCGCCGCCCGCGGCGCGCACCCACTTGGCGTCCAGCTTGCGCACGGCGATGCGGCCGATGCGCTCCTCGCCCAGGCCGTTGATCACGTCGAAGACCAGGTTGGTGGCCGTCAGGGCCGATTGGGGCTGGGTCGAGCTGTCGCCGGTGCCCAGCATAGTCTTGTAGCGGCGGATCTCGCCGTCCAGGAAGCGCTTGATCGAATCGAACTGATCGAGCGGGGTGGTTTGGTCGGCGTTCTTGCCCGCCAGGATGTCCTTGAGGATCGTGACCAGCTGCTTGGGCGGATCGGTCAGGAATCCCGGGGCGCCTTCCTCGGGCTTTCCGACGGTGTAGTTGCGCACGCAATCCATCCACAGGGCCACGTCCTGCTGTCGCGGCTCGACCTGCTTCCTGACGATGATGTAGCGCGAGAACAGCAGCGTCAGCAGCAGCAGGCCGAGCACACCGAGGGGCAACTCGAGCCGCTCGAAGGTGCCCGCGTAGGCCAGCGCGTCGCGGCGCAGGTGCGGGCGCAGCTGGCCGCTGCCCATGCGACCCCAGGCGGCGCCGAAGGCGATGGCATAGCGGGCGCGCTCCTCGGCCGGCAGGTCCTCCTTGCCGATGCTGGCCAGGGGATCCAGGAGGGCCACTTCGACCTCACCGATGCGGCTGCCGACCAGACCGGGGGGCACCAGCCCGCAGACCCAGATGCGGTCGAAGGGCACGCCACTGTCCGCCGAGGTCAACGTGCGCAGGAATTCTTTGTGCAGGCGCGGCAGGAGCTGGGCCGCGTCCAAGGGGGCGCTGGCTGCGGGCGCCGGCTCGCCCTCCGCGGCCGGCTCGCCCCCCTCGGCCTCGATCGCCAGGTGCAGCGCGCGCATGCTGCGCAACCGTCCGTCGGAGGCGACCACGATCGAGGTGGTGCGCTCGCCCAGGTGCACCAACAGCTGGGCCGCCCCGGCGGTCAGCGCGCCGATGAACTCGGCAGCATGGAACAGGGAAGCGGTCTCGAGCTCGGCCTCGACGGGCTCCAATCCGACGCCGGCGGCGAGCTCGATGCGCTCCTGCAGGGCCGGCGCCGGCACGGCGGTCACCAACAGGTGCGATTCGACCGGCGTGGCTTCGGTGATGAAGAAGTCGACGACCAGGTTGTCGATGTCCGCCTGCGGAATCTTGCTCTCGACCTCGAAGCGGATCACCTCTTCGATTTTCTCGCGCTCCGCGAAGGGCAGCGACAGGTGGCGATAGATTCCGAGGCCACCGTCGATCGAAAGCTGGATTTCTTCGGCCTCCAGGGCCTTGCGCTGGCCCTTGATCAGTTCGGCCAGGGCGCTCTTTTGTCCCTCGAGTCCGCTGGCCGCGTCAGCGCTCATGCCGGCGGCCAACCCGCGCAGTTTGGGCTTCTTGGCGCTGCCCTCGAGCGCCACGATCTCGAAGCGCCTGGTGCCGAGGCGCAGGCCGGTGGTACGGGACATGGCGTGGAAAGGGGGTCGAGCGGACGGGGCGGGCGGGGAACGGAGCGATAAGTTAGCCGATCGGGGCTGCCGGTCCGGGGCACGGCCCGCGCCGGGACGCGAGCGCGCGCTGCGGATCGGGGGAGCGGACCGCCCCCTGGGGAGGGATTCAGCCGGCGGGCGGCCCGAGCCGGCGCGCACGGCAGAGCTGGTCGAAGCGCTCGCGCTCGTCTTCGGGCAGGACCCGATTGCGCAGGATCTCGGAGAGCGATCGGTTGAGGCGCTCGAGCTCGGGGCCGAGCGCAGCCAAGCCGCGCGCTTCGAGGGCCTCCAGGTGGCCCTGGTAGGCATCGAGCACGGAGGTCAGCGCCCGCCTGCGGTCGGGACCCAGCCGGAATTCGGCCTCGAAGGCGCGGCGGAATTCCCCGAAGGCGCCCGGCGGCGCCGGCGGTTCGGCGCTCAAGCGGGCGCTGAGCTGGCCGCCGGCGAACCCGGCCAAGGCGCTGACCAGGGCCAGGGTCACGATCCAGCGTTCGAGCCGGGGCGCGGCGCTCATCGGGGGCTCCGAGCGGGAACCGCCTCGAGCTCGCGCTCGAGCTGGTCGAGCTGCTGCAAGACCTCGGGCAGCGGCTCGGCCACCAATTCCTCGCCCCCCGGACGGGCCAGGCTGCCGAGCGCCAGGGCCAGGACCAGCAGGGCCGCGGCCGCGGCCGCGGTCAGCCACAGCACGAGCCGCAGGGCCGGCTCGCCGCTGGACAGGGGTCGCGGTCGTTCGGTCGGTCCCGGCTGGGACGCCCCGGCGAAGGCCAGGGCCGCGACGCGCTCCGCAAACCCGGCGGGCACCGGCGGCGCATCCGGGCGCACGATCCAGCGCCGCAGATGGCGGTCGGCCGCGCAGCGGGCGCGGCAGTCGGGGCACTCGAGCAGGTGCCCGCGCAGGGGTGCGGCCAGGCTCTCCTCGAGCTCGCCATCGCCATAGCGGTTGAGCAAGGCCCGCGCGCGGGCGCAGGCCAGCGGCAGCTCGGGTCGGTCAGGTCGGTTCATCGGCATTCCTCGTGGGCGCCCCGGGCTGCCCGCGGGAGCGGCGGGCGGCGGGGCGGTGTACGGTCCCAGTGGTCTTGGGGGCGATCGGGGAGCCGGGTCGAGCCCAGGCCCCCGCGGCCGCCGGAAAGCGGCCCACAGGCGTGCGGGCCGGCCGGCAGAGCGGGCCGGCCCAGGCCTCGATCGATTTGGGTTCGGCCTCTCACTCGCGGCCCGCGCCCCCCGCCGCGGGGCCGGATCCGCCCAGGCGGCGGCGCTTGCGCGGCGCATCGGGTCCCGGCCCGGATAGATCGCGGAACAGCTCCGGCTGGGCTTGGGCCAGGGCCTCCTTGAAGCGAGCCCGGGCCCGGAACAAGCGCGACTCGACCGTGCCGATCGAGATGTCGAGCAGCTCGGCGATCTCGAGGTAGGAAAGCTCTTCGAATTCGCGCAGCACGAGCACGGATCGAAACGGCTCCGGCAGCGTGTCGAGCACGGCTTCGGTGATCGCGCGCAGTTCGGCGCGCTCGAGGCGCGCATCCGGCGGCGGCGGGCCTGGCGTGGCCTCCGAAGGCTCTTCGAGGCTCCACTCGGAACCACTCCCATCGACCACGGGCGATCGGCCGCGGCGTTTGAGCTGGTCCAGGGCCGTGTTGACCGCGATGCGGCACAGCCAGGTGGAGAAGGAGGACTCCGCGCGATAGCTGTCGAGTTTGGAGTAGGCCTTGAGGAAGGTCTCCTGGACGATGTCCTCGATCTCGGCGGCGCTGCGGGTGTAGCCCCGCACCAACCCGAACAGGCGGTCCTGATAGCGCCGCACCAGCTCGGCGAAGGCCGCCTGATCGCCCCCCAGCGCGCCCGCCACGAGTTCGGCGTCCGGATCGGCGTCCAGGGGCAGGTTGGTGTCGAAGGTCATGGCCAGGGGACCCATCGCCGGAGCGACGCCCGGCGGCCCCGGCGTCTTCCCGGGCCCTGGATTCTGCCCGGGCGCGAAGCCCCCGGAGCCCCACCGTCCCCCCCCTGGGCCCCTTCCCAGGGCCCCGGTCTCCGTCCCGGCCCCACCCCCGCCGCCCCCCGGTTTCGCTTCGTCGATCGCGAGCCCGCGCCAACTCCACCCCCATCCGGGGCCCAGGCCCGCGGGGGCCCCTGGCTCCTGCACCCTCGGCGGCGGAGGTCGCCCAGGGCGGCACCTCGGGGACGCCGGCGGGTTGCCCGCCCCCGTCCGAGGCGCTCGCCCGCAGCCGACTCCCCACCGCGCTCCCCGCTCCGCTGCGGGGGAAGCCTTTAGGCGGGCCAACGCGGAGCGATCCGCTCGGCCCGCTGCGCCTCGAGGCCGATCAGGGCCCGCTGGGCTGCCGCAGCGGGCTCTCGGGGCCCGCGTCAGGCAAGCGGGGCGGCTCTGGGCTGCTCTCAGGGCTCGACTCGGGCAAGCTGTGGCCCAGCTTGTCCCGTTTGGTGGCCAGGTAGCGGGCGTTGATCGGGTTGGGCGGGGTCGCCAAGGGCACGTTCTCGACCACCGCGAGCCCGTAGCCGTCGAGGCCGGCGATCTTCTTGGGGTTGTTGGTCAGGAGCCGCATCTGTCGCACCCCGAGGTAGGACAGGATCTGGGCGCCGAGGCCGTATTCGCGCAGGTCCGGCGGGAAGCCCAGGGCCTGGTTGGCCTCGACCGTGTCCATCCCGCGGTCCTGCAGGGCGTAGGCCTTGAGCTTGTTGGCCAGGCCGATGCCGCGGCCCTCCTGGCGCATGTAGACCAGGCAACCCAGCCGCTCGCGCGCCAGGCGCTCGAGGGCCAGGTCGAGCTGCGGGCCGCAATCGCAGCGCAGGGAGCCGAACACGTCGCCGGTCAAGCACTCGCTGTGCACGCGCACCAGCACCGGATCCGGCAGGGCCTGGCGCGGCCCGTCGAGGCCCGGCCCGGGCATGTCCGGGGTGCACAGGGCCAGGTGCTCGCGCCCGTCGACCGTCGAGCGAAACAGGTGCACGCGGAACTCGCCGTAGCGGGTCGGCATCGGCAGGTCCATCTGCACCGGCTCGATCAGCCGCTCGGTCATACGCCGGTAGGCGATCAGGTCGGCGATCGTGACGATGCGCAGGTCCCACTTCTTGGCGAACTGCTCGAGATCCGGCATGCGCGCCATGGTCCCGTCGTCCTTCATGATCTCGCAGATCACGCCGGCCGGGCGCGCGCCGCACAGGCGCGCCAGGTCCACGATCCCTTCGGTCTGGCCGCCGCGCACCAGCACGCCGCCGTTCTTGGCGCGCAGGGGAAAGATGTGGCCCGGCCGGGCCAGGTCCTCCGGGCGCGCGCCGGGCCGCACCGCCGTGCGGATCGTGTGGGCCCGATCGGCGGCGCTGATGCCGGTGGTGACGCCCTGGGCGGCCTCGATCGAGACCGTGAAGGCCGTGCTCATGCGGCTCGTGTTCTTGCCCACCTGGGGATGCAGCTCGAGGGCCTCGCAGAGCTCCTCGGACATCGGCAGGCAGACCAGTCCGCGGGCCTCGCGGATCATGAAGTTGATCGCTTCGGGGGTGACGTGCTCGGCCAGCATCGCCAGGTCGCCCTCGTTCTCGCGGCCGGGGTCGTCGACCAGGATCACCATCCGGCCGGCCTTGAGTTCGGCCAGGGCCTTCGGAATCGATTCGAGCGGCATGGGAGGGAGGGGCCTGGTCACCCCCGCATCGAAGGCCCGGAGTGCCCCGGCTTCAAGGGCCGTCTGGAAAGCGTCCGGTCCCGCAGCG
Organism: Planctomycetota bacterium; assembly: GCA_044375105.1. GTDB lineage: Bacteria > Planctomycetota > UBA1135 > UBA1135 > JBIKLM01. Next base: position 17,786 of record JBILNK010000026.1, read on the forward strand.
GTACCGGCCGGCGGCGCGGGCGTGGGGCGAGTTGGAGCCCCGCGGGCTGAATCCGCATGCTAACCAGGCCGGCGCCGTCCGCGCTCGCCCTGCCTTTCCGCGCCATGCCCCACGCCCGCCGCCCCGCCGCCCGGCTCCCCGCTCGACATCCGCGCCCGACCCTGAGCTGGGGGCTGGCCCTGGGACTGGCCCTCGCCGCCTGCCAGTCGTCCGCCGACCGCCAAGCCGCCGAGGCCGAGCGCCAGCGCGCCGCCCAGGATCTGCCCCAGGGCACCCCGGTGGCCCTGCCCACGCGCTCGGACTTCGCCGAAATCGCAGGACTGGAGGAAAATCGAGAAGGCACGGCCCGGCTGATCGAATTCCTGCGAACCGGCGATCCGCCGCTCGCCGCGCGGGCCGCCCTGGCCCTCTCGCGGCTGCCCCTGGAGACCCCGGGGGACCGCGTCACCCAGGCCCTCTGTCAAGCGCTCGACCAACCGGACCGCGGGGTCCGCCGGCGCGTGGCCTGGGCCCTCGGTCAACGCGGAGACACCACCGCCGCCGGCGTGCTGGCGCGCCATTGGAGCGAGCCCGATGCGGCCGTGCGCGCGCGGGTGGTGGAAGCCGGCGCGCGGGTCGGCGAAATAAGCTTGACCGCCGACCTCCTGCGCGCCCTGGGGGATCCGGACCAGGGCGTGCGTCTCGAAGCAATCGCCGGGCTGGCGCGCTGGGACCGCACCAGCCGCGAAGCGGCGCGCATCGACCGGGCCCTGATCGAGACCTTGAGTCCGGTCAGCGGCCGCGGCGAGGCCGCCCGCTCGAGCGAGGAGGTCTGGATGACGCTCTACGCCCTGGCGCGCCGGCGCAGCGAGCGCGGCCGCGCCGGATTCCTCGAATACCTCGTGGATGAGGATCCCACCGCGCGATTGTTCGCAGCCCAAGGCCTGGCGCGGCTCGAACCGGATTGGGACGCCGGCACCCAGACGGAGAGCTCGCAGGCACTCCTGGCCGCTACCCGAGATGCGGATTGGCGCGTCGTCTGCGAAGCCCTCGATGCGCTGGGCAAGCGGCCCATCCCGGCGGCCCTGGAGGATCTCGAACGCTGCGCGCGCCATCCCTCGGCCCATGTGCGCGGCCTGGCCAACAGCGCGCTGGGCAACCTGCCCCCGGGGAACTCCGAGGTTCGCACCCTGCTCGGACGCGGCCTGACCGATCGCTCGCCCAGCGTGCGCGTGGCGGCCCTCGAAGGTCTCTGCAAACAAGGGCCCGAAGCGGTCGCCTTGGAGGCGGTCGAGACCCTGTTCCGGGAGCAGGACGCGGTCCAGCGGGCCGGCGTGGCGCGGGCCCTGCGGCATCTGCCGGCCCAATCTGCGGCCGCGGTCCTGGACGAATGCCTGCGCGACGTGCGGCCCTTCGTGGCGATCGCCGCCATCGAAACCCTCGGCGAATTGCCCAGCGAAGCGAACCTGGCCCGCCTGCGCCGCGAGATCGACGGCCAATTCGACAATGGACGGCGCCTGGCCGCGATCCTGGCGCTGCGGCCCCACTCCAGCGAGCGCGACCTGCCGCACCTCGCGGAGGCGATCCAGTCCTCGGCTGGGGAGGTCGCGGCCGAGGTGGCCTGGAACGCGCTGCTGAACGTCCGCCAGATCGGCGGCGAGGGCGCTCGGCAGATCCTCGAGCAAGCCCTGCGCTATCCCCACCCGCGGGTGACCGCGATCGCGCGCGAGGCCTTCCGCGCGCTGTATCCGGAACTGGCGGTACCCGAGTTGGGCGCAGCTCCGGGGGCGCCCCGTTCGATGCCGCTGCCGGGCATCGATTACCCGCGCTGGACCCGCAACCCCTTGGTGCGCGTCGAGACCAACCGGGGCGACCTGGTCTTCGAGCTGTTCCCCGCGGAAGCACCCCTGCACGTGTATTCGTTCATCGAGCTGGCCAAGCGCGGCCACTTCGAGGATCTGGGCTTCCATCGCGTGGTGCCGAACTTCGTCGTGCAAGGCGGTGACCCGCGCGGCGACGGCAATGGCGGCAGCGACTGGCGCGGGCTGCCCCTGCGCAGCGAGTTCAGCGAGCGCAAGTTCCTGCGCGGCTCCCTGGGCATGCCGCGCAACGAGGACCCAGACTCCGGCGGGTGCCAGATCTTCGTGACCCATCGACCGACGCCACACCTCGACGGCAATTACACGCTGTTCGGGCAGTTGCTGCGCGGATTCGAGGTGCTCGATCTGCTCGAGGTGGGCGATCGCATCCTGGAGGTCGAGCTGCTGCCGGTTGCCGAGAACGGGAACGGGCGTTGAGAGACTGACGGGCAACGAGAAAACGTCTCGCGCTGCGCTCCAGCAGTGATACCCGCCCGCCGGCAGGCCTGCGGGCTCCGGCTGAGAGCGCGGCCCCGCGCCCCTGGGGCCGCGGGGCCGGCGGCGGCGCGCAGAAGCCCCGGCGAAGCGCTCAGGGCGCCAGAACGAAGGTGATCGAGTTGGCCCCCAGCAGCCCGGACGCGGGCCAGATTTCGAACAACTGCACGTGGTAGGCCAGGCCGGCGAAGGCCGTCCCGGAGGGCGCCAGCCAAGAGTATTCGGCCCCCTCGTCGAAACCCTGCAGCAGGATCGGCAGCAGCTCCGCCAAGGCGCCCGAGTCGAGGAACAACGGCGTCTCGGCTACCAGGGGCACGACTTCGAGAGCCGACTGGAAGCTGGTGGCGAGCACCGCGCTTTGGCCCGCCGGCCCGAAGCAATGCACGCGACGCTCGGGGGAGCCCTGCTCGCGCTCGGCGGGCACCAGGAACGAGCGCGGTGGCTCGCCCTGCACGGCGCAGGCTGCAACCGTGCCCGAAATGGAGATCGGACCGATCAGCGCCTGGGCCTGGGGCGATCCGGGCTGGCAAAACAGCGCCGGACCATCGAGGGGACCGGGCGTTCCGGGGTTTTGCAGGCCCCCCGAAAGCCGATCGTTGGCCTGGCCGCGCAGGTCGACGCGCGCGCCGGATCCGACCACCAGCCCGGCGCCGCCGGCCCCCGGCTGGAACGCGCTGCCCTGGCCATAGTCCTGCCCATCCCCGCCCTGCAGCTCGCTGTCGACCACCCACACCCGCGCGGAACTGCGGGCCACCAAAGCGGGCCCACCGAAGCCGGAGAGCTTGAACTGCTCGGAAGCTGCCACCTGGGCCCCGCGCAGGATCGAGCTGACCACCTGAGCGGTCGAACCCTTTTCGACCAAGAGGGCCGGGGCGCCGTCCGCGGCGAAGAACCCGCCTTGCACGAAGCAGCGCGTCAGCAGCAGATCGGCCCCGTTGGTGACCTGGAAGGTGCCGAAGAAATTGCGCCAGAATTCGCCGGGGCCGATGCGGCAATCATCGATCAATACCCGCCCCGGGCCGGAAAGTCGCAGGGAGCGGATCTCGAGGTGCAGAGCCTGGAATCCGGCCACCCCGACCAGTTCGATCGAGGCCACCCGGGGGCGTGGCTCGGTCTCGTCGGCCAGCAGGGTCAGGCGCTTGCTGGTGCTCAGGGGGCCGTACTCCCCCGGCGCGATCCACAGGACATCGCCGGATTCAGCCGCCGCGGCGGCTTCCGCCAGGCTGGAGAAGTTTCCAGCCCCGGAGGCGTCCACGAGCCAGACGGTCTGAGCCTGGACCGCGGTCAACGGTCTCGCCAGGAGGGCCAGGAGCAGCAGCGGGCGCAAAGTCGGCATGACCAGGGGCTTTCGGCGGGCCGACCCCAGCCTAGCCTCGTATCGAGACAGCGGGTGGTAGAGCCTTCGCAACTCGCGCCCGGGCGCGCGGCGGGCAGCCTAGCGGGGCGCCAGCGCGGGCTCGACCGAGTTCGGCGGCCTGCACCAAAGTCCGCCTCCACAAGGGCCTTAGGTCGATCCGGGGGGGCCGTTCGGAGGGTCGGGTCAGCCGCGCTTCACCCGCCCGGTCGCCGGTGGTCGATAGGGCCTGCTGAGGGGTTCGGCCCACCTCTGGGAACCGGGGGGCCAGGCGTTCCGGCTCCTCCTCCAGCACCCGCCCATGATCCGCCTCGGACTGGTCCTCGGCTTCGGCACCCTCGCCCTGCTCTCCGGCACGACCCTCGAACAGGGCAGCCAGCTGCGCTTCGAGGACCAAGAGCGCGCCTTGGGCGCCCTGGAGCGGCAGCTGGCCGACGAGCGCGGCGAGCGCACCGAGCTCGAACGGCGCTTGGCGGAATTGCACTTCGAGCACGGCCTGCTGAAGCAGCAGCTCGAGGCCAGCGGGGCCGAGGTCGGCCTCACCGAGGCCAGCCTGGCGGAGCTACGCGGGCAGCTCGCCGCCGGCCAAGAGCGCTACGAAGCCCTGGTCGAAGGCCGGGTGCTGCTCGGCCCTGAAGAGCTGGAATCCCGCTTCTCGGAGGTCGACAGGCGCCTGGCCCAGCAGAACCAGGAGCTGCTCGGCCTGCTCGAACAGGCCCTGGGCATCGCGCGCGCTGGCGAGGCGGAGGCCGAGGCGGCGCGCCTGACCGCGGAGGCGCTGGCGGCGGAGGCCGCGCGCAAGGCGGCCCTAGAGCGCGGCCCCGAGCAGCTCTGGCAGTCCCTGATGGGGCCCGTGGTGCAGCTCAACGGCCAGGCCAGCGTGGGCTCCGGCGTGCTGCTGAGCTCCGCGCCCCATCCCGATGGCCAGGGCTACCGCACGTTCCTGCTGACCGCCTGGCACGTGGTGCGCGACATGCAGCGGGATCCCCTCGATCCGCGCGATCCGGTGCCCACCCGCATCTACGCCCCCGACGGCAGCGTGCGCGAAGAGAGCGCGCGGGTGCTGTGCTTCCGGCCGGACCTGGACGCCTGTTTGTGCGAGCTGCTGACCCGCGAGCCCCAGCCCTTTGGCGCGCGTTTGGCCAGCCGCGAGCGCATCCAGGCCGCGCGCACCTTCGAGCCGATCTACGCCGTGGGCTGCCCGCTCGGCACCGATCCGATCCCGACCGCCGGCCAGATCGCCGCCCCGAACCACAAGGTCGACGGCCAGCACTATTGGATGATCAACGCCCCGACCTACATCGGCAATTCCGGCGGCGGCATCTTCGACGGCCAGACACTCGAGCTGGTCGGCCTGTTCTCCAAGATCTACAACCACGGCTCGGTGCGTCCCACGATCGTACCCCACATGGGGCTGGTGACGCCGCTGGCGGAGGTCCTGGATTGGCTCGAGGAGCAGGGCTATCGCCGCAGCGCCGATGGTCTGCTGAGCGAGGTCCTGCGCGTGCGCCTGCCCTCCGAGGTCGCCGTTCCGGAGTCGGCGGGGCTGCGCTGACAGCTTGCGAAGGATCGACCCGGGCTGCGACCGAGCGGTCAGACCAGCCGGCGAGCATGCCTTTGGGCCGAGATCCGGGGGCCGCGGAGTCTGGCTTCGCCGCCCCGCGCCGATTCGATTTCGAGCCGGTGAACCGCCGACGGCCGCGCACCGCGAGCAAGGCCAGGGCGCGCGCTCGGCGGGAGCGATCCGGGGCTAGAGGCGCGCCAGGGCGGCCGCCAGCGCCGCGCTCTCGTCCGCGTGGTTCGGCCAATGGGGCGCCAGGCGCAGCAGGCCAGCGGGGGCGGTGGCGGCGATGCCTTCGGCCGAAAGGGCAGCCAGCACCTGGGCCAAGCTGCGGTCCGGGGGCGGCTCGAGCGCCAGGATCGTCGAGCGCGCGGCCGGATCGCGGGCGCGCCGCGAGCGAAAACCGCGCGCCAGCAGCAGCGGCTCGAAGCGCTCGAACAGGGCGTTGACGTGGGCGTGGATCGCGGGCACGCCGAGGCCCGCCAGCAGCTCCATGCCGGCCGCGGCCGCCGCCAGGGCCGCGAAGGGCAACACGCCGGGCTCGAGCCGCTCGACGCCCGCCGCGGGCCGCGCATCGAAGGGCACCGGACCCTGGTCGGCGAACAGGAAACGTTCCGGATCCTCGAGGCTCATCCAGCCCACGCCGTGGGGCTCGAGCTGCGCCTCCGCCCCGGGCCGCACGTAGAGGAAGCCGGCCCCCAGGATGCCCATCAACCACTTGTGCGCACCGGCGGCCAGGAAATCGAGCCCCAGGGCCTGGGCGTCGAGGGGTGTGGCCCCGACCGCCTGGATCGCGTCGACGAACAGCAGACAGCCGCTGCGTCGGCACAGGTCGGCGAGCGCCTGCAGCGGCATGGCGTAGCCGCTGGCGAACTGAACCGCGCTGACCGCCATCAGCCGCACGCCGCGGCGCAGGGCCGCTTCGGCCAGCTCGAGCCCCGCGCCGCCCTCGCTCTCGAAGGCCCCCAGCGGCAGCCGCAGCACTTCCAGGCCGCGGCGCCGCGCCACCGCCAGCCAGGGGGCCACGTTGGTGGGGAATTCGCCCTCCACCAGCAGGATCCGCTCGCCGGAGCGCCAGCGCAGGCCCTCCGCCACGGCGATCACGCCGGCCGACGTGTTGGAAAGCCGCGCCACGCGCTCGGGCGCCACGTCGATCAGGCTGGCGAAGGCGCGGCGGGCGCGCTCGGCCTCGGCCTTGGCGTGCACGATCGCAGGCAACCCCTCGCGGGCGAAGCGCGCCGAGACCTCGGCAGCAGCGGCCTGCACCGGCAGGCTGGGCGGCGCGATCGCCGCATGGGCCAGGTAGGAGCGCGCCTCGAGCGTGGGGAACAGCTCCCGCGAGCCGAGCCGGGCGATGCCGGCGCGGGCGGCTGGCCCCCCGCCCAGGGCCTCCGCAGGCCCCTGGGACCCTCTGGGACCAGCGGACCCGGCGCGCGCGGGCGGGCCGCCGGCCGCACCGGCCTGCGCCGGTCTGCGCTCGATGGCGCTGTGTTCTTCGGCGGATTCCATGGCGGCCACGAGCTTGCCAACCGCTGCGCTCAGGCGCCCGGCCAAAGGGAGGCAAAGATCGCGCCCGTAGCCAGGGCGTAGAGCAGCCCGTCCAGCAGGTAGCGGGCCGTGGAGCTCCAGGTCTGCCCCTTCCAGATCGACGCCGTGGGCTCGCCCCAGGCGTATCCGAGCCAGGCGGCCGCGCCGACCACCTGCAGCACGCGCAGGAACTCCGCCCCCGCCGGCAAGCTGGCCCGCGCCACGTAGCCCGCGATCAGCCCGGTCAGCAGCGAGTAAGCGAACCAGGTGCCGAGCAGCGCGCCCATGGCCGGCGCGCCCTTGGGCCGCAAGAACAGCTGCCCCACCGGGCCCTCCGCATAGCGCGCCTGCATCTCGGGCGTGCCCATGGCCGCCATTTCCTTGCCGTAGGGCAGCACGTACTGGCCCGGTCTGGGATTGCCGCGATTGATCGCCGCGCGCACCTCGTCCTCATTGCTGAAGCCGCGGTATTCCGGCGCGTGCCAGCGCAGCACCATGTGGATCAGCGCGCTGAGCGCGAACACCGCCAGCCCCGACAGCAGGGCGGGCAACAGCAGGGCGGACCAGGCGATCATGTCGAGGGCTGCTTGGGTGGTTCGGCCGGTCCCCGGCGCGGCTTGGCTGCGGAACCGGCTCTGGAACGGCCCCCCCGAACTCTAGACGGCAGGCTCAGACCCCGAAAGGAAAGCGCGATTGCGCAAGTCCGCCCTGGCCCCCCCGAAGGCCCGGACCAGCCTCCAGCCGCGGTCGACAGGGCATTTTCGCTTTTTGGCTCTTCGCCCGAATTCCCCGGGGCAAAACGGGGGGCAGGCACCGCGTCGACTCCCCCGGGAAGCGACGAGCGCCCCCAGTTCTCCGCTCGCAGGGCCCGGATGGACAGCGCGCTGCCGGGTTGCTTCCGCCCCCGACGGATCCGGCGCTGGCACGGCGCCAAAGCCTCCGGCTGCCGGCGCGCCGGGCCCATCGACTTTCAGCCGCTCAATGACGGAAATGGCGGCGGCCGGTGAAGACCATGGCGGCGCCGAGGGAGTCGCACAGGGCGGTCACGTCGCGGTCCTTGACCGAACCGCCGGGTTGCAACAGGGCCCGCACGCCGGCGCGGATGGCGAGTTCGGGGCCGTCGGGGAAGGGGAAGAAGGCATCGGAAGCGAGCACTGCGCCGCGGCGGCGCTCGCCGGCCTTGTCCAGGGCCAGGCGCACGGAATCGACGCGGCTCATCTGGCCCGCGCCGACGCCCACCACCGCGGTCCCCTGGGCCAGCACGATGGCGTTCGACTTGACGTGCTTGGCGACCTTTTCGGCGAACAGGAGCCCCGCGACCTCGGCCGCGCTGGGGGCGCTCTGCGTCACCACCTGGAGCTCGGCGGCCGGGGTCTCGGCCAGGTCGGGATCCTGCAGCAGGAAGCCGCCGGAGATGGCCTTGAGCTCGAGGCGCGCCCGCGCCGGCGCGCTGGGCCCGATGCTGCCCACCGCCAGCAAGCGCACGTTCTTGCCCCACTTGGGCTTGGTGGTCAGGAGCTCGAAGGCGTCGTGGGCGAAGTCGGGCGCCACGATCGCTTCGACGAAGCGCTGCTCGCTGGCCAGGAACTCCGCGGCGGCCCGATCCACCGGGCGGGTCAGCGCCAGCACCGAGCCGAAGGCCGAGACCGGATCGCCGGCCCAGGCCAGTTCGAGGGCCTGGGCCAGGTCGCGGCCGATCGCCGCGCCGCAGGGGTTGTTGTGTTTGATGACGCAGGCGAAGGGCTGCTCGAATTCGCAGGCCAGAGCCAGGGCCGCGTCCAGGTCGACGTAGTTGTTGTAGGACAGCGCCTTGCCGTTCAGCACGCGCGCGCCGACCAGGGAGCCCGCCGGATCCCCGCTGCGATACAGAGCCGCCTGCTGGTGCGGATTCTCGCCGTAGCGCAGCAGCATCTCGCGCTGGCCGGCCAAGCCGAAGCCGCGCGGGAAGTGCTCGGCCTGCTCGCTGCCGCGCTCGGCCTCGAACAGCCAGCGGGCGATGGCCGAGTCGTAGCGCGCGGTGGTCTCGAAGGCCTCCAGGGCCAGGCTGCGGCGGGTGGCTTCGGTCAGGCGGCCGCCGGAGAGCTGCAGCTCCTCGAGCACGTCGCCGTAGCGCGCCGGATCGACGACCACGGCCACGTCGCGGTGGTTCTTGGCCGCCGAGCGCAGCATCGAGGGGCCGCCGATGTCGATCTGCTCGATGGCCTCCTCGCGGCTGACGCCCGGGCGCGCCACGGTGGCCTCGAAGGGGTACAGGTTGACCACCACCAGGTCGATCGGCTCGATGCCGTGTTCGCGCATCGCGGCCACGTGGGCCGGATCGTCGCGGCGGCCGAGCAGGCCCCCATGGATCTTGGGATGCAGGGTCTTGACGCGCCCATCCAGCATCTCGGGGAAGCCCGTGTGGGCCGCCACCTCGACCACCGGCAGGCCGGCCTCGCGCAGGGCGCGCTGGGTGCCGCCGGTGGAGATCAGGCGGATGCCCAGGCCGACCAGGCCGCGGGCGAATTCGATCAGGCCCTGCTTGTCGGACACGCTGAGCAGGGCGCGCTGGATCGGACGGTTCATGGGCGGGTGAGAGCGCGGGGGGGTAAGCGCCGGGGAGGAAAGCGCGGGGTGGTCTCGATGGGGATCGCCCAGGCAGCGATCCGAACCGGTGCGCCCGACGGGGTGGCGGTCGAACGCCGGCTGGGCCGGATCGCTGGGCAACTCGGGCTTGGCCCGGCTCGCCTCGGATTCGGCCGGTGGGCCGCTCGGTGGCTCGAAAAGAATCGGGGCGCGGCGCCGATCTTGCTCAGCCTCTCACAGGTAGTAGGTCAAGCCCAGGAACAGGATCAGACCCTTGGGCTCGACCTGGGCCGCCAGGTCGTTGGCCTCGGTCTGGCCCAGGCCGTTGGGCACGTTGAGGGTCACGTCGTCGTCCGAGGTGCCCAGGGGGATCTCGTAGAACGCGCCCAATTCGAGCGAGAGGCGCCGCGCCAGCAGGTAGCTGGTGCCGATCACCGGGTTGATCGACACGTAGGGATCGCCGGAGAGCGAGATGCGCTCGATGAATCCCGGCGCGTAGATCACCGTCGCGTCCAGCTCGATCGTGGGCGTGTAGGCGAGATCCAGGCCGCCGAACCAGCGCCAACGGCGGCCTGGCCCGAAGGGCTCGGCCCACCAGCGCGTGGTCAGCAGGTAGTGGAGCGAGGTGTACTCGTCGCCATCGAGGGTGGCCGAAAGCGGCGCGGTCGGCTGGGGGTCGAAGGAGCGCGCCTCGACGATCAATCCGACCGAGAAATCATCCTCGACGAAATAGTTGTATTTGAGCGCGCCGCCGCCGATCGGATCCAGGTCGGCGGTCGCAGCGCCGCTGCCCAGGTCGGGATTTCCCGATTGATCGTCCAGCAGCACCTTGGCTTCGTATTCGGCCCAGCCGGTCGAAGCCCCCAGCGCGTGGGTGCCGGCCTGGATCTCGCTCCAGGGGTCGGTGCCGACGGGCGCGCTCAGGCCCGCGCAGCCGAGCAGGCCCAGCGGGATCAGCGGGAGGGCCAGGAGGGCGCGGAGGCGAGTCGGGGGCATGGCAGGGCTTCGAGGGCGCGCCTGCGGATGGGCGCGCGGGGCATGCTAGCCCCCGCGGGCCCGCGCCGCCACGCGGCGCCGAGCGGCGGATCGCGTGCAGCGCTGCGCGCCCGGAAGCAGGCGCTCCGGGCCCTCGTCGGCGGCGGAGCGCGCTCGTCATGCGGGGATCGAGCCGCGCGGACTCCGGGAGCTGCAGCGGGACGGGGATGCGGGGCAACGTCGGTCCCGCGGGGCGCGCGGCTGGGCGCCGGCGGGGCTCCCAGGGCTGACCGGGAGCGGGCCGAAGTCCGGCACGACGCCGCTGCTAGGATTCGGCCTCGATTCCCCACGCTGCCCATGCACTCCGTCTCCAGATTGGCGCTGATCCTGGTCCTCGGCGGCGCGTCCGCTTGCACCGAGAGCTCGACCCTCGAGACCACCGTGCTCGGCACCACGGCGATCTACTCGCCGACCACCGGCGACCTCCCGCTGCCGAACGACCTGCTGTTCCTGGGTTCCCTCGACGGCACCCTGAACCCGCCGCTGCCGACCGATCCGGGCCAGGCCGCGGTCGCGGCGGCCCTCTCGAGCCTGGACGGCTGGTCGCCCGTGGCGCGCTGGACGCTGGCCTTCTCGGCGCCGATCGATGCGAGCACGATCGTGCCGGGCCAGACCCTGCGCGCCTTCCGGGTCAGCACCGCGACGACCCAGGTGCCGATCGGGGGGCCGGTCAGCGCCGTATTGGCGGAGCTCGACGGCACCCTGGCCGATCCGCTGAGCGGTCTGCCGCTCGATCCCGGCGCGGACTTCCTGGTGCGCGTGCCGGCCGACGGCCGTTCGATCGAGATGCTGCCGCTGCGGCCCCTGGCGCCGGAGAGCAGCTACACGGTCCACCTGTTCGGCGCGGTCTTGGACGCGGAGGGCGACCCGGTGACGCGCTCGGTGGTCTACGCAGCCGCGGCCCAGAGCCAGCCCCTCTCGCCCTTCGATCCGCTGGCCCCGGTGCAAGCCCTGGTGCTGGCCATGCACGCCGCCGCCGCCAGCCAGGGCATCCCGCCGGATTCGATCCTGGTCTCCACGCAGTTCACGACCCAGTCGATCAACGGCGTGCTCTCCGCCGCGGCCAGCGCGCAAGCGGGCGGCGAGGCCGCGCTGATCGCCGCCCTGGGCGCCAACCCGAACGTGGTCATCGATTCCACGACGCCCAACCCGGCCTGGTCGCCGAGCCTGGGCGCTGTCTGGCAGCAGATCGGCGACACGGGCAGCCTGATCGGCTCGCCCGCCAACGCCGCCCAGGCCTGGCAGGGCAGCCTGACCCTGCCCTACCTGCTGGGCAGCGCGGCCCCCGGCGGTGCAGCGCCGACCGACCTGTCGAGCGACGCCAGCGTGCTGAGCACCCGCTGGCGCTCACGCTACGCAGCGGACGAGGACGACCTGGACCTGCACCCCACGCGCTTCAACCCGCTGCCGCTGGTCCGTTCCGCGGCCGAGGTGCCCGTGCTGCTGAGCGTGCCCAAGACCCCCAAGCCGCCCGGCGGCTGGCCCGTGGTCGTGTTCCAGCACGGCATCACCCGGGCGCGGGCGGACCTGCTGGCCGTTGCGGACGTCTTGGCCTTTTCGGGCTTCGCCGTGGTCGGCATCGACCTGCCGCTGCACGGCCTCGAGAGCGGCGACCCGCTGTTCGTGGGCTATGGGGCGACCGGGGCCCGCGAGCGGACCTTCGGCCTGGACCTGGCCGACAACAGCAGCGGCGCGTCGGGCCCCGACGGCCTGCCGGAGCCCTCCGGCTTTCACTTCCTGAACCTGGCCAACCTGGCCGTGGCGCGCGACAACCTGCGCCAGGGAGCCCTCGATCAGCTCGCGCTGGTGCGCACCCTCGGCGCCCTCGACTACGACGGCGGCGGCCCCGATCTGGACGCAACGGACCTGCACTTCGTGGGCCATTCCCTCGGGGCGATCACCGGCGCGGTCTCCCTGGCCCTCGGCGGCGATTTCGAGTCCGCGACCCTGGCCATGCCCGGCGGCGGCATCGCGGGCCTGCTGGCCGGCTCGGGGGTCTACGGCCCGGTGCTGGAAGCGGCCCTGGCGGACTTCGGCATCAACCCGGGCAGCGCCGCCTTCGAGGCCTTCCTGGCCAGCGCCCAAACGGTCGTGGATTCCGGCGATCCGCTGAACCACGCCGCCGCCCTGGCCGCCGGCCCGCTGCCGATCCACCTGATCGAGATCGTGGGGCAGAGCGGCGTGAGCCCCTCGGACCAGACCATCCCCAACAGCGTGGCCGGGCGACCGCTGTCCGGCACGGAACCGCTGATCGCCGCCCTGGGGCTCGCTCCGATCACGGCCTCGACGATCGACCCGGCGGGCATCCGCGGGGCCGTGCGCTTCAGCGCCGGCGACCACGCCTCGATCCTGCTGCCCACGGCTTCGGCCGCGGCGACCAACGAGATCCAGTCCCAGGTGGTCGAATTCGCGCTGACCAACGGCCAATCGCTGTCGATCACAGACCCGGGAGTGATCGTGCCCTGAGCGGCGCGGAACCCCGCGAGCGGCGGACCCGACAGCCGAGAGCGGCCCGGCGCCGGGTCCGCGGGCGGCCATGCAGCCTGGGTTCGCAGGGGCGCGCCGCTCCCAACCGCTGCGCCAGCGGCCCGGAGGATGCCCCGCGCCGCCCCGGCGCGGCGCCGACCAAGCCGCCGACGGCTAAACTGGCTCGGCCGCGCGCCGACGGTCCACGCGCCCCGCCCTCCCCCATGCCGAGCATCGAAGAAAACCGCGACTTCTGGGGTCGGGGCTACCACTGGAAGGATCTCGGCGAAGAGTGGGGCCCCAAGGACCCGCGCTGGAAGGCCACCATCCTGGAGCTGGCCGTCGAGCCCTATCTGAAGCCCGGGGCGCGGGCCCTCGAGATCGGCCCGGGCGGCGGGCGCTTCACCGAAGAACTCCTGCGCCGCGGGCCGAGCCGGCTGACCCTGGTGGATCTGGCCGAGAAGTGCCTGGAGATGTGCCGTCAGCGCTTCGGGCCCGAGCCGCGGCTCGCTTACCTGCTCGGAGACGGGCGCTCGCTGGCCGGCGTGCCCGATGCTTCGATCGACTTCTGCTTCAGCTTCGACGTGTTCGTGCACATCGAGAAGCCCGAGCTCGAGGCCTATTTCGCCGAGCTCCAGCGCGTGCTGGTGCCCGGCGGCGTGGCCTCGATCCACTACGCCACCATCGATCGCGCGGACCCCAGCATCGACCCGGACCCGCGCATCGGCTGGCGCGCGGACTACCGCTCCGGCGACATGCAGGCGCTGCTCGCGCGGCTCGGCCTCGAGCCGTTGCTCGACTTCTACCACCCGCACCTCTCCTGCGGGAATTCCTCGCTGGTCAGCTTCCGAAAACCCGCTGCGCGGGTTTGAGCAGCCCGGCGTTCCGGTCTCACGGGGGGCGCTGCGAAACGAAGTGGGAACCCGGGCTGCGCGCGGGCCTCTGCAAGCTTCAACGCGGGCCCAAGTCGGCGAGGCGCAGCAGCGGCCAAGGCCCTGCGGCGGCCGGCTCGACCACGAAGCGGCGTTCGAGCTCCGCTTCGAAAGCGATCGCCAGGGCCGACAGGAGCGGATCGAGGTCGGGCCTGCGCAGGAAGCGCGCGTCGACCAGGATCCGGGCGGCGAATCCGGGCCACAGGCGCTCGAGGTCGTCGCACAGCTCGCGCGCCAGCTCGGCGGGATCGCGGCCGGCGGCCAGGGCCGCTTCGCAGCGCAGGGCCGCGTTGAATTCGCGCACCCCCGGGACGTCGAGCCCGATCGGCTGCCGCCGCGGATCGAAAGAGAGCAGCAGGCCGGCGGCGGAGCCTTGGGCCGCGACGGCCGCTGCGCGCTGAGCGCGCGCTTCGGCGCGCTCCAGGGCGCGCCAGGCTTGGTTGTCGCGCCAGCCCGACCAGGCCACCCAGGGCAGCAGGGCCAGCGGCAGCAGCAGCCGGCCGCGCGCGCTGCGGAAGAGGGCCGCCCCGCCCCGGGCGGCCAGCTCGCCGAGGGGCAGCAGCAGCCCGAGCAGGTAGCCGCCGGCGTTGGGCACCGCCCAGAGCGCCGTGAAGCCGAGCAGGGGCGCGATCCACAGCAGCGTGGCCAGGCCTCTGCTCGCCGGCCCGCGGCGGGACAGGGCGAGCGCCCCCAGCGCGATCGGCAGCCAGGGCAGGTAGCCCAGCGGCACGAGCAAGTCCGCTTCGATCCAGCCCCAGCTCGGCCCGCGCGCATCGCGGCGGATCTGATCCAGGATCTGGTCGATCGCGCCGGCCAGTCCCCCTCCCCAGTGGCCCGCGGCGCTGCCGGCCAGGCTGGCCAGCCAGGCCAGCAGCAGCAGCAACGGCAGCACCAGCCAGAGCTGCACGGCGCTCAGCGGACTCGAACGCATCGGCACGCCGCGCGGGTCCCTGGTTTCCTTGCCAGGGGTGGGCGGGCCAAGGGCCTCTAGACCGTCGGGCGGGGCGGGATCGCTGGCGCTTGGGTCGCTGATTTCCGGGCCGATGCGCCCGCGCGGATCGGCGGCGCAGCAGCGGCACAGGGCCCACCAGCCCGGCAAGAGCAGCGCGGCTGTCAGGTGGCTGGCGGCCAAAGCCAGGAAGGCCAGCGCCGCCAGGGGCAGCGCCAGGGTCGGGCGCGCCCAGGGCAACTGGCAGACCAGCAGGGCGCAAAGGCCGACCACGCCCGCATGCAGGGCGTGCACTTCGATGGTCGTGGCAAAGAACCAAACCAGCGGCGAAAAGGCGAACAACAGGCTCCAGCACAGGGCCACCGAGCGCTCGACCGTGCGGCAGAGCCAGAGGAACAGAGCCGCGATCGAAAGCGCCCCGGGCAGCCAGGACGCCGCCCACAGGGGACCGTAGGGCCAGGCCTCCCCCGGCAGCGCTGCCAGGGCGCGCACGACCGGCAGGTACAGCGGATGGGGCCAGGAGCTGCCCGGGTCCCATTCGAGCTGCGGACCGAGACCGAAGCCGTCGTTCCACAGCCAGCGCTGGCGCGTGGCCCTGTAGATCAGCGCCAGCCCGAGGCCGATCAGCAGCGCCAGGCCCCCATCCAGGGCGCAGAGGGCCGTCGGCGCAGGGCGCGGCGCGGCGTGGCTGGCCGCTGCTGCCCGCCGCGCTGCGCCCCCGGC
>JBILNK010000070.1:0-19013 GCA_044375105.1 Planctomycetota bacterium
GCGGGCTGTTCTTCTCGATGGCCGGGGTCGGAGGCTTGGCCTGCGCGTCGCCCCCTGCCTCCGGATCCGCGGAGCGCTGGAAGGGGGGACGCCCCGGGGCGCCCACCAGCACACAGGCGCCCTCGGGCGAGGCCCCAAGGCCGTAGCCGAACAGGCGCGCGCCCCGCGGCCGACCCAGCAGGGCGAGCAGCTCCCCCGAGTCCCCGGCGCGCACCTCGACCCGACCGCAGTCGCCCGTTCCATCCGATCGTTCGCGGTCTCCCCAGGGAGCTCCCACGGCGTAATCGCTCAGCCCGTCGCCGTTCCAGTCGAATCCGCCAGCGAGCGCCTGCCCATAGAAGTCGCCGGGGTTCTGGCCCCAGGTGGCCCCCAGTTCGGCGCCGCTCTCGATCGAAAAGGCCCGCACGCGACCGACGTCGACCTGGCCGTTCAGATTCAGCGAGGGCTCGCCGATCAGCAGCTCGGGGCGCCCGTCCCGGTCGCGGTCGGCGCACAACGCCAAGCTGTCGCCGAAGCCGGCCTCGGCTTCGTTGCCGAAGAAGCTGCGCAGCAGGCGCCGCGTGGCGCCGGAGTAGATCCGCACCGAGCCGAAGCCCAGCCCGCGCCCGCTGTCGCCGGGTGCGCCGATGGCCAGATCCGGGCTGCCGTCCCCATTGTGGTCGCCGAGGGCCAGCAGGGCGCTGCCGAAGCGGTCCCCATGGCGGGCGCCCGCCAGGCGCTCGAGGGTTTTCCCGTCGCTGCCGCTGACCAGGTACACCGCTCCGCGGGCGCGGTCCTCGCCCGGCGCCGCGATGGCCAAGTCGGGGATGCCGTCGGCGTCCAGGTCGCCGAGCAACGTCAGGCTCGCGCCGAAGAAGTTGGCCCCCGCGGGCGCGGCCCAGCGGGCCAGGATGCGCCCATCCCGCAGGGAGCGGCGCTGCACCTCGCCCAGGCGCTGGCCGCCGATCAAGGCCCCGCGGATACCGATCCAAACGCTGGCCTCGCCGCCCTCCGCGAGCGCGGCGGCGCCGGCCAGCGCGAAGCCGAATTCGAGCACGTCGGGCTCCGGCGTGAAGCGCTGGATGGGCTGGCCCGTGCGGCCTGCGAGCGCTTCGACCGCTGCGGCAGGGCCGCCGAAGGCGCTGACCAGGGCCACCGGCAGATCGCCGGCGCGCAGGACCGGTCCGAGCGCCACGCCGAGCCCGTAGCCGCTGCCCGCGGATTGCCCCTCGCGCTTCCAGAGCGCTGCGACGGCGGACGGGGCGCGGGCGGACGGCGCGGCTCCGCCCGGCGCGGATTCGGGCTTCTGGCCGCCGCCCTCGGCTCCCTGCTGGGCCGCGGCGGGAGCGACGGCCAGGACGCCGGCCAGCAAGGTCAGGCAAGCGGCGAAACGCAGGCTCCCGGTCTGAGAGGGACGCGCGGCTGAAGGCCAGAGCTTCGCGGAGCTCGGCTCCCGTGTGCTCAGACGGCCCTGGGAAGACCGCGCCCACCAGCGGACCGGGGTCGGGGAGCCAGGGCGGCGCGGCAGCGATTGCATCGGCAGGGTGCGGGAGTGGAGGGAGGCGCCGGGAGCTCGTTCCCGCGGCACCGCCCTCCGCGCACGGAGGGCCCGCTAGCTAGCTGCGGCAGCGGCGGCGGTTTCCGCCGCACAATCCGCGGAATCCGAGGAAGGAGCGCTCCGCGGCTCCGCCCGCCGCGCCCCGCGCCAGCGTTGGAGTGCCGCGGCAGCGCGGCGGAATCTGCCGAACCACGAGAGCCGCAGCTCGGCAGGGACCCGGGGACCGCCCGCGGCAGGCCGGTCTTGTGGCGCCCGCAAGGCTGGGGCGGCGATGCGTCAGCAGCCGGGGCTGGAACAACCGGCGCAGGGGGCCGACGGACCGGCTCGGCGCTCGGCGCTCGGCGCTCGACCCGCCCGAGGCGCAGGTTGCCCGCGCGGTGCGCGGCTCGCCGGTCTCGGACGGCGGCCCGCTTGGCCATGGAGAGCGAGGACCCGCGCGCCAACCGGCCGCCGCGCCGTGGGTATCGAGCGCCGAGGTCCAAGCCCCGCAGGCCCTGGCAGGTGTCCGTGGAGTTGGAATGCTGCCTCGCCGCGCTCAGCGCGCGCTCAGGAGCAGCGTGCGGGCGGCCGGGCCGCGGGCGATCGGCTCGAGGGCGGCGAGCAGCGCGAGGCGGCGTTCGGCGGGCAGGTTCGACAGGCCCTGGAGCAGCCCGTCGAGGGCGGCGGGACCCTCTCGGCGGGCCACGGGCAGGTCGAATTCCGCCAGCGCCAACCGCAACAGGCGCGCGACCGCCGCCGGCTCGAGGCTCGAGCGCGCCGCGTTCAGGGCCGCGCGCTCGGCGCTCTGCCGGCGGGCGAAGGCGGCGCTGATGTCCCGCAGCGCGCGCCGCAGGGCCCGCTCGGCCGCCGAAGAATCGCCCAGCAGCAGGCACAGCCCATACCAGCGCTCGAGTTGTCGGCGCAGCTGCCCGGCTTCGAAGAACAGGTCCCAGTCGTCGAAACTCGAGTTGGAGCCGAACAAGTCGGCGCGGATCTCTTCGGCGGCTGCGGCATCGCGGCGTTCGACCGCCAAGGCCAGCCGGATCCATTGGGCCATGCGCGCATCGGCCCCCGCCAGCAGGCGCTCGAGCTCCGCCGCGCGGTCCAAGTCCCCGATGTCGATCCACAGCTCGCACTCGAGGTACAGCAGGCTCGCGAAGGGGGCGGCGGAGTGCGCGCGCTGGGCGGCCAGGAAATCGGCTGCGCGGCGCAGCTCGCGCAGCTCGCGCCAGGCGTCGTGGATGCCGCGCGCCATGCGGCGCGATTCCACCGGCCGCAGCCCGGCCTGGGCCAGGCACTCGGCCTCGAGTTCGTTCAGGGCCGCGCCCAGGTCGAGTCCCACGCCGGAGCCGCGCGCGCGCAGCCGGAAACGCCCGGCTTCGCGCACCAGCTCGAGGCGCCGCCACGGCGCTCCTTGGTGCACCAAGGCGCTCCGCAGGTACCGCTCGGCCTGCGGCAGGCGCCCGCGGCGCAGCTCGAGCTCGAGGGCCAGCTCGTGGCGCGCTGCGGCGTCTGGGCCGCGCGGATCGAGGCGTTCGGCCAGGGCCAGCGAGCGCTCGACCTCCTGCAGCCGCCCGGCGTCCAGGCAGGCCTCGGCCAGGGCCAGCTGACCCGCCGCCCGCCCAGGGGTGGCGGCCACCATCCGCCGGGCCACCTCGAGCACCTGCTGTGGCCCGGCGGAGCGCCGCGCGACCTGCAGCTCGAGCTGCAGCGGCGCGATGTCCGCGGGCGCGAGGCGCTGGGCCAGGCGGGCGTGGGCGCGCGCGGCGGGCAGCTCGGCCCGCGACATCAGCGCGGTCCCGCGTGCCGTCAGGTGCTCGGCCGCGACCGGCGCCAGCACCAAGGGGAACCAGGCGGCGAGCGCGAGGCCGCCGCCCAGAGGGCGCCGCGCGGCGCCGGAGGGGACCGTGGGCAACAGCGCCCCCAGGCACAGCCAGGACCACAGCGGGATCCAGGTCTGCTGGCTCTGGCCCAGGTCGAGGCCATTCGACCCGAGCACGGCGATCAGCGCGCCGAGCAGGGCCGCGATCGGCGCGCGCTCGCGGAAGTCCGCGGCCGCTCGCAGGCGGCGCCGGCCCGCTTCCAGGGTCAGCAGCGTCAGGGCGGTGAACAGGGCCAGGGCCGGCAAGCCGGCGCCTTCGGCCAGGGCCAGGGCCAGGTTGTGGGGGTGCAGGTCCTGGGGCGTGCCGTCGTAGTAGGAGGGCGCCGCGAAGCGCGCGTGGGGGTAGTACTGGTTCGGGCCCTGCCCGAGCAGCGGCGCCTCGGCGATGGCGGCTGCGGACATGCGCCAGAAGTGGTAGCGCTGGCCGAGGGCCGAGGGGCCCTGCGCGCTGGCGATCAGGCGCGCTTCGACGCGCTCGCCCAGCGGCGAGAACCACACCGCGAGGCCCCCCGCCAGCAACAGCAGCGCGGCGACGGGCAGGGTCGCGGCCCGCCGCGGCCAGCGCCCGGCGAGGCCGAGCAGCAACGCCAGCAATCCCAGGGCGGCGCCGCCCTCCGAAGCCGCCGATTGGGAGCGCCACAGGCACAGGCCGGCCAGCAGCGCCAGGATCGCGAGCCCCAAGCGCCGCGCGCCGCGCGCCGCGCAGGCGGCGCCGGCCGCCAGGCACAGCCCGATGGCGAACAGCGGCGCGCTGCCGTTGGGGTGCATGCCGAACAGGCGCCAACGGGAGGCGAAGACGCGCTCGAGGCCCTCGTCGCGGCCGGCCTCGACCAGGCCAGCGCCCTGCAGCAGCAGCGCCGCCGCCAGGCCCAGCAGCCCGGCCAGCAGCAGGCGCTGTGGCCTGCGCTCGCGGGCAGCGCCGGCGAGCGCGAGGGCCAGCAGCAGCCCGGTTCCAAGGCGCAACACCACGCGGCCGCCGCGGCCCGGGCTGTCGCCGAACAGCGCCGCCAAGGCTACCCAGCCCAGCAGGGCCAAACCGATCCACAGCGCCGCGGCCGGCAAGCCGCGGGGTCTGGTGGGGCGCGGCAAGGCCGCCAACAAGGTCAAGCTGCCGGCCAGCAGCCAGTGGTAGGGCGCGGCCTGCTCGCGGGCGTAGAGCTTGCCGTTGGCGGTCGCGATCCACAGCAGCACCAACAGCAGCGCCAGGGCGGAGCGCTCGCGCCTCCAGGCCAGGGCCAGGCCGGCCAAGGCCGTCAGGGAAAACAGGCCGTAGAGCGGCAGCTGCACGGGCCCATCGCCGAATTGGACGTTGAGGGCTCGATCGGGCAGCTCGGCCGCCAGACCGGCGAAGGCCGCAGAGACGAGGCCCGCCGCGCACCCGATCAGGGGCCGCCGCCGGGCCGCCAACGCCAGCGCCAGGCCCAGCAAGGCCACGCCTGCGACCCACAGACAGCCGGGAGCGACGAGCGAGAGGGCCAGGCCGCTCTCGGCGCTCGACAACCAGGTCTCGAGCTCGATCGGCACGCTGGCGAAGGCCAGCGCCGCGGTCAGCCAGGCCAGCCAGCGGGCCGGCCAGCGCAGCTCTGCCTCGGCGTCGAATTCACCCATCCCGGCCGGCTCCCGGGCCGTGCTCGGGCCCGCGCGACTCGGGCCTTCGGTCCAGTTCGCTCGGCATCGGCCAGGTCAGCTCCGCCGCCAGCAGCAGCGCCGCCGGGAACAGGTGCAGCAGCAGCCGATCGGGGATCACGGTGGTGTAGAGCACCGCCAGATCCCAGGGCGTCACCAGCAGGATCAAGAAATACAGCGACAATCCGCCGGACAGGAACAGCAGCAGCGGCAGCCCGGGATGGTTCCAGAGGGCCCGCGGGCGGCGCAGCAGCCACCACAGCGGCGCAGCCAGGCACAGGGGCCAGAGCAGGTTCCAGCGCAGCAGGTGCACGAAGCTGGTCACGAAACCGAGCAGCACCACCGGCGCGCGGGCCAGGCCGGCGGCCAGGTTTGCCGGTGCCAAGTTTTCGCTGCCGGCGCCCGGCAGGGGCGGGCCGAGGCCGAGCATGCCGAGCACCGCGCGCGGATAGTCCTCGTCGATCGAGGGGATGCGGCCGCGCCAGGCCAGCCAGGGCAGGGTCAAGAAAAGCCAGGGCAGGGCCGCGAGCGCCAGGCGGCGCGACGTCGCGGCGAGGCCGGGCCGCAGCACGAAGAGTTGCCGCACGGCGACCGCCAGGATCGCCAGGGCGGCCAGGGGCAGGCCCTCGTTCTTGGCCAGGCAGGCGCCGCCGAGGCACAGCCCGCCGAGCGCCAGACGCGCGGCGCCGACGCCGCCTCCGGCCAAGCACAGGCCCGCGGCGCACAGGGCGCCCACGGGCAGGTCGCCCGCGCCGTCCAGGACCCAGCCGTCTGGAAGGAACCCTGCTCCGCTGAAAAAGGCCTGCAGGTTGTCGGCCAACAGCCCGAAGGAGAAGCTCCAGCTGGCGAGGAACTGCGCCTCGCTCGGCCCCTGGCCCAGGTCCGAGCGCCAATCGATGTATTCGAACGGCGTGCGCGTGTAGTACAGGATCGGCAGGGACAGCCAGGCCACGGTTGCCAAGCCCGCGATCGTGCTGCCGCGCTGGCGCAGGCGGCCGTAGAGCAGCAGCGCGGGCAGCCAGGCGTACAGCGCGAACAGGGGCCGCGTGGCGTCGCGGTCCAAGCTGCCGTTCGCCCAGCCCACGATGGCGTGCAGCACCGGCAGACCCGGCGGGTAGTTGGGGTGGGTCATCACCCGCCCGAGGCGCGCGTATTCGGGACGATCCGCGGGCACCGCCAGGAAGGCCTCCTCCGCGAAGCCTTCGTGGTAGAGCACGGAGCCCTTGTAGGCGAAGTGGTAGAGCGGATCGAACACGTGCATCGGCATGGCCGAGGCGTAGAACAGCGCGAAGCCGCCCAGCGCCATGGCCAGGGCCCCGAGGGCGCGGGCCGGCCAGCCGCCGGGCGCCGCGGGCTCGCGCGGCGCCGCTCGGCGGCCGGCGAAATCGAGGGCCGCGCAGGCGCTCAGAGCCAGCACACCCAGGCCCACGAAGGCGCGGCCCTCGGCGCGCTCGAGGGGCCCCAGGGCGAAGATCAGCGCGCAGGCCAGGGCCGGCCCCAGGGACAAGCCGGCGGCCAGGATCGCGCCGCCGCGTTCGAAGCCGCGCGGCAGCGGGCTCCTCAGGGCCCATTCGGCCAGCCGCACCGCCAGCCAGCCATAGCCGACGAGGGCCAGGGCCGCCGCCAGGCCACCCAGGGTCAGCACGGCCGACCCCCCGCCGTTCGCCGGTCGGCGCCCGACGCCAGCGGCGCCGAGCGCTCAGGGCCTGGTCCCCGCACCCGACGCCGGGCGGGCCTGCAGTCCGTCAACCGGCGCCCCGCGTCGCGGCCCTCAAAATCCACCGGAGACCTCCTCGGAATCGTCCTCGGCGGCCGGCGCGCGACCGCGCAGGATGCCGGCCGGAGCGAGCGCCACGGGCTGCCAGCCGCTCGGATCGCGGCGCTGGAACTCGAGCGCCTCGAGCTTCCACTGGGCAGCCACCGGATAGCGCAGACGCCAGCCGATCTCCAGGGCGTCCACGGCCTCGAGCAGGCCGAGGTTTTCCGCGAAATCGAGCGTGCGCAGGTTGGCCTCCAGCCAGCGCGGATAATCGACCAGCGTGCCGCTGGCCAGCAGCGGCTCGCGCACGAAGACCTGGCGCGGGTGCAGCTCGAGGTTCAGGTACAGGAACCAGCGCGCGCTGCCGGCTTCGGTCTTGATCTCGCTGGGCTCCACCAGGATGCGCGCGTCGGGGGGCGTGGCGCGGCGCACGCGCTCGCAGAACTCCTGGAACACCGGCCGGAAGTGCTTCGCCCCGCCGATCGTCAGCCGGCGCTCGAGCGGCGTCTTGCCGAAGCGCACCTCGAAGTAGCCGCGGGTGAAGCGCCAGGCGAAGCCGACCAGCGGCAGGAGTCCGAGCAGGGACAGGAGCCAGAGGGCCGTCAGGCCGAGCGCCGCGCGCGGCCGGGGGGACGCTTGGCCCGCCGGGGGGGAGGCGGGTTCCGACATGGTGGAAAGCAGAGC
Organism: Planctomycetota bacterium; assembly: GCA_044375105.1. Lineage (GTDB taxonomy): Bacteria > Planctomycetota > UBA1135 > UBA1135 > JBIKLM01. The sequence goes on from JBILNK010000070.1 coordinate 7,468, forward strand.
ATCGCCGCTGGCGGGCTCGCCGATCAATCCCGCTGCGGCTGGCCGTCCCGCGGGGCCGGCGCGGCATGCCCGGGAGCCAGGCAGCCGGTCGCTTCCCAGGCCGAGCGCAGCCCCTCAGGCAGCGGACGGCCCTCGGCGGAGGCTCGGAGCTTTTTCCGCGGGGTCCTTCCGCAGGTCGTGGAGCGCGCGCTGGCCGCTGGGGCGGTCCTCGATGGACTCGAAGCCTCCCGCGCGCATGCCGAGCTGCGCGAGTGCGAAGGCTCCCAAGCGGAGTTCGATGGCCAGCTCCCGCGGCGTCCCCTCGGCCCCTTGCAGCAGCGGCGTCCGATCCTGCCCGTCCCTGGCGCGCCCTTCGACCGGCGGCCCGGCGCGGGCCAGCAGCGCGGGGACCCGGGCGGTCCCCGAGGCCAGCGGGGGGCGCGCCGGGCCGCCGGCAACCTGCCGGAGGAAACAGCCGCAGCGGAACCCGCAGCAGCGCCTCGAACGGCATCCAGCGAGGGCGTCGGCGCCGGTGTTCGCGCGAACTCCTCGCCGGGGTCGCAGCCCACCGCTAGCTGCGCGCCGCACGCCGCGCCCGCGCTCCGCGGCCGCCCAGGGGGCCAGCGGGCCAACGGGGTCTCGAGGTGCTGCGGGTCGCTGGTGTGGAGCTCGGCGTCCCGCAGCGACAGCCTGCGCGGGCGCTGCGCCCTGCTCGACGGCGCCGGGCTCGAACGATGGAGCTCGAGCCCCAGTTCGGGCCCGACGCAGCGCGGATGACAGGTCGCGCTGCGCCGGCGGCAGGCAGTCGCAGCAAACGTCCCAGAAGCGCAGGAAGCCGAACGAGGGCTGGTGTGCTTCCAGCGCGCTCAGTCGGGTCCGGGAGGCCTCGACCCGCGCGGGCCCGATGGCCATGCGGAGGCTGGCCTTCCGCTGCGCGCAGCTCCGCCGGGTCCCCGGCGGGCAGGGTTGCTCCGCGGTGCCGAAGCCCTCGCAGGAGTCCTCTTCGATGTGCGATGCGCGAGCGAATCCGCAGAAGGGATGCAGGTTCGGGCCGGATGCGGCGCCGAAGTTTTTGGTGGGCAGCCGAAGCGAAGCGCTCCGCCAGCAAGACCACCTCGCCGGGGATCCGCTGGGGCAGGTCGCGCACCCCGTGGCTTTTTGATCGTAGGCGCTCGAACGCTGTCTGACGTGGGACGGCGAAGTCGACGGGGGGCGGCATCGCCTGCTCGAACGGACCCCCGCGGCGGCCGTTCGGCGATCGAGGTTCGGGAGGCCGGAGAGGTCCGGACCGGTGGGGCTCCCTCGGCCAAAGGCGCCCGCGTGGTGGGCGCGCGGCGAGTCGATGCCGATCCGCAGCAGATCGGGCGTCTGTGGCGCGAGCGCGCACGCGGAGGACGCCAGGGCCGCGCCGAGGGCGCTCGCCCGGGATGCCCCCCGGGAGGGGTCGGCGTCAGGGTCGTGGAGCGGGGGCCTGGCAGCGGATCCGGGGACCCGCGGGCGATCTCGCGGCGGGGGTCGAGCGCCGGGATCGCAACCGGCGGGCCGAGGGTCGCCAGCGGTATGATCCGCGCGCCGCGCCGCCGGCGCCTCCCTCCGATGCACACCGTCCCCCCGCGCTCGCTTCGTCCGCTCCGCCGCTGGATCCGGGGCCTCAGCCCCCTGGCGCTGCTCTTGGCCCCCGCCTGCCGCCAGGCCGAATTCGCTCAGCCGGAGCCGGCCCTGCTGCCCCAGGGCGGCCCGGAGAGCGGCCCCTGGGACCTCCTGGACGCCGAGGTCGAGCTGTCCCTGTTCCCGATCGAGCGCAACATCAGTGGGCGGGTGCGCTACACGCTGACGCCGCGTGCCGCCAGCCCGCGACCCCTCGAGCTGCGGCTCGACGGGCCGCTGCTCGAGGCCGTGCGCCTCGAGAGCGGCGAGGCGCTGCCCTTCGAGGTGCTGGGCTCGCGCATTTCGATCGCCCTGCCGCCCAGCGAGCCCGGCCAGCGCCTGGTGGTCGAGCTCGAGTACCGCGGCCAGCCGGGTCCGGGCCTGTGGTACGAGGGCGTCGAGAACGATGGCCTGTTCGCGGCCACCCGCGTGGTGGCCGAGAGCTCGGCCCAGGCGCGCGGCGCCTGGCTGCCCACGCTGCTCGACGAGAACGAGCGCCTGACCGCCAGCGTCAGCCTCGAGCTGCCCAGCGGCTGGAGCGCCCTGGCGCCGGGCGAGCGCGTCGAGCGCAGCGAGCTCGACCAGCGCGCCGTCGAGCGCTTCGCCTGCGAGCGCGAGTTTCCCCTGGCCTGGCTGGGCTTCGCCGCCGGCGATTTCGACCAAACCCCCGTCGAGGCCGGCCCCCTGCGTCTGATGGTGCTGAGCCAGGGCTGCGATCCGGCCTGGGTCGGCGCCTCCTTCGCGCGCGCCGCGGAGGCCGTGGGCTTCCTCGAGCGCGCCTTCGGCGTGGCCTATCCGGAGGGCCGCTTCACCATCGTGTGCCTGCCGGAGGCCGAGCCCCAGGCCCTGCCCAGCGGCGCGATCCTGCCGGTCGAGCTGATCGGCGACGAGCTGGCGCGCGCCGACGGCGACGGCTCCCTGGGCCTGTGCGAAGCGCTGGCGCGCCAGTTCCTGGGCGCCGAAGTGACCCCGCGGGCCGAACACCGCTATCTGGAGCTGGGCCTGTCGCGTTACCTGGCGCTCGGCTTCCTGGCCCAGATCGAAGGCCAGGATCGCTTCGAACAGGAGGTCATCGCGGCCCAGGAAGCGGCCCTCGAGGCGCCCTTCCCGCTGATCGGTTTCGATCTCGAAGCCCACGGGCGCGAGGCCCTGATCGATCGCGCCGTGTCGCGCTTGCACCTCTTGCGCTCCGCGGTGGGGGAAGCCGCTTTCGGCGCCGCGCTGCGCGATTTCGTGGCCCAGAACCGCGGCCGGCGCACGAGCAGCGCCGATCTGCAGGCCAGCCTCGAACTGGCCGCCAAGCAGGATCTGCGGCCGCTGTTCGAGGATTGGCTCGAGCGCCCCGGGGACCCGTCGTTCGTGCTGGCCTGGCGCTATGAAGGCGGCAGCCAGGAGGTCTACATCGAGATCGAGCAGACCCAGGAAGCCGGGCCGAAGGCGGCCCCGGCCGCCTTCCGCGGGCCGGTGCTGATCGAGGTCTCTTCGGGACCCCGCACGCAGGTCGAGAAGATCGAGCTCAGCGAGCGCCGGCAGTCCTTCCGCCTGCCTGCCCCCGGCAAGCCCACCTGGGTGCGTTTCGACAGCGCCCATGCGCTGACCAAACGCCTCGAGCCGCTGCGCTCGGGCGAAGAATGGCTGGCGATCGCCTCGCGTTGCCCCGACGCCCACGGCCGCGCGGAGGCCATGGCCGGCCTGGGCGCCTTGGCGCGCGCCGAGAACAAGGGCGCCCTGGCCGAGATGCACCTGACCCAGCTGATCGACCGGGCGCGGCGCGACAGCTCGGCGGCGGTGCGGCGCGCCGCCGTGCGCGAGCTGGGGCAGTTGCCGGGCCTCGAGGTCCAGGAGCGCCTCAAGCAAATCTCCCAGCGCGACGCCAGCCTGGCGGTGCGCTGCATGGCGCTCGAGGCCCTGGCTGCCTTCGCCCCCGACGCGGCCCTGGCGAGTTTCGCCAACCAGCGCTTCGCCGACGCGCCGAGCTGGTCGGTCAAGGCGGCTTCCGCCGCGCTGTACGCGCGCGCCGCGCCCAAGGATGCCCGGCGCTGGCTGGTCGACCGCCTGGTGGTCGAATCCCCGGGCCAGCGTCTGCGTGCGGATCTGCTGACCACCCTGGGCGGCCTGCCGGACAAGGAGGTCGACGAGCTCCTGCTGCGCTGGGCCAAGGACCGCCAGGCGGCCGAGGGCGTGCGCGTGGCGGCCATCGCGGCCCTCGGCCGGCGCCGCCCCCGCGATGGAGAGCTGGGCGCCGAATTGGGGGCCCTGCTGACCGCCCGCGAGCGGACCGTGCGCCTGGCGGTGCTCGAGGCCCTGGCGCGGCGCTCCGACGAGCGCTCGCGCTCGGCCCTGGCGGATGTGGATCGACGTCCGGTCTCCGCCGAGGAGAAGCGCGCCATCGAAGCCGGGTTGCGCCGCGAGTGAAGCCCGAGCGGGGCTCGTGGGCCGACCCGCTCGGCGGTGGTGGCTCGCCAGCGCCCGGCGAGCCGTGGCGCGAGCCTCCGGCGAGTGCCCCCGGCGCGGCGCCCGCTGACAGCGGCTCAGGCGCCCCCGCGGGTTCGGGCTCCGCCGGCCCGGCCCTTGGCTCCCCGACCGGTGGCTCCCCGACCGGTGGCTCCCCGACCGGTGGGGACGCGGGTGACCCGGCGGCGCTGCTCCCCGAAGGCCTGCCGCCGCCGCACCTGCCGCCCGATCCGGCCAGCGTCGCGGGTCTGCTCGATCTGCTGGTGCGCGATCTGCAGCGGGCGCTTTATTCCGAGTTCGGCGCCCTGAGCCTCTACGCCCTGCTGCCGCGCTGGACGCGCCAGCGCGAACTCGGACCGCTGCTGCGGCAGCTGCTCGAGGACGAGCGCCGCCTGATCCCCGAGGTGAGCGCCCTGATCGAGCGCCTCGGCGGCCGCGCGCCGCGTAGGCGCTGGACCCGCAGCGTGGCCGCCCTGGGGCTGTTCCTGGCGACGCCGGTGGTCGGCCTGCCCTTCGCCCTGCGCCTATGCCGCGAGGCCGAGACGGCGGTTTCGCGCTGGTATGCCCAGCACACCGTGCTGCTCTACCAGCTCGGGCGCTTCGAGGAGGCCCAGAGCACCCGCGCCTGGAGCCAGACCAAACACATACACGCCGTGCGCCTGTCGTCCTTCATCGACCACCTGCGCCGCGGCGAATGAGGGTGCCACCGGGCCGGATGCGCGGCCACGCCGGCGGGCCGGGCGTTACTCTCAAGGGGCCATGACCCGCCGCCGCCGGAGCGCCCGCGAGCTGATCCATTCCCTGGTGCCGTTCGGGCTCAACGCCACCAAACCGCGCCACTTCCGCGAGATGGGCCGGATCCTGTGGGAGAACCGCGGCAACCTGCCCTACGCCTGGAAGGTGCTCTCGAAGGGCGTCTGCGACGGCTGCGCCCTCGGCACCAGCGGCCTGTCCGATTGGACCGTCTCGGGCACGCACCTGTGCCTGGTGCGGCTCAATCTGCTGAAGCTCAACACCATGGCGCCGCTCGAGCCCGAGCGGCTCGCGGACCTCGCGCGCCTGTCGGGGCTCGACTCCAAGGGGCTGCGCGACCTGGGGCGGCTGCCGGTGCCCATGCGCCGCCGCCGCGGCGAGCCGGGCTTCACGCCGATCGACTATGGGACCCTGTGGCGCGAGGTCGGGGCCCATTTCCGTGGGCTCGACCCCCGCCGGGTGGGCCTCTACCTGACCTCGCGGGGCCTGACCAACGAAAACTACTACGCGGCCCAGAAGGTCTGGCGCGCCTTCGGCTCCAACAACCTCGACAACGCCGCGCGGCTGTGCCATAGCCCGTCGACCAACGCGCTCAAGCAGGCCATCGGCGCCGCGGCCACGACCTGTTCCTACGTCGATTGGTACGACGCCGACCTGATCGTGTTCCTGGGCTCCAACCCGGCCAACGACCAGCCGGTGGCGGTCAAGTACCTCTACGAGGCGCGCCGGCGCGGCGCCCGCGTGCTGATGGTCAACGCCTACCGCGAGCCGGGCATGGAGCGCTATTGGATCCCCTCGAACCTGGATTCGGCGCTGTTCGGCACCCACCTGACGGACCGCTTCTTCATGGTGCGCGTGGGCGGCGATCTGGCCTTCGTCAACGCGGCCGCCAAGCGCCTGATCGAGCGCGGCGCGATCGCCAAGGACTTCGTCGAACAGGCCACCGAGGGCTATGGCGAGCTCCAGCGCGAGCTCGCCAGCCAGCCGCTCGAGCGCCTGCTGGCCGAAGCGGGCCTGTCCGCCGCGGAGCTCGAGGCCTTCGTGGACGAGCTGGCCGCGGCCGACAAGGTCGTGCTGGTCTGGTCCATGGGCATCACCCAGCACATGCACGGCTCGGACACCGTGCGCGCGATCGCCAACCTGGGTCTGCTCAAAGAAGCCGTCGGGCGCGACGGGGCCGGCTTGATGCCGATCCGCGGCCATTCCGGGGTCCAGGGCGGCGCCGAGATGGGCGCCTACGCCACCGCGTTCCCTGGGGGGCTCGGCATCGATGCGGAACAAGCGGCCCGCTTCGCGAGCCTGTGGGGCTTCCCCGTGCCCAGTGAGCCCGGCCTGGACACGACCGAGGTGCTCGCGGCGGCGCGCCGCGGCGAGATCGACGGCTATTACGTGGTCGGCGGCAACTTCCTGGAGACCCTCCCGGATGCGGAGGGGGTGCGCGCGGCGCTGGCAAGGGTGCCGGTGCGCGTGCACTCCGATATCGTCGTGACCAGCCAGATGCTGGTCGAGCCGGGCGAGGCCGTGTATCTCTTGCCCGCGGCGACGCGCTACGAGCAGGCCGGCGGCGGCACCGAGACCAGCACCGAGCGGCGCGTGATCTTTTCGCCCGAATTGCCGCGCAAGGACCTGCCGCAGGTGCGCGCCGAATGGCAGCACTTGCTCGAATTCGCCCGGTCGGTGTTGCCGCCCGAGCGCTATGCCCGGGTCCATTTCCCGGATGCCGCCGCGATTCGCGCCGACATCGAGCGGGCCGTCCCGGCCTACCGGGGCATCGCGGCGCTGTCCAAGCAGGGCGACCAATTCCAGATCGGCGGGCGGCACCTGATCCAGGGCCGGCGCTTCCTGACCCAGTCCGGCAAGGCGCGCTTCGCGCCCGTGCGCCCGCCGGGCCTCCAGGGCCAGCTCCCGGACGATCCGCGGTTCCCGTTCGTTTTGGCCACGCGCCGCGGCAAGCAGTTCAACTCCATGGTCCAAGCCCCCGTGGACCAGCTGACCGGCGCGGCCCGCGACCACGTGCTGATCCACCCCGCGGACGCCGAGCGCCTCGGCCTGGTGCAGGACCAGCCGATCGAGCTCGAAAGCGGCCGCGGCCGCTTCCGGGGCCGCGCCTTCCTGGCCCCCGTGACCCCCGGCACCCTGCAGGGCTTCTGGCCCGAGGTCAACCCGCTCCTGCCGATCGACCGCATCGACCCCGACGGCGGCGTGCCCGACTACAACGCCCGCGTCGCGATCCACCCGCGCTGACCCGGAAAACCCCACCGCGGCGGTGTTCGCCGCCTTGCGCTGCTGGTCGCTCGAAGCGTGGCTGGACCGCAGCGAACCGGCCGCTCGAGCGCTCCGGAGCATCCCGCACCAGAGGGAATCGACTCGGGCCGAGCGCCTGTCGATGAAGCTACCGTCCGCAGGCCCCAAAGCCGCCTTCCCGCCGGCATCTGGTGCTGGGCTTCGCTGGTGTCGATCCCCAGTGCCCTTCGGAGCGGGGCTTGGATGCTGGACCGGGTGGTCGGCGGGCCGCGGGATGGGAGTGGCAGCGGGCGGGGGTTTGGCTCGCGGGCGCCAAGGGGCTTAGGATCCCCGGCCCCATGGGACCCGAAGCCTGGATCGTCGCTGCGGTGGTGCTGCTGGTGCTCTGGCTGCTGGTCACCAACCGGGTGCCCGCGGACGTGGCCATGGTCGGTGCGGTGACCCTGTTGATGGCCGCGCCGGTGCCGCTCGAGGGGGGCGGTTGGAAGCTCGGGGTGATCAGCGCCAAGGAGGCCCTGGCGGGGCTCTCGGGGGCGGGCTTGGTCACCGTGGGGGCCCTGTTCATCGTCGTTTCCGGGGTGCGCGAGACCGGCTCGATCGACTTCGTGGCGCGCCAGCTGATGGGCCGGCCGAAGGGCCCGCGCAGCGCCCTCCTGCGTTTGATGCTGCCGGTGATCGGCGCCAGCGCCTTCCTCAACAACACCCCGCTGGTGGCGATGATGATCCCGGCGGTGCGGGACTGGTGCCGCAAGCTGTCGATCGCGCCATCGAAGCTGATGCTGCCCCTGTCCTACGCGGCCATCCTGGGCGGCACCTGCACCCTGATCGGCACCAGCACCAATCTGGTGGTCTACGACCTGGCCCGCGGCGCGGGCGTGATCCAGGACCTGGGCCTGTTCGAGGTCGGCAAGGTGGGCCTGCCCGCAGCGATCCTGGGGGCCGCCTTCGTGTGGCTGTTCGCGCCAGGCCTGCTCCCGGACCGCGGCTCGGCCTCGAGCCGGCTGCGCGACTCGCGCCAGTACACGGCCGAGATGATCGTGCCCCAGGCTTCGCCCCTGGCCGGCAAGAGCATCGAAGCCGCGGGCCTGCGGGCCTTGCCGGGGGCCTTCATCGTCGAGATCCACCGCGGCGAGGACCTGATCGCCGCGCCCGGGCCCGACCAGGTGCTGCGCGCCGGCGACCGGCTGGTGTTCACGGGCGTGGTCGAATCGATCAAGGAGCTGCAGACCGTGCGCGGCTTGGAGCCGGCCACGGACCAGATCTTCAAGCTCGACGAGCCGCGCCCCAATCGCTGCCTGATCGAGGCCGTGGTCAGCAACACCAGCCCGCTCGAGGGCCGTACGATCAAGCAGGCGCGCTTCCGCACCCAGTACCAGGCGGTGGTGATCGCGGTGGCGCGCAACGGCGAGCGCGTGGCCGGCAAGGTGGGCGAGATCGAGATGCGCCACGGGGATACGTTGCTGCTCGAGGCCCACCCCTCGTTCGTCGATCGGCACCGCGACGATCCCGACTTCTTCCTGGTCAGCGCGCTCGAGGACAGCAGCCCGCGTCGGCACCATCGCATGGGCACCTCGATCCTGATCCTGGGCCTGATGGTGGCCTTCGGGGCCACCGGCCTGGCGCCCATGCTGCACGCCTCGCTGCTGGCGGCCGGGGCCATGCTGTTGACCCGCTGCACCTCGGTGCCGGCCGCCCGCGCGGCGGTCGACTGGAGCGTGCTGCTGGTGATCGCGGCGGCCTTCGGACTCGGCACCGCGATCGAGAAGAGCGGCCTGGCACGCCAGCTGATCGAGGCCTTCCTGGGCTTCGCCGGGGGATCGCCCTACGCGGCCCTGGTCGCGATCTACCTGGTCACCAGCCTCTCGACGGAGGTGATCTCCAACAACGCCGCCGTGGCGCTGGTGTTCCCCCTGGCTGCCGAGGCCTGGAAGAGCACCGATTCGAACCCGCTGCCCTTCGTGTTCGCGCTGATGATGGCCGGCTCGGCGTCCTTCGCCACGCCGATCGGGTATCAGACCAACCTGATGGTCATGGGGCCGGGGGGCTATCGTTTCGTGGACTACCTGCGCATCGGCGTGCCGATGAACATCCTGATGGCCGTGACCACGCTGCTGCTGCTGCCGCTCGTGTGGCCGCTCTAGGGCCGGTCGCTCGGGCCTGGGGCCGGCCCCGGCGCTTGCCCGGGCTTCAGTCCTTCGGCAGGTAGCCCAGGCGGCGCAGCTGGTCGACGGTGGCGGCATCGGCCGGCACCAGCCCGCCGCTCGACCAGCGCGCCGCCAGGGCCTCGCTGCGCAGGCGCAGCTCGTCGAGACGCCGCGCGGCGCCTTCGAGGCGCCCACGCAGGGCCGGCGGGCTGGGGCGGTCCGTGCCGGCCACGGGCGACGCTTCGCCGGGGTCGGCGCGCAGGTCGAACAGCAGCGCGCCATAGGGCAGCAGCGGATGGTTGCGCCGCGGCGCGCCCGGCTCCGGCGAGGGCGCTCGTTCGAGGTAGGCAAAGCCCCCGGCGCGCCGCGAGCGCAGGCGGTCCTGGCCGGTCAAGGGCGCGTACAGGCCTTCGGTGGTCTCGGCGATCAATTCGCGCTCCGGGCCGGCTCCGGGGGAGTCCGCGAGGTAAGGCAGCAGGCTCTCGGCCTGCAGGTCCTCTGGCGGGGCGATGCCGCACAGCTCGAGCAGGGTCGGCATCAGATCGAATTGGGAGACCGGGGCGGCGACGCTCCGGCCCGCACAGCGCCCGCCGGGCAGGGCCAGCAGCAGCGGCACGTGCAGGGTCTCGACGAACAGCTGCTCGTGGCCGAAACGGCCGTGTTCGCGGAACTCCTCGCCGTGGTCCGAGGTCAGCGCGATCAGGGCCTGCTTCGGGCCGAAGCGCGCTTCGACCTCGGCGAACAGCCGACCGAGGGCCCGATCCGTGGCATACACCTCGGCCTGGTACAAGGCGCGCAGGAACTCGACCTCGGCGGCGCCGAAATCGGCCCAGCCGGCCAACAGGGCGCGGCCGTCGTTGAGCGCGGCGCCCGACTCGAGCAGGGCGCGCTGCTCGCTCCAGACCGCGCGCAGGGGGCCTGGGTAGCCGGGGTCGAAACGCTCGAGGTCCGCGGCCGAAGGCGCGAAGGGCTGGTGCGTCTCGTAGGTGTGCAGGAACAGGAAGGCCGGTTGGCGGCTGGCGCGCTCCGCCAGCCAGCGCAGGGCCCCGTCGACCTTGGCCTCGGCGCCCTCGAGCGCGGCCTGCAGATGCTCGAAGCCCTGCATCAGGTTCCAGCCCGTGCCGAGGGGCCCGTCGTCGGTGCAGGCCGCGGTGTCGAAGCCGGCTTCGGCGAAGCACTCCGCCAGGGTCCGATAGCCCGGCGCCAGGCCGGGGGTGCCGTGCTCCAGGCTGGTCAGGTTGGCGACCCGGTGGGCGAAGGGCAGCAGGCCGGTGAACAGGCTGGCGTGGGAGGTGGCGGTGTTGGGCGCCTGGGCCAGGGCGTGGTCGAAGCGCACGCCGCGCTCGGCCAGGGCCGCCAGGTGCGGGGAGCCGCCCGGGGGGCCGCCGTAGCAGGACAGGGCGTCGGCCCGCAGGGTGTCGACCGAGATCAGCAGGCACAGGGGCGGCGGCGGGGCGCCCGGCGCGCAGCCGGCCCCGAGCGCGGCCCAGAGCCAGAGCTCGATTCCCGCGCGGCTCGCGCGGCAGGCCTCGTCGGGTCGGGGCGCCATGGCAGCCAAAGGGTACGATCCCCGCGCCATGCCGTGGATCCGCACCGTGCCGGTCGGGACCGCCCAGGGGCCGCTGGCGCGCCTCTACCAGGCCGCGATCCAGCGCGCCGGGCGGGTGTTCAAGATCGTCGAGCTGATGAGCGCGGAGCCGGCCGTCCTGGAGAGTTCCCTGGGGCTCTATCGGGCCGTGATGCACTCGGGCAGCGAGCTTAGCCGCGCCGAGCGCGAACTCCTGGCCGTGACCGTCAGCGTCGCCAACCGCTGCCATTACTGAATGTGGGCGCACCTGTGGGACCTCCGTGCCGAGCGTCCCGATCTCGATGGGCAGCGCTGGGCTCGGCTCGAGGCGGCTTTGGTGGTCGACTGGCGCGGCGCCGAGCTCACGCCTCGCGAGCGCGCCCTGTGCGCCTTCGCCGAGCGCTTGACGCGCGATCCGGGCGCCATGGCGGCCGAGCACGTGGCCGAGCTGCGCGCCGCCGGGCTCGGCGACGCGGGCATCCACCGCGCGGTGCAAACGATCGCCTATTTCAACTACATCAACCGCGTCGCCGACGGCCTGGAGGTCGAGCTGGAGCCGGAGATGGAGCCGAGGCCGTGAGCGCTCCGCAGGACGGCGGCGCGCCGGCCCGGCGCGCGGCCTGGCCGGCGCTGCTGCTGGCCCTGGCGGCGCTGCTGCTGGCCCTGGCGGCGCTGCTGCCGAGCGCGGCCTATCTGTGGGGCTACGCGCCCGCGGCGGGTCCGGAATCGGCCTCCGGCTGGCCGCTGCTGCTCTTGTG
>JBILNK010000234.1:0-5283 GCA_044375105.1 Planctomycetota bacterium
CGTTGCTGATCAGCACCCGCCCGGAGATGCCACTGGCCCTTAGGAGCACCAGCTCGCCCAAGTCCCGGATCCCGGCCTGCAAGGCTGCCAGGGAATCAGGGGTTTTCCCGCCGAAATAGAGGATCCTTCGAGCCGACAGCGGATCGAACCCGGCGATCAGACTGGCGGCGACCGGCGGCGGCGGGAACTCGAAGCGGAACCGGCCGTCGGCGTCGCTGAGCGCCTCGAAGCCCGGCAGGCCGCGGGACACTTCGATCGGCCGGGCATCGCGGGCCTCGGGCCAGTCACCGAGGGCATGCAGCACGATCTTTTGGCCCGCGAGCGGCCGGCCGTCTCCGTCGATCAACCGCCCGATCAACCTGCAGAAGCGGGGCTCCAGCTGCGCCGCTGGCTCCGCGGCCAGCGGCTCGCTCGACGCGCCCTCCGCCGCGGCCCGCTCCAACGCGTCCGCCCCGTCAGCCACCGGAGCGCGCAGCGCGCTGTCCCCCCCGCGATCCGCCGCGCGGCCCTGGGCCTCCGGCGCCTGAATCGCCGCGGGGGCCTCCTCGGGCACCTGCGCGGGCCGGCGGCCGAGCAACCACCCGAGCGCCAAAAGAGCCAAACCGAGCGGAAGCGCCAGACGAAGGAATCGCGAAGACATGGATCGATGAGCAGATCGGCCAGGAGGCCAAGGATAAGGCCAGCGGAGCCAAGACCGCTGCTGCGAGAGTCTAAAGCAGAGTCACGGCCCCCGCCGCGCCCCGCAGAGACGACCGAACCAACGCTATCCTCCCCTCGCGATCGCCAGCCGCCGCGAACGACGCCTGGACGCGTGGGATCGGCACCCGTGGGTCTAGCGCAGTCTCACCTCCGAACTGCCGCCTTTCGGCAGTGCCAGCTCTCCATCGTAGCGACGCAGAGTCACGGCGCCGTCCCGGGTCTGCAAGCGCAAGCGAGCGCTGAAACGCCCCGGGGGCAGGGCCGACCAGCGCAGCTGGCCAAGCGCTAGCAGTTCAGCGGCGGGGCCCGACAGGCGACCGGGGCGCCCGGCGTCAAAGCGGGCCCGTGCGTCCAGCTGGACCAGCGGCTGGAGGCCCCTGGTCGCCTGGGTTTCGAGGCTCGTCAACTCGAGCTCGAGCCGCAATTCCGCGGGCCAGTCGTCGGCCGGTTCCCAGCGCAGCAGCAGCTCGGCAGCGGGCAGGTCGAGGCTCGTTTGCAGGACCGCCGCGGGCGTCAGGGTCAGCGTCTCGCTCGGCCAACTCCAGGGCGGCTCGCTCTCCACCTGAGCCACCAAGGTGCCGCGACCCCGTGGCGAGCTGCAGCCGGCCCACAGCCCGTTGGCATCGGGCGGCGTCGCTGGAGTCCGCGGGCGGTTTTCTGGCGCGGCTGCGTCCGAGTCGAGCAGCGCGAGACTCACCGGCGCACCGCCAAGGCCACTGCTGGTGAAGCGCGCCTCGATCCGGCACTGGGCTAGCGGCGTCAGCTGCAGCTCGACCTCGGATTCTTTCTGGGGCGCGATCCAGACTTCGACCGGCTCGGAAGGATCGAAGCGTTGCTCGACGCCCGCGAAGGACAATTCCCAACGTCCAGGGAGCAAGTCGTGAAAGCTGGCGACCCCGTTCGCGTCCGTGACCTGAGCGAACCCGGCGCGCTCGTGCCCGAGTTCGAGCCGGAGCCCGGCCGCCGACTGGCCCGGCGGAGGCAGCAACAGGACGCGCAGGCTGCCAGCGGGAAGCAGTTCGATAGGGCCCAAGTCCAGCTCGGTCCCCGGGCGTAGCTCGATCCCCGTGCGGACCCCCGCTGCTCCGCCACCCGCAAGCCTCAAGCCGTAAACGCCCGGCGGCAGCTCGTTGATCTCGAAGCGACCCGCAGAATCGACGACGCCACCGCCCCTGCTCCAGCCCCTGGCATCGGTCAGGTCCCAGCGCACGTGCGCGGCGCCGCGGCCCTCGAGGAAGGCTTGGCCGCGCAGGCGCGCCTGCGGCGCGAGCAGCACATCGCAAGTGCGGTCCCCTGGAGCCCTCCAGGTCACCGGACCATCGAAGGCGGCGTATCCCGGCGCCCGGACGCGGACCCAGTTCCGTGGCCCCGCGGCGGCTTCAGTGCGGCCGCCGGGATGGCTGGGCCAATCGCTGACCGCTGCGCCTGCCGGGCTGCTATCCGGGAGGAAACTGCTGCTCACGGAGAACACTTCCAAGCGGAAGAATTCGATCGGGCTCCGCGAGACCTTGTCGGCGACCAAGAACACGGTCGCCTGCACGGGCACTAAACTGACTTCGACATTTTGCCCAGGATCGACGTAGAACTCCGAATGGTAGTCGACTTCCTCATACCCCGGTAGCGAACAAAGCAGTTGGTGGCGATCCCGGCGCATCAAGCGCGCCTCGAAGGCGCCATCTGGGCCGCTGGTCGTTTGGGTTCGGTCGACACCGCCGGTTGCTTGCCCCCCCGTTTGGGGGATCAGGACCAGGCTGGCGCCGGCCAGCGCTTGACCCTCGGTCGAGACCACGCGCCCGGTCAGGAGAGCACCGGGCTCGAGCTGCACCTCGAAGGGGCCATGCATGCGCCCCGGGATCAGGTCGGAGGGTTCGAGTTCTTGACCCAGGTAGCCCGGAGCGGTGATCGCAAGAGCCCCGCGGCGATCCTCGATCGAGCCCAGCACGAAGGACCCATCGGCGGCGCTGATGGTCGTGGGCTCTGAAAACGAAAACTGTCCGCTCGTAAGCCGGATGCGCGCGCCCTGGACAGGTTCTCCGTTTGGGGTCGACACGCGGCCCTGGATCGCGCTGGCTGGGAACAGAACCAGGTCCCCCAGATCGCGCTCGCCTGGCCCGAGAGGTTTCTGGCTGACGGTATTCTCCGGAATCAGGACTGGCTTTTCCGTGAATTGAATGTTGACCCGTGTGCGCAAGGGATCCAGGCCGATGCCCAGGGTCGTGTGGATCTGGGGCGGAACGAACTCGAATACGAAACGCCCTGCGACATCGCTGCTCTGCTCGAAGCCCGGCAAATTGGAAAGCCGGGAAATCGGCTGGGCCAGCGCGTCCTCCGGCCAGGGTCCCTGCGTGTAGAGCTGTACGAGCTGTCCCTCCAAGGGCTGACCCTCGGGATCCACCAGTCGGCCGCTCAAGCGACAGCGTGATGAGGCGCGCTCATTGACGGCGGCGACCGCATCCTCCACCGGCGCCAGCGCGCGCTCGCTGATCGCGTTCGGGGAGATCGCTGCCGAGGCTTGGCTCACAACATCCACCTGCAAAGGCTGCAGCGACTCGCTGCCCAGGCTCGGCAAAGCCGCTGCGGGCACGGCTGCTTCCCGGCTGGGCCGCTCCTCGACCAGAATCCAGGCCAGGAGCAGCGCGAGTCCGAGCGCGGCGACCAGTGCTTTGAGTCGTGACGTCATGGGCGAGCGTCGGGGAAGGTCACGGGGCGGGCCGGGGCGCTTGCTATGGTCCTCTGGGGTCCAGGAGCGGCGCGGACGAGGACAGCGCGCTCGGAGCGGGCGTAGGGCTTGGTCAGCGCCGCATGCGCCGTCAACGCAGCGTGCATTCGACTTGGCCGTTTTCGGGCAGGGTCAGTTCGGTTTCGAGTTGGCGCAGGAGCGCGTCGCCCTCGGCGGCCTGCAGCTGAACGCGGGCGCGGAAGCGGCCGGGGGGCAGGGCCGACCAGCAGAGCTCGCCGGGGCGCAGCAGCTCGGCGGCGGGGCCCTCGAGGGGCCCGGGGCGGCGTGGGTCGAAGGGGAACGGCCCGGCGACGAAGGAGCCGCTGATGGTCGACGGAACGTCCGTGGCGTATCCGAGGCTGGCCTGTGATTCGAGGGGCTCGAGGCTCAGGGAGATGCGCAGGTCGGTGGGCCAGTCCGCGGCCTCTTCCCAGGACAGGAGCAGCTCGGCGGCGGGCAGCGGGAAGTCTGCGCTCACGATCTCGCCAGGAGTCGTGTTGACCTTGGGGCCGTCCCAGCGCCAGCTCGGAGCGGAGCACACCTCCGCGCACAGCTGCCCCTTGGCGCCGGGTGGGGCGTGCCCGATCCAGCGTCCCGCCGCATCGGGGCGGGCGCGCGGGATCAGGAGGAAATTCGGCCTGTCGTCGACGGTCTGGTTGAGCTCGGGTGCGAGGTTCCAGGCCATGAGCTCGACGCTGGCGTCGCCGAGCCGCGGTGCGGAGAACTGCACTTCGATCCGGCACCATTCCAGGGGTGCGAGGTCGAGGGTCAGCTCGGTTTGCTGGCCCGCAGGGACCAGGGCTTCGATGGGCGGCGCGGGCTCGAAGCGTTGCGGAGCTCCGGGGAAAAACAGCCGGTGCGGTCCCGGGGCCAGCCCGGTGAAGCGCGCCATGCCCAGGCCATCGGTGAGCAGGGCGGGCCCGCCCAAGGCATCGTCCAGGCGCAGGCGCAGGCCCGCGGCCGATTGCCCGGGCGGCGGGATCAGCCGCACGCGCAGGCTGCCCGCCGGCTCCAGATCCAGTCGGCCCAGGTCCAGGGTTTGGCCTTCGGCGACTTGGATGGCGCTGCGGCGCACCTGGCTCAGACCCGACACGGCCTCGAGGTCGTAGGTCCCGGCGGGCAGGTCGTCGAAGGCGAAGCGACCGTCCGCGCTGCTGCGGATTTCGCGGCCCAGGTCCCCATGCACCGAGCGGAGCCAAAGCGCCGCTCCCGCCATGGATGCACCGGCGGCCGCGAGCTGCCCCAGGATCCGCGCCGCGGGCGTGAGGCGCAGCCGGCACTGCCGCGTCTGCGGGTCCTCCCAAGCGACGGGCAGCTCGGTTTGGGCGTAACCGGGCGCAAAGACCCAGACCGTGTCCTCCAGGCAGGCGGCCAGCTCGAGGCGGCCTCCGGGATGCTTCGGAAAGCGCTGCGGCGCCGAGGGCGCGCTACGCCCCGCGCCGAACCAGCCCCGCCCGCCGGAGCGAACCTCCAGATGGAATTCTTCGATCGCTCGACTGCTCTGCGCATCTTCGACCAGGAAGACCGTCGTCGGCAGCGGTTCGAGCATGACCGTGAGATCCGCTCCGGGCTCCACGAAACGCAGCGCCGAGAATTGGATCGGGATATAGCCGAGCTGATGCGCCATCAGCTGGTAGGCATCGCGGCTCTGCAAGCCGACCTCGAAACGCCCCTCGTCGCCGCTGCGCGTGCGCACGACGAAGCCTTCGCCCCTCCTCGGGAACAGGTCCACCTGGGCGCCGATTAACGGCTCGCCGGCCGGATTCACGACGCGCCCGCTGAGGCGCGGACCGATTTCGAGCGAGACCTCGATGCCCCCTCGGATCTGCCCCGGCAGGGTCTCGAAGGGCCCCTCGAGCACCGGA
>JBILNK010000071.1:0-18965 GCA_044375105.1 Planctomycetota bacterium
GCCTCGTACGAGCGTTGCGCCTGGGACGAGACCCACGCATGGCATTGTCTGCATTCGACGTGCTCTCAACCAATTATACGCACTTTTTTCGAGAGGCCAGCCACTTCGAGTGGCTCCGCAGCGAAGTTCTTGAAACTCTCGTCCCGGATGCTTCGAGGCCTCCACGGCTGCGCATCTGGTCCGCTGGCTGCTCCAACGGCTGCGAGCCGTATTCGATCGCCATGGTGCTGGCAAGTACATTTCGTTGCCTGAAAAGCATCGATGCGCGCATCCTGGCCACGGACCTAGCGATCAGCGAGCTCCGCACCGCCAGACGTGGCCATTATACGCCCAAATTCCTTGAAGGCCTCCCGAAGCGCAAGATAGAGCACTATTTCATTCGAAGAGATTCGACCGATGGTCCGAGCTTCGAGGTGCAGCCGGCTCTGCGCCGGCTGGTGCGGTTCGGGCTCCTCAACCTTCTGGCCCCATGGAAGCTCAAGGGACCATTCGACGCTATTTTCTGCCGCAACGTGATGATTTATTTCGATGAACCGAGCCGTCTTCGTCTGGAGCAGAAATTCATCGACATTTTGAGGCCTGGGGGCTTGTTGTTCCTGGGAAGGTCGGAAGGATTTGCTGGCAAGTTCGATGGCCTGCTACCACTGGAAGCCTCCGCTTACAAGAAAGTCTACTGAATCGAGGCTATGTCTAGCATCCCTAACACGATAGACAGCTACAACGTTGCCATCGGCGACATCTGCGTCGTCGGATCCCTCCAGGGAAAGATCGTTACGCATGCCTTGGGGACCTGCGTAGCGGTGACCTTGTTTGATCCCGATTTACGTATCGGTGGCATGTTGCATTTCATGCTGCCGTTTCCGGTCGAAGCCGAGAAAGCATCGGTTCAGCCCTGGTGTTACGGCAGCCTGGGCGTTCCGGCGCTGTTCAAGACGGCTTATGCCCTGGGTGCCGAGAAACGCCGGCTGATCGTCTGCGCCGCCGGCGCAGCCGAACTCAGCGACGCTAGCGGCAACCTCCAGATCGGATATCGCAACAGGACTATCCTGCGCAAGCTGCTCTGGAAAAACGACGTGGCCCTGGCCGCCGAGGACGTCGGTGGCGGCCTGGCCCGCAGCATGGAACTCGACCTGGCCAGCGGCGCCGTCACGGTGCGTATCCAGGGCTCCCGCAAACAGATCTGGCCTGTGAGCAACGCCAGATCCGCCTGACCAGTACCATGAACAAGATTCTAATCGTAGACGACTCGCCCTTCATTCGGATGATGGTGCGGCGTGCCCTGCAGCAGGCTCAGGTGTCTGTCGATGCTCTCGTCGACGCGGGCAATGGGCAGGAGGCGTTCGAGCGCTGCCGCTCCGAGCGCATTGGAGCGATCATCCTCGACTTGAACATGCCCGTCATGGATGGCGAGACGTTCTTGCGCAAGCTACGCTCCGAGATGGTCGGGTTCGAACCTGTCGTTGTCATCGTCAGCACCGAAGCCAACCATCAGCGGATCCTGTCGCTGCGTGGCCTCGGCATCCGGGGATTCCTGCACAAGCCTTTCGAGCCCGAGAAGCTCAAGGAGCTGCTTGGCGAGCACCTGGCCAAGGCGGTCCCCGTGAGTGACGGCACGGGGGCGGATCTGCCCGAAATTGATCTGGCGCGCTTGGACCAGGTGGTGCTCCATTCGTTGGAGCGCATAGCCTTCATCCTGGCCGACCCCTGCGAGGCCAACGTCGGCGCGGGTGCCCTGCGGCGCTGCATCGCTTTCAAGGGTCCCGGAGTTGAAGGCGAGCTGATCATCGCTGCTACCAAAGGCTTGGCGCAGGAGGCCGCCAGTGGGATGACCGGTCAGGAAAGGGCAGCGTTCGACGACGAGGATCTCTGCAAGGTGCTCGACGAGCTCGCGAACATCATCGGTGGCGAGGTCGTGGTCCTGCTGGGAGGACGCGAGAAACCCTTCAAGTTAGGGCTCCCCGGCCCGCTCGATGGCCGGGCGCAGGATGCGCAATGTCGTCGCCGCTTCGCCTCCGCAGGCGAAAAGGTGGAGATCGCGGTCGCCTTGCGCCCCGCCAAGCAATGAGCGTAGCCAGTGTCAGCCGCCCCAGCGCGATCCTGCGACCGCGGCATGGCTTCCGTCCAGCGTTTCGACCTCGGGCCCGTCCTTCAACGGACGGCCCCCTCCGCTCGTCTCCTTGATGCTGAGCCGCTCGCTCACCAGATCATGCCGGCCCCCAACCCCGCTCCCCTTGCCTCCGGTCGAGGCCCTATACGGGTCCTCGTGGTCGATGACTCGGCCCTTGTGCGCGCGGCCCTGCGCAAGGAGTTGGGGGCCCACCCGCAAATCGAGGTGGTTGGTACCGCATCGGATCCGTTCGTGGCCAGGGACCTGATCCAACAATTGGACCCTGAGGTCTTGGTGCTCGACCTGGAGATGCCGCGCATGGATGGCCTCAGCTTTCTGAGGCGCTTGATGGCTTTCCATCCGTTACCCGTCATCGTCTGCAGCTCGCTTTCTCCCCAGGGAAGCGAGATGGCGCTGTCCTGCCTCGAGGCGGGGGCCATCGAGGTTTTTGGCAAACCAAGCGCGGCCTACTCGATCGGAGATCTCGGCGGCGATCTCATCCGCACGGTGCTCCAGGCCCGCAGGGTACGCCTGCAACCCAAGCAGCCGGTTGGCCGTGGCTCGAAGTCGCAAGGCACGGCGCTTAGCGTGACCACCAACAAGGCCATCCTGGTGGGAGCCTCCACTGGCGGAGGCTCGGCGATCCATGCGATCCTCTCTAATCTGCCGGCCAACATGCCTGGTATCGTGATCGTCCAGCACATGCCCGCGAGCTTTTCTGCGGCGTTCGCGAAGCGCATGGATGCAGCCAGCGTGCTCGAGGTGCGCGAGGCGAAGAGCGGCGACTTGATCGGGCCCGGAAAGGTCTTGGTGGCTCCTGGCGATGTCCACCTCAAGGTGGTGCGAAGCGGCGCCCAGTATCTGGTCGAGACCCAAGCTGGCCCGCGTGTCCGGTACCACCGCCCCGCAGTCGAGGTCCTGTTCGAGAGCGGTGCCCAGGTTCTCGGACCCAACGCCATGGGGCTGATCTTGACCGGCATGGGCAACGACGGCGCGGGTGGTATGGCGTCCCTGCATGCCGCGGGAGGCTTCACCGTGGCTCAGGACGAGTCCAGTTCGGTGATTTTCGGTATGCCGCGCGAGGCGATCGCTGCGGGCGGTGTGGACGAAGTCCTGCACCTCGACGCGATCCCGGCCCGCATGGTCGATTTCGCCCGTGGTCAGGCGCGCCGAAAATCCGTCGGCTGATGGCTCTGCACTGGGCCGAGCGCGTCTGCTTGGCTCAAGCAGGGCCGAGCTCGATTCCGATGGCTAACCCGCATCCCCTGGATCCGCCCGCTCGGCTCGGGGCCGTCCGCTTCACCCAACCGTTCGATGTCTACGTCCCCCTTCCTCAATCCGTTCCACTCCACCAGTCTGTCCTTCAAGCTGGTAGCCCTTTGCCTTGGCGTCGGCCTGGGGTCGATTGCGGCCCTGGCCGGGGTCGGAGCCCACATCAGTCGCTCAGAGCTGATCGCAGCGGAAAGCCAGAACCTGGTCGGCATCCGGGATCAGCGCGCGTCGGAACTCCACAGGGAGCATTTCAATCTGATGCGTGAGCAGTTGCGCGGTCTGGCTGGCAGCCAGCTGCTGCAGGAGGGGATCTCCGAATTTTCGCGCGCATTCGCAGACCTTGGTCGCCAGGTCGACCTGGGCCCCGCGGCCATCGTGCAGCGCCGCGAAGCCATGGAGCGTTTTTTGGATCAGGCCTTTCGCGAGCGGCTGGAAGCTTCCGGCTATGAGTGGAGCGGAGCCGAAGCGTTCCTGCCCGATTCGGCGGCCGGCCTGACTCTGCAGGCGATGTACATCGCCGACAATACGGCCGAGATCGGCCAAAAAAATAGCTTGTCAGCCGCACCGGGCGATTGTGACTACAATCGGATTCATGCCCGGTACCATACGTTCCTGGACAGCTACGTGGGCTCGTTCGGGTTCTACGACCTCTTGATGGCCGATATCTACGGTAACATTGTTTATTCGGTCTGCAAAGAGGTCGACTTCGCTACCAATTTGCTCGACGGGCCCCACGACGATTCCAATCTGGCGCGATGCTTCGAGCGCACCATCAAGGCCCGTCGGGGTGAGGTGGTCCGAGTCGATCCCCAACCTTATGTGCCCTCGTACCAGGCCAAGGCCGAGTTCGTGGGTACTCCCGTCTACCGGGGTGCCGAGCGCATCGGCGCGCTCCTATTCCAGGTGCCTCTGGCCAAGGTAGGCATGATCTTGGGGGACGCCTCGGGTTTGGGTGAGACCGGCGAGGTCTACCTGGTCAACGCAGAATTCATGCCGGAGTCGCCCAGCCGGCATGTTGCCGAGAGCGAGTTCCGGAGGGCCCGCAGCCCGGCCATCGAGCGGGCTCTGGAAGGGGAGTCCGGCATCATGCGCACGGTCGATTATGCGGGCGTCCCGGTGCTCAGCGCCTACAAACCGATCGAGGAAGATGGCGAGCGCTACGCCTTGGTGGCCGAGAAGTACCTGAGCGAGGTGCACAGTCCAGCCAATGCCATGCTCGCTAGGCAACTTTTGATGGCCGGCGGTATGTCGCTTGCTATCGCTCTGCTCGGGATGCTCTTTGCGCGTTCCCTGGCCAGGCCGCTCAAGGAGGCGGTGGTCAGCATCCGTGCGATCGTCGAGAGTCGCGATCTATCCAAGCGCCTTGCCAATCGGCGCCGCGATGAGATCGGTCAGCTTTCCGTCAGCTTCAACAGCCTGATCTCCAACATACACGATGTGATTGCGGAGATCAGCGCCGGCTTCGAAGGGATCGACCAGGGTGCGACCGGTACTCAAGCGGCTAGCCAGCAGCTGGCCAGTGCCTCGACAGAACAGACCGCCTCGCTCGAGGCCATCCGTCAAATCATCGAGGGCGTCTCGGGCATGTCCCAGCAGAACTCGCTGAACGCTGACCAGGCCAAGGTGCTCTCCGAGCAGCATGCCCAGTCCGCGAATCATTCGATGCAGGAGATGGAAGGCATGGCCCGCGCCATGCAGGATATCCAGGCTTCGTCGGAGAACATCTCGACGATCATCAAGGTCATCGACGATATTGCCTTTCAAACCAATCTGCTGGCGCTCAACGCCGCAGTCGAGGCGGCCCGCGCAGGTGAGGCCGGTAAGGGCTTCGCAGTGGTGGCCGAGGAGGTGCGCGCCCTGGCTCAGCGCAGCGCCGAATCCGCCAAGCAGACCGGTCGGATCGTGGCGGAGTCCAACAGCCAGGTGAAAGTGGGCGTGGCTAGTGCCGAGCGTGTCAGCCAGACCCTGCGCGAGATCCTCGACGGCTCCGGCAAGGTCAATCTGCTGCTCAAGGAGATCGCCGCGGCCTCCACGGAGCAACTCGAGGGCATCCGCAGCGTCTCCACGGGCGTGGAGGAGCTCGACAAGTTGACCCAGGCCAACGCTGCCAGCGCCGAGGAGCTGGCCTCGACCGCGATCGAGACCAGCGGCCAGGTCCATGCCGTGCGTAGGCTGGTCTCCGAGTATCGGCTGGCCGATCGCCGCTCCAGCGGCAGCGTGACCGCAATGGTCGGGTCGGACGTCCTGCCCGCGCGGTCGCAGCCCGGTTGGCAGCGCTCGACGAACGCCAAAGGCAATCCGGCCGCGCGCTCGAGCGCTCCCGCTCCGGCCCTGCCGAGCCAGCACACGGACTCAGGCGAAGGCGTAGAGGACTTCCTGTTGATGAACTCAGAGGACTTCTGAGGCCCTGACTACAGACCGGCCTGGGAGCGCCCCGGGGCCGGTCGCTTCCTGGGCTGGGGATCGGTGCGGGTTGTCTGCTTACGCATCGCAGGCGTCCATGGCGTGCGGCGGCTGAGCCGGTCAGCGCTCGGGGCGTTGGCGATGCGCGCAGGACGGGCTCCAGGCTCCAGAGCCCCTGGAGTCCGCTTGCCGAGCTATCGAGCCTGGGGATGCCAGGGGCGCAAGCGGCGAGGGGGGCCTGCGGGCTCCGTCAGGAGCGCGCCCTGGGCTCCTGCGCGCGCGACCAGGCTTCCACGGGCTGGGCGTTCCCGCGGGGTCCACAGGGCCTGAAGCCGCTATGTGTTCTCACCGCCCACAGCCCGCTTTAGCGCTCATGCCTGGCGCGGCCCCCCCCCGATCCCTGGTGCACGGTACCGTCTTCGCGAGGCGCCGCCCGGTCGACCGGCCGCTCCGCCGGCGATCAGACCCTTCGCAGGGCACCGGGCTCGAGGCGAAAATCGGCCGGCGTTGCGGCCGGCTACTCGGCGAGGATGCGCGCCGCTGCGTCCGCGGGGGAGGCGCTCTGCACGAGGCCCGCGAACAAGCCTTCGAGGGTTGCGGCCCCCCGTTCGGCGGCCAGCTGGGCGTAGGGGCCGCTGGCGATCACGCGCCCCGCGCGCAGGATCACCAGGCGATCCGCCAGCCGCTCGACCACGTCCAGCAGGTGCGAGGTGATCAGCACCGCGGCGCCGGAGGCGGCGTAGCGCCGCAGCAGCTCCTTGGCGATCATCGTCGAGGGCGCATCCAGACCCGAGAGGGGCTCGTCCAGGACGAGCAACCGCGGCCGGGGCAGGATTGCCAGGGCCAGGGCCAGCTTCTGCCGCATGCCCCGGCTGTAGCCGCCGACCGGCCGGTCCGCGGCGGCGCTGAGCTCCAGGCCCTCGAAGGCCGCCTCCGCGCGCTGCCGCGCCAGGCCCGGCTCCAGCCCGTGCAGACCGGCCACCAGGTCCACGTGTTCCCAGGCATCGAGCTCTGCGTAGAGCGGGGCCCCGTCGGGCACATAGCCCAGCTGCCGACGGGCCTCCAAGGGATCCCGCGCCAGGTCGAAGCCGCCGATCTCCGCGCGGCCTCGGTCGGGCTCCAGCAGCCCGCACAGGATGCGCACCGCGGTGGTCTTGCCTGCGCCGTTGGGCCCGAGCAGCGCCAGGATCTCGCCCCCGGCCAGCTCGAGATCGATGCCGAACAGGCCGACCTCGGTCGGGCCCGTTTGCGCGTAGCGCTTCTCCACGCCGATCAGCCGCGCTGCCGGCCCGCCCAGCGCGGACCCGGAAACCGGACGGCCGGCGCTCGCGGGCGCGGAGCGCGGCGCAGGGCCACTCTCCAGCGCTCCGCCGCCGCCGGGCTGTTTGGCCGCGCCGCTCACGCCGGCGCCAAGGAGAGATCCTGGCGCAGCTGCTGCACGATTTGGTCGATGATTTCGGCTGGCGTCGACGCGCCCGCGTGGATGCCCACATGGCGCTTGCCCTCGAACCATTCCCGGCGGATGTCGGCCGCGCTCTCGACCTGGAAGGTCGGCACCCCATGGGAGGCGCAGACCTCGACCAGTTTGCGCGAGTTGGACGAGTGCGGGCTGCCGACCACCAGGATCACGTCGGCGGTGCTGGCCAGGTGTTCGGCCTCCTCCTGGCGTTCGGTGGTGACGTGGCAGATCGTGTTGACCACGCGCACCTCGCGGGCCTTGGGCACCAGGGCGGCGGCGATCAGGCCGGCCTTCTTGGCGATCAAGGTCGACTGGATCACCACGCCGGCGCGCTTGAGCGGCGGCAGGGCCTCGGCTTCTTCGATGCTCTCGAGCACCGTCGCCTGACCGCCGGCCTCCGCCACCGAAGCCACGATGCCGCGGATCTCGGGGTGCTCGCGCTGCCCGACCACGAACACGTCGTAGCCCTCCTTGACCAGCCCGACCGCCTTCCTGTGGATGATGTCGACCAGCGGGCAGGTGCCGTCGATGACCTGCAGGCCGGCCGCCTTGGCCTCGCGCTTGACCGCCGGCGGCACGCCGTGGGCGCGGATCACCAGAGCCGCCCCAGCCGGCGCCGCCAGGTGGTCATCGACGTGCGTGATGCCGTGCTCGCGGGCCAGCTTGTCGACGGTGTAGGAGTTGTGGATCAGCTCGCCGTGGGTCAGCACCGGCCGAGACTTGTCCTGGGCCGCTTCCACCGCCAGGTCGATGGCGCGCTCGACGCCCCAGCAATAGCCGGCGCTCTCGGCGATCTCGATGGTCACCCGCCCGTCCAGGCTGGTCTCGATCCGGCTGCGCGGCCCTTCGCGCAGGCTGCGGTTGGTCAAGGCCGGGCTGGCGCCCGCCTTGGTGCTGGCCGGGGCGCGGGCGCCGGTTTCGGCTCGGGAGCGCTCGGAAGGGTCCATCGGACCGTCGGTTTGGCTCATGGGGCGATCGGAGGGGCGAAGGCTCTGCCGCGATGTCGCTCCGCGTCCCCGGCCGGTGGCGGCGTACCAGGCCGCCAGCTGGCGGCCCTCAGGCAGGCTGAGGGGCTGCTGCATCGGCTCGGGCGCAGCCCGGGCCGATGGGTTCTGAGCCTGTCAGGCCGCGGGCACGATCGCCACGTTCCGTCCGGTCTTCTTGGCCGCCGCGTCGGCGATGGCCTCGAGCCGGGACTTGGAGACGGGTTGGAGCTTCTTCGAACGGTCGGCTTTCGCAGGAGTGGTCAGCTGCAGGCCGGAGGGCGCCAGCTTTGCCACCTGGGCCAACCAGCTGCGGACTTCGGCTTCGGAGGAATTGTCGACGGGGCCGCTGACGAAACAGGCGCGCAGCAGCCAACGCTCGGATTCTAGCTGGGCTAGACCCTCGACCAGGTCCTTGTAGGCCTTGGCCGGTTCTCCCGTGAGGGCCGTGAAGGTCTTCTGGGTGCCGGCGTCCAGGCGCAGGATCGGCTGGTGGTAGGCGATCAGGCTGTGGCGCAGGTCCGGGTCGGTCAGCCCGGTGCCATCGGAGATCAGCGCCAGGTGGGCCTTGGGGAACCACTTGTGGCCGAGCTCGCGCAGGTTTTCGGAGATCTGCCTGAATTCCGGGTGGCGCATCGGATCGATGTCGCCTGCCACCAGCAGGGTCTTGAGCTTGGCCCCCTCCTTGGACAGTTCGATCAGGCGCCGGGCCACCGTGGTGACCACCATGGCCTGGGTGGGCGGATGCCCGGGGCGGAGGGACGCGCAGCAGGGGTCGATGCGCAGGGCGGGGCCGAACAGTTCGGTCTCCTCCGGTCCACGCACGATCTGTCCTAGCACTTCGGTCAAAGTCGATGTCATCGTCCTCTACAAGCGGGGTTGGCGATGGCTGGCGAGAGTTCCCCTGCGGATCGGCGCCGCACACGGCACAAACCCACGGCCGGGGCAGCCGCGCGGCCGCCGGACCCTCGGCCCAGCTTCCGGTCACAGGGGGTACGGCAAGCTCCGCCCCGCGGTTTGCGGCCCATATCCGACACCTATCGGGGGCCGGAATTCCCGTGATCTTAGTGCTCGCCGGCGGCCAACGCCAGCGGAACCCGGGGCCCCGGGGCCGTTCGATTAGATGTCTAACTTCAGGCCCCGACATCCGGGTCCCCCCGCAGCGCTCCCGAGGAGATCTCCTGAACCTCCCTCCGCCAAGGGCAAACCGCCAACGCCAGCAGCCCGAGCGCCAGCCCGCTGCGCCAGGGATGGTCCGCCAAGGAGCGCAGCCAGCGCAGCGCCAGCCCCTCGCCGAAGTCCGGTGCCAAACTCCGCTCCAGCGTCCACAGGGCCAGCATCAGCCCGCCCCCGACACCCAGGCAGCGCCCCCAAGGCGCCGTCGGCCCGCCCGGCTCCGCACTCCCTCCATCGAGCGCATCGAAGTCCCACGCAGACCCCACCCCGCCCGCGGCCGGCTGCTCCCCGAGGTCCCCGCGCCCCTTCCGCTCCGGCTGCCAGAGCGACCGACGACGCTCCCTCTCCTCGGACTCCTGGGGCGGGCTCCACATATCCCCCTAGACCGACCCGATCGCCCCCGGTCGCCGAGATTCTCCCGATCCGCCGGATCCGCCCGAGCGACCCCGCGCCAGATCCGCCGCCGAGCTTTCCAAGCCGACGCTCCCGGGCCCTTGGCGCCGCTCGTTGCCCTGCTTGCGATTCAACCGGCCCTACGGCCCGGGATGGACGCGGTTCCGTCCGCCCTGGGCGCTTCGGCCGCTCGAGCCTTGGCCTACGGAGAGATCGCGATCCTCGGGTTCGGCCGTCAACTCGAGAGCGCCCGCCTCCTGGCCCTCCGGCCGGCCTGAGCCGCCCGACTCACTGGGCCAGGGCTTGCAGTGCGTTGGAGGCGCCGAAGAGCTGTGGGGCCAGGGGGTCGAGGCACCAGGCTTGGACGGTGAAGACCAGGCCGGGGGGCACGTTGGGCCAGTTGAAGT
Organism: Planctomycetota bacterium; assembly: GCA_044375105.1. Classification (GTDB taxonomy): domain Bacteria; phylum Planctomycetota; class UBA1135; order UBA1135; genus JBIKLM01. The sequence continues at coordinate 10,201 of JBILNK010000071.1, forward strand.
GGAAGTCGGCCCAGCCGAGGGAGTCGGTCTGGCCCGGCAGGACGATCTCGGGGAAGGGCACCAGCGTTCCGCCCAGCAGCGGCAGTTGGATCTCGCTGAAACCGCCGACCCACCAGAGCGGCTGGTTCGGCTCCGCCGCCCGCAGGGCCAGGCGCGTGGGCGTGCCCGGCAGCAGCTTGCCGGTGCCGACCAGCACCGGCATCTCGATCGAGCCCTTCATCCCGCCGCCCAGCACCCGCCAGGGCTCGAGCCCCAGGTCGAAGCCGACGATACCGACGTCGATATTGCCGTCGTAGCTGGGGTCGTAGGTGCCTTGGGGCAACAACAGGTTGGAGGAGCTCGTGACGAAGGCGATGCCGACCTTTCCGTCGCCTAAGGAATCTGCGAGGGGAACATTGTCGTTGCCATTGCCTCCGTACCAGGATCCGTACAGCAAGGTTTCTCCCAGGGGGTCGAGCTTGCCGATATAGAGATCCCCGGTGGCGAAGCTGCCGGCGAAGGCGGGTTGCAGCGCATCCGGGGTGATCGGCCAACCGCTATTGCCCGCCGCGCCGATGACAACCGGGTGTCCGTCATTGCCGGGGAAAACCCAGTCCAGGTCACCCGCCGTGCCCGGATTGACTCCGATGTACGTCGCCAGGCAGGCTCGAGTCAGGTTGGGAGCAATCTTGATCAGATAGCCCGACTTGCCTACGGGGGGTACCTGGAATGAGCCAGGAAGCGCGAGCAAATTCAATGATCCTGGCCTGCCCGCCGCGTAGATGCTGCCGCTAGGATCAGTGCCAAGTCCGAAGTGAACCAGGTTTCCTCCAGGTATGTACGTTCCCGCGATCAGGGTGGTCAGGTCCGCGGACAGTTTGCCGATGTAACCGCGGCTGAAGTCTTCGAAGGTGTTGGGGTGGAAATTCGAGAGCACCCCCGGGGTCGTGGGGGCCGGCGGCTTGTCGGCGCTGGCGTTCCCCGAGAAGAGCAGGTCACCGTCAGGCGTCACCACCATGTCGTAGATCGGCATGGCATAGAAGTAGGTATGCGCCACAACCGCAGGAATCTCCGGATCAATACGCAGGAACAATCGCTTTCCAGCAGCCCAGACCGGATCGTAACCGGCATTGACCAGCAGGGGAAAATCGGGCATCGCGTCGTACACAGCCAGCACGAGGTCTTGGTCCGGGAGAACCGCAGCTCGTTGGGCGTTCTCTGAGTCAGTTCCTCCAAGCACGGTGGACCACTGGACCGAATCTCCCTCCGCGCTGAGCAAGGTAATCGCGATGTCGGCTTCAGTCGTCGGGTTCACGAGCTGGCCCTGTAGGGGAGTACCCACGATCGGGAACTCCGCGGACCAAGTTTGGCCCAATACGGCAAGGCCAGAGCCACGCTCCAGGACATGGTCCAGGTACTCAGCCTCGGTGCCTCCCAGAAACGTCATCCAGGCCAAGCTCGAGTCGTTGGTCCTGAAGCGAGCTATTCCCATGTCACCGAGACCGGCGATCAATGGCTGGATGCTCCCCGGTGTGCCGATCATGCCGGTGCTGCTTCGGAATCCGACGATGAAGTCGCTGTTGGCTGCCATCTCCGCAGCCTCCGGAGGGAATCCAAGTTGACTGTTGCCCAGGTAACTGCCGAACTCGAGCGTAGGGTCGAGTACCCAGCCCTCGGCAGGGGTCCAGGCGGGCACCACCAGGCCGAAAGTTTCGTCTTGACCTGCACGAATCTCGAAGCGAACCGGAGTGATCGTCCCGGGACTGCCCGTTGGGGAGAGGGGCCAAGCGAATTCGGCGCACTGGCGCAGAACGCCGGTCTGGCCGAGCGCCAGCAGTTCCCCCTCCTCGACCCGTTGACTGGCCGGTGCCTCGACCGAGAAACGGAAGTCCTCGGGGCGAATGCCGGCATCTAGGTGGGCATGCCAGCGAGGCCGCCCCTGCGGGTCGAGGCCCAGCGACACATCGATGCCAGGCTGCACCTCTTCGAGTACCAGCTCGGCGAATCCAGGGACGCGTACAGCGCTGCGTGTACCCAGGAAGAAGTTGTAGTAGGTTTCCTTGACCCCTTGCTCGCGGATTGTGAGCGGTTTCTGGCCGTCGCCGAAGCGGATCACGAACTCGTCGAACGGTTCGACGGTCGGCCTCGAATCCATCTCCGGGTCGTAGCGCTCACCGGGGATGTTGCGGACGACCAAGGCATCGCGGGTGACCGTCAGGGCCAGATTGCCCGCTAAGCAGCCATAGAGCACCCCCTCGTCCCACTGCCCTCGGTTGGGGATGAAGGCCCCCGTCCCCTGAATCCGACCGCCGGCCTGCTGACTGGGGCCACAGGGGACGGGCGTGACCGCCGGGGCGGCCTCGCCTGCGAGCTCCTCCCGCTGCGTATGCAGCGAGCTAGCCGGAGCTTGGGGAAAGGCCAGGGTCAGCAGGGCGAGCAAAGCGATCATGGGGCGAGTCCTTGGCGAGGTCTTGGGGACGAGACATCCGGAGACTACCCGCCCATCTATTTTTTCGTGGGTTTTCTTCTTGACTTTTTTGAGGGGGGGGGGGGCGAGGGTGGGGTTGTTCGATCCGTTCCTGACCTCGCAACCCCAACGGAGGACCCATGTCTCGCAACAGAGCCCAGCTCGCCCTGGGACCGCTCGCTCTTGCCCTGATCCTGACCGACCTGGCCCTGGCCCAAGGACCGAGGTGGGTCCACCGCCAGGGGGGTGAAGCCCACGGTGTCCACTTCCCGACTTCCAGTGTCGGTGCGATCGCCGAGGACGGCGGTCGGATTCGGTACTGGGACGACCCGAATCAGGAGTGGGTCCAGGCTTTCACCGACCTGGCATCCCGGGATGACCTCAAGGGCATTTTCTTCCTCGATGAAGACCGGGGCTGGGCTGTCGGACTTGGCGGCACTGTGCTGCAGACTACGGACAGCGGTCGCAACTGGACGCGCATCGCCACGATCCTCGACTACAGCGACGATCCCAAGCCCGCCGAGCTCTGGGACATCTTGATGACCTCGACGGGAGCGGGCTGGGTCGTGGGCAGCGACGGAGTCATCGCTCAGACCAGCAACAACTGGCAGTCCTGGTCCGTGCCCACCCAGCTCCAGGGGGTGATCGCGGGCTTCGGGGGGACCGATCCCGAGGACCCCTACGACATCAAGATCCTCTTCGACGGGACGATCGTGGTCGCGGCGGACTGGGGCGCGACCTACCGGCGGGATCCGAGCACCCAGCTGTGGTCGCGCATCCCGATCGCGGTGGGCGGCCCCTGCGATCCCTCCGGGGGCAGCTACCTGGAGCTCTGGTCCCTCGACTTCATCCCCGGGACCGACGACGGTTGGTGCGTCGGCGGCAATGGCACCAATGGGGGACAGCTTTACCAGACGACCAACGGGGGCGCGAGCTGGACGCGCTACACCCAGATCGACACCTTGAGCACCGGCGGGCTCTTGGGGTCGATCTGCGGCGTTCCGGAACCCGCTCCCTCGGGCTGCCAGGTGCCAACCCAATACGCCTGCGTCGTCCTGCCGAGCGCGAACGGTCAGCCGGCGACGGCCTTGTCGGCGGGCTATGAGAGTTCCATCCACCGCTGGTATCCCGCCAACTCGTCGTCTCGCCTGGTCTACGACATCTGCACGCAGAGCTGCACGGAGTTCTCCAGCGCCGGGCCCTACTGGGTCCAGGAGCAATCAACGGTGGGCAGCGGGATCTCCAGCGCCCTGCCGCCCATGTCGGCGCTGCACAGCCTCAAGACCGTGGTGAATGGCCAGGATGTCGTCGAGGCCTGGGTGGTCGGTCGTCACGGGCTGATCCAGTACAGCTCGGACCGCGGAGCCACCTGGGCCAAGCAGGGCACCGACCACGTCAACCGCCACGTCGCCGGCGACTTCCTCAGCGCTACCACGGGGGTGACCATCGGCCAAGGGCGAATGATCAAGCGGACCACGAATGCAGGCCTGACCCTCACGCCGGTCTATCCCTCGAGTCAACTGACCGTCGCCGACACCAAACTGGATGGGATCGACATCGCCCTGTCCAGCGCGGGCTACGGGGTCGCGGTCGGTGAGCAGTACGAATGCGACGGCACCGTCAGCCGGATCGTCCCGACCTGGGTGGCGCTGACCATGGACGGGGGCAGTACCTGGACGCCCTGGACCGGCGCTCTCCCGGGGACCACGGTCGAGCTCCACACCTGCGGGACGATCCCCGGCAGCAACACCGTGTTCATCGCGGGCCGCTGCTCGACCGGTCCGTATCTTGCCACGATCACGCACTCAGGCGGCAGCTGGGGCGCCTGGACCCAGCAGACCTTCACCCGCTCGACTGCGGGCCGCACGATCAAGGCTGCGGACTTCATCCAAGTTGGCAGCGCCATCCACGGGGTCGTGGTGGGCACCCGGGAAGACCCGACGGAGACCGGTCTGGCGATGTACACCGAGAACGGCGGGAGCTCCTGGATCAACATCCCGGTCACCAGCGCCGTCAACGGCTCGGATCACCTGGCCGTGGCGATCGGCACCAGCCTCGACCAGGTGCGGGTGACCACCTCGAACGGCAAGCTTCTGGAGCGCCAGACCAACGGCGACCTCGAGGTGGAGACGGTCTCGATCCCTGCCAACGTCGTGCTGCGAGGTCTGGACTACAAGGCGGGTACCTGGGTGGCCTGCGGGGACAAGGGCACCGTGCTCCTGCGCTCAGGCTCCTCCTGGACTTCCCCCAAGTCCCAGACCAGCACGGTGCTGTATTCGGTGAGTTTCGACGCAGCCGACCATGGCTTCCTGATCGGCTTGCAGTCGTTCCTGGGCGAGTACACGGATTGAGCAGCTGACCGAACTAGTTCCGGGCCGCGCCCTAGCCGCAACGCCAGTCCGTGCGGTGCCTTCGGGCCGCCATCGGCTGGCTGCGGAGCCTAGACGGGTCCGCGGAGGGTGCTCGGGGCCTTCGATCGCGTGCGGCCGGCCGCCCTCCGGGAAAGCTGGAGGGCGGCCCGCCACGGATCGACGGCTCATCGGCGGAGGCGCCGCCGGAGCACGGCGCAAAGCGGGTCCCGGAGCCAGATCCTTCGTACCCTGCAGGGTGCTCCGCGGGGCCGCGTGCCTCGGGCCGGCCCGTTTGGCGCCGATGCGGCGTCGGGCGGCTGCGGCTCAGGGGGCGGGGCGCGGGGGGGCGGCCAGGGTGGCGTCGATCAGGCGGTCGAAGGGGTCGAGGACCTGTTCCCAGTCGTAGTGGGCTTCGACGAAGCGGCGGCCGCGCTGGCCGAGGGCCAGGGCTTCGCTCGGGTCCTCGAGCAGCGCCAGGCACCGGGCGGCGAAATCGGCGGCGCTGTCGGCCACCAGGAAGTCGCGGCCCGGTTGGCCTTCGACGCCCTGGGTGGCGGGGGTCGTGCCGACCACGGGCAGGGCCGCGGCCAAGGCTTCGAGGACCTTGTTCTGGATGCCGCGCGCGATGCGCAGGGGCGCGACGGAGACGCTGGCCTCGGCCAGGTAGCGGCCCGGGTCGTCGACGAAGCCGGTCACGCGCACGCCCGGCAGGCTGGCCAGCTCGGTCACGGCGGGGGTCGGGCGCGAGCCGACGATGGTGAAGCCGGCCCCGGGGCGCCGCGCACGGATCTGGGGCAGGATCTCGCGGGCGAACCAGACCACGCCGTCGATGTTGGGGAGGTAGTCCATCACGCCCACGAAGACCAGCTGGTCGGGCTGGCGCCGGGCGGGGTCGCTGGGCCGCTGGGCGGCGAGGTCGACGCCGTTGCGGATCACGGTCGAGGGCCGGCCCGGGATGGCGCGCTCGAAAATGGCCTGCTCGAGCGGCGTGCAGAAGACGCTGTGGTCGAAGCGGGCCGCGAGCTTGCGCTCGAAGCCGAGCAGGGTGCGCGCTTCGCGGGCGTAGACCCGGCCCATGGGCCAGGCCAGGCCGCGCGAGCGCTGTGCGTACTGACGCCACTTGTCCGAATCGAGCTCGGCGAAGTGCATGATCCGACGGCGGCCCTCGAGCGGCAGCAGGAAGGCGCCCATCGACGAGGAGTAGGCGTAGCACAGGTCGGCGCGCGCGCCGGCCGCGCGGGCCAGGTCCGCGAGCCGCGGGCTCGCGTAGTGCCCCAAGGTCAGGGCGCGGCCGGTGAGCAGGGCGCGGCCCAGGGAGGCCAGCCGCGCGGGGCCGCGGGGGCGCGGGACGAGCTGTGTGGCGAGGCCGCGGCGGCCGAGTTCGGCCGCGTGGGCCTGGTCCTCGGGATCCTCGCCGAAGGCCAGGACTTCGACCTCGAAACGCCGTGAGAGGCGCTCCACCAGCCGGAAGGTGGTGATCTTGTCGCCGCGGTTGGGGGGGAACGGCACCCGCTGGCTGAGGAACAGGATCCGCACGGGCGGGCAGTCTAGCGGGGCGGTCGGCGCGCGGCGGCGAGGTGGCTTTGGCCGCCGACCCGGCGTTCAATCCGGGCGGGCCGCGCACGGCTCGAAACCCGCGCTGGGCCTGCGACCCGCCGCCGATTCAGGCGCAGGCGACCGGCCGCACGCGCAGCCAGCGGCGCAGCCCGCGGGGCGCGCGCTTGAGGATCAGCGCCCAGGGCGTGCGCGCCCAGCGGCAGTGGGGCGTGAGCGTGCGTAGACCCACGGCGCTGATCAGGAGCCCCGGCGCGGGCGTCGGGATCAGCGGCACGCCGGCGGTCAAGAGCCCGAAGCCGAGCAGCAGGGCGCGCCGGCGCTGCCATGGGCTGGCCGCACGCGGGCGCGGCAAAGCCGCCGGCGGCTCGCACCAGTCCCACCCGAGCGGCAGTCCCGCCGCGAGATCTCCGTGCGACGACGGCTCCACTGGTTCCCTCTGGATCGACATGCCCCTGCGCCCCCCTGTCCAGGCCGCTATCGGCTCGGCACCGGCGCGGCTTGAGCCCGGTTGGCCGAAGCCGGCGGGCTTCGCAGGCCTTTCCGTCGGCGGCCGGGCCGCGCCCGTCCCGGTCGGCCGGTGGGGGGCACGGGAGGCCGACGCGCTTGCGGCCACGACGAGCTCCGGAGCTCGGCCAGGGCTGCGGGCCTTGGCACACGCGGAGAAGTGCCAGGCGGGCCGACGAGCTGCATGCCGCCGGAAGCCCGCCGCCGCGGCCGCCGCCGGCAGCGCCGAAGGCTTCCGACGGGCTGGCCCGGCGGCCCGGGTGCGTTGCCCGAGCTCGTTCCTGCTTGCAGCCCGGTCAGAGGCTGGGAAGAAATCGGCGCGCAGCGGCGATCCCAGCCTCTGCGGCCGCCGGATGGCGGCCCAAGGGCATGCTGATGGGCTGGTATGTCTGCTCGGGCGCAGCCCGAGCCGATTGTTTCTCAGCCCGTCAACGGGCTGCAGAGGGTTGCGGGGGCTCGGGGGCGGAAGTCCAGTCCCCGAGGGGCAGCTGCCAGAAGCCCACGTCGTAACCGCGCCCGAATTTCCAGCCCACGCCCTCGAAGCGGCCCACGAAGCGGAAACCGAGCCGCTCGTGCAGCTCCACGGAAGCCCGGTTGTTGCCGGGCAGGTGGGGGTCTGCCTGGGCTTCGCCGAGGCGCGCGCGCTCCGTGCCGCGGGGCAGCACGATGCCGGCCAAGGCCAGCCTTCGGCCTTGTTGCAGGCAGTCGTCGAGCACGCGCTGCATCAGCGCGCTGGCCAGGCCGCGGCGGCGCGTCCGCGCGTGCACGTAGACCGAGGTTTCGACGCTCCAGCGATAGGCGTCGCGCTCGCGGAAGCGCGTGGCGTAGGCGTAGCCCGCGGGGCCCTGTGCATCCGATCCGGTCCAGCAGCAGTGTGAGCGCTGGATTTCGCTGAGTCGCCGGGCGAAGCCCGCCGCGTCCGGCGGCTCGCTTTCGAAGCTGATCGCCGTCCGGTGCACGATCGGGGCGTAGATCTCGAGCAGCGAGGCGGCATCGCCGGGCTCGAAGGGCCTCAGCGTGAAGTCGGGTGCGGAGGCGGCGGACATGCTTTGCCTGTAACCGAAAGCGGCGGGCTGCGTCTATGGAGCAGACGCTCGTGCGGCGGCGTTCGCGCTCCGCAAGCCCAGGCGCGGACGCCAGCTGCCGCCCGCAGCGCGCCGGCGCTCCGCTGCCGGGGTTGCCAAACCCGCGGCCCCACGCCCTGCCGCACCAGCGCGGCCGCAGCACCGGCGCTGCAGCACCGATTCCACAGCACCGACTCCACAGCACCGGCGCTCCGGCACCGCTCGCTCGCCTCGCACCTCCGCTCTCCGCCCCCGATTTCCTTGCCATGCAACGCTCCACATCGCACCGCTCGTCCGCGTCCTCGCCGGCCGCTCCGCGGCGCGCCCTCGCGCCCGCCTTCGTGCCGATCGGCCTGCTCGCCCCGCTTGCGCCGTGCGCCGCCCAGGAAGCGGCGCTCCACCACCTCTTCACCTTGCCCGGCCAGTCCCCGGGGGAGCGCTGCGGCGCGGCCCTCGCGGTTCTCGGCGACGTGGATGGAGACGGGCTCGCCGACTTCGCGGTCGGCGCGCCGGCGGCGCCCCTGACCCTTCCGGACGGCAGCTCGCAGCCGGCTGGACGGGTTCGTTGGCACAGCGGGGCGAGCGGGCTGGTCCTCCGCGAGACCGCGGCCAGCGCGCCCTACGAGCGCTTCGGGGCGGCCCTGTGCGCCCTCGGCGACCTGGACGGCGACGGCTTGCCCGAGCTGGCCATCGGCGCGCCGCTCGCGCAGCAGGGGCGGGGCCGCGTCGAGGTGCGCCGCGGCGCGGACGGCGCGCTGCTGTGGAGCCAGCTCGGCGCAGCTCCCGGCGAGCAGCTGGCCGCAGCCCTGGCCGCCGTGGCGGACAGCGATGGAGATGGGCGCA
>JBILNK010000005.1:0-59206 GCA_044375105.1 Planctomycetota bacterium
GAGGCGCGGCGCGGCGCGGCGAGCCCCATGGCGAGGCGGCTCTGCACCCCCCGGAAGCGGAGCCTCAGGGGGGCATCGGAGCTGCCCCTGGCCGGCTCCAGGCCGGGGATGTCTCAGGCGCCGCCGAGCTGGCCGCCGGCTGGGGCCAACGGACCGCTTCTGCCGCCCGGAACGGGCCCGCACCGCCCCGGCGGGATCGGTCAGCTCGGCCGCGGGCCGACCATCTCGCGGGGCTGCACAGCGGCATCGAAGGCTTCGCCGGTCATGAAGCCCAGCCCGATCACGGTCTCGCGCAGCGTGGCGTTCTTCTCGAAGGCCGTCTTGGCCACCTTGGCGGCCTTGTCGTAGCCGATGTGGCGGTTCAGGGCGGTCACCAGCATCAGGGACTGTTGCATCAAGCTCTCGACCCGTTGGCGGTTCAGCTCGAGGCCCTCGAGGCAGTTGAGGCGGAAGGACTCCGCCGCATCGGCCAGCAGCGTGATCGATTCCAGCACATTGTGGATGATCACCGGCTTGTAGACGTTGAGTTCGAAGTTGCCCTGGCTGCCAGCGAAACCCACGGCGGCGTCGTTGCCCATGACCTGCACGCAGACCATGGTCAGGGCCTCGCACTGGGTCGGGTTGACCTTGCCGGGCATGATCGAAGAGCCCGGTTCGTTCTCGGGCAGGTGCAGTTCGCCCAGGCCGCAGCGCGGGCCCGATCCGAGCCAGCGGATGTCGTTGGCGATCTTCATCAGCGCCGCGGCCACCTGCTTGAGGCCCCCGGAGAGCCCGACCAGGGCGTCGTGGCCCGCCAGCGCAGCGAACTTGTTGGGCGCGCTGCGGAAGGGCAGCCCGGTCAGCTCGGCGATCTTCTTGGCCGACAGCTCCGCATACCGCGGGTGGGTGTTGAGGCCGGTGCCGACCGCCGTGCCGCCCAGGGCGAGCTCGTAGACCGGGGAGAGCAGCAGCTCCAACACGCGCACGCCGTCGCGCACGTGCTGGGCGTAACCCGAGAACTCCTGCCCGACGGTCAGCGGCGTGGCATCCTGCAGGTGGGTCCGGCCGATCTTGACCACATCGGTCCATTCCTCGGCCTTTTGGTCGAAGCCGTCCGCCAGCGCGCGCAGGGCCGGCAGCAGGCGCGCGTGCACGCGCTCGGCGCTGGCCACGTGCATGGCCGTGGGGAACACGTCGTTCGAGGATTGCGAGCGATTGACGTGGTCGTTGGGGTGGATCGGTAGCTTGGAGCCGAGCTGGCCCCCCAAGCGCTGGATGGCGCGGTTGCTGATCACCTCGTTGACGTTCATATTGGTCTGGGTGCCCGACCCGGTCTGCCAGACCACGAGCGGGAAGTGATCGTCGAAGCGTCCTTCGGCGACCTCTTGGGCCGCGGCGAGCAGGGCCTCCTGCTGGGCGCCATCGAGCTGCTTGAGCTCGCCCAGCTCGGTGTTGGCCTTGGCCGCGCCCAGCTTGACCAGCGCCAGGGCCCGGATCATCTCGCGGGTGAAGCGCTGGCCGCCGATCTTGAAGTTGTGCCGCGAGCGCTCGGTCTGGGCGCCCCACAGGCGGTCGTCCTGGACTTCGATCGGGCCGAAGGAATCGGTCTCGGTGCGGGTGCTCATCGGGAAGGAAGAGGAAAGCGGCGATCGGCGAGCTGCGCCGATCGGGATCAGTACAGGCCCAGCTCGCGCAGCTTGTCGAGGTCCTCCGACACGGCTCCGGCGGTCTTCTGGAGGGCGATGCGCGCCTCGGTGTCGAGGGGCAGCTCGACGATGCGCTCGACACCGCCGGCGCCGAGCACCGCGGGCACGCCCATGAACAGACCCTCGATGCCGTACTCGCCGTTCAGCAGGGTGGCGCAGGGCAGCACGCGCTTCTCGTCGCGCAGCACCGAGCGCGCCATGGCGACCGCAGCGCTGGCGGGAGCGTAGAAGGCGCTGCCGGTCTCGAGCAGCTTGACGATCTCCGCGCCGCCGTTGCGGGTGCGACCGGCGAGGGCCTCCAGGGTCGAGCGCGGCAGCAGGTGTTTGGCGGGGATCCCCCCCACGGTGCAGAAGTCGAGCACCGGGACCATCGAGTCGCCGTGGGCGCCCAGCACCATGGCGTCCACATCGGCGATGCCGACCTTGGCCGCCTCGGCCAGAAACATCGAGAAACGGGCCGAATCCAGCACGCCGGCCATGCCGACCACGCGCTTGCCGGGGAAGCCGAGCGCCTTGCGCATCAGCTGCACCATCGAATCGAGCGGGTTCGTGACCACGATCACGAAGGCCTCCGGCGAGCCCTGGCGCACGTACTCGGCCACCGAGCGCACCACGCGGCCGTTGACCTCCAGCAGATCGGAGCGGCTCATGCCCGGGGCCCGGGGGCGGCCGGCGGTCATGATCACCAGATCCGAGCCGGCGGTGCGGGCCGGGTCCCCGGTGCCGACGACCCGCGTGCCATAGCCCTCGATCGCCGCCGCCTGGGCCAGGTCCAGGGCGATGCCCTGGGCGCGGCCCGCCTTGACGTCGATCAGCACCACCTCGCGGCAGAGCTCCAGCTGGCACAGGCGCTGGGCGCAGGTCATGCCCACGTAGCCGGCGCCGACGACGGTGACTTTTTGGGCGGTGCTCACGTTGGGGGGCGAAGGTAGCGCCCTGCGGGGGCCCCCTCAATCGCGGTCTGACGTCGAGCGCGGCCCGCGCCCGGCGGGTTCTTGCTCGGTCGGTCGCCGCCCCGGCGCTCCGGACCGCCGCGCTTCGCCGCCCCGGCGGAGCGAGGGAGCCGCCGGCCTGCGACCGGCCCCCGGGGGACCCTGCCCGCTTTTCCCCCCAGACCGGGGGCATCCCCCCGGGTGGCACTGGGCCGGGCCCGGGGGGACCCCCGGCCAAGATGCGCCATATTGGCAGCTTTACGCCATCCTGGCATTTCAAGTCCGTATCGAACCGAACCGGGAGCCCAACGGGCCGCCCTTTTGGCATGGCACGGCGCTTGCTCCCTCCCGAGCACCCCGGCCGGGCCAGGAAACCCGGCCGCCGGCCCAACCACCATGCAAACCAAACCCCAATCCGTCGCTCCCCGCACCTACCCCAAAACCGCGCCGACCCTGGCCAGCCTGGGTTTCGGTCCCTTCGGCGAGTTCGGGCGGCTGTTCGACCGCCTGTTCGAAGACCTGGGCCCGCGCCTCGAGCAGAGCCCGCTGGCCGGCTGGTACGCCCGCCCCGCCGGCGAGTTCAGCCCGCGCTTCGAGCTGGAAAAGACCGAGAGCGGCCTCCGGCTGCACGCGGAGCTGCCGGGCGTCGCGATCGAGGACCTCGATCTGACGGTCGACGGCGATCTGCTGACCCTGCGCGGTCACAAGCAGGTCGTCGAACGCTCCGAGCAGGACCGCGTGGTGCATAGCGAGCGCCACTACGGCAGCTTCGAGCGCCGCGTCGGCCTGCCCATCGAGGTCGATGCGGAGCGCGTGACGGCGACCTTCGACAAGGGCGTCCTGACCGTCGAGCTGCCCAGCAAGCAGCCGCTCGAGACCAAGCGCTCGATCCGCATCGAAGCCAAGTGACCCGCGCGCGCGCCGGCCGGGCGGCCGCCGATCAACCGGCGCCGCTCGAGCCGGAGCGCTCCCACCAATCGCGCCAGGCCTGGGCGCGCTTCTTGCGCTCCTCGACCTTCTCGATCGGGTCGAACTTGAAGTTGCGGCCGGTCAAGAGCCGCAGCGATTCGACCGCCGCTTCGGCCACGCTGGGCTCGGGATCCACCAGCGCTTCGATCAGCGCTGGCACGGCGACCAGGTTGCCCAGTTGACCCAGGGCGCGCGCCGCGGCCATGCGCACGAAGAAGTCGCTGTCGCCGAGGCAGGGCACCAGGTACGGGGCGGCGGCGGGATCCCCGCGCCGGCCGAGGGCGTCGACCGCCGCCCAGCGCGCGCCGTAGTCCGGGCTGCCGAGGCCCTCGAGTTCGGCCGCGAAGGGCAGGGGCTGATCGGCCGCGGAAGGATCCGCGGGCGCAGCCGGGCCGGCGAGCGAGCGCGCAGAGCCAAGGCCCCCACCGCTGGCCAGACGCTCGGAGAGGTTCAGCACCGCCTCCGTGAGGGTCTGGAGGTCCCGCTGGGACCCCAGCAGCCCGCGCTCCAGGTTGCTGAGGCGCCCGTCGGCGGCCTGCACCTCGGCCAGCTTCTTGCCCAGCCCATCGAGGTCGGCCCCGAGCGCCTCGATGCGCGCCGCGAGGCCCTCCAGATCGGCGCGCCAGCGCAGGTCGATCGAGCGCAGCTCCTCGCCCTGCACGCTGCGCGCCAGGTTGTGCTCGAGCAGCGCGCCCTGCACCCCCGCCTCCCCCTGCACCAGCCGCTCGGCGTAACCGACCAGCGTGCGCTGCTGCTGGTCGAGGGCCGCCGCGAGCAGGCGATCGGAGCGCTCGGTGCGATCCACCGCCAAGTAACCGAGCCCGCCGGCCACCAAGATCGCGAAGCCGGCGGCCCATTCCGGACCCGAGCCGCCGCTCTCGCGGCGCAGTTCGCCGCGCCGCAATCCGGCCTCCGCGGCGGCGCGGGGCTCGGGCGGCGCGCCCGCGGCCACGGGCTGAGCCTGGGCCATGGCGGCCTCGCAGGCCGCGCAGATCACCCGCTCCCCCACCTGGCGGGCCCGCCCGGTGCGCAGGTCGGCCAAGGGGACGGATTCGTTGCACAGGTCGCAAAAGCGGATTTCCACGGCGGGCACTCGAAGTTCGAGGGTGGGGAGCGGGGGCCGGCGGCCTGCGCCTAACCTAGTGCCCACCGGCAACCCCGTTGCAGCCGGCCCCCCATGGCGCACCGATCGCTGGAACTGACCCCGGACCTCCGGGCCCGCCTGGGCCGCCTGGGGGACGAGTTCCTGGCCGATTTCCTGGCGCTCGCCCTGGGACGCGATCCCGGGCGCCTCGAAGCCCTGGCGGAGCTGGCCCAGGTCCTGACCCGGCTCGGGCGCCTGCGGGAAGGCCTGCGGGCCGACCTGGCCCTGGCGCGGGCCTGCCCCCAGGATCCGACGGTGTTCTACAACCTGGCCTGCTCCCTGAGCCTGCTGGGTCGCCCGCGGGCCGCGCTGGCGGCCCTGGAGCACGCGATCGACAACGGCTACGAGGATCTCGAGCACCTGCTCGAAGATCCGGATCTGGATGCCCTGAAGGGCCTGGCGGCCTTCGAAGCCCTGGTCGAGCGCTTGCGCCGGGCCTGATCGCCGGCGGATGGCGCAGCCGGGCTGGCGGCCCCAGAGGCATGAGAGGCGCCGTTCCTGCGGCGCGGGCGCAGCGCGAGTCGGTTGCTTCTCGGGCTGTCAGCGGCTGGGAAACAATCGGCGCGCAGCGTCGATCCCAGCCTCTGCGGCCGCCGGATAGCGGCCCGGAGGCATCCTGCCGGGCTGGTCTAACTGCTCGGGCGGAGCCCGAGTCGATTCTTTCTCAGGCTGTCAGCGCAGCGGATCGCCCGAGTACTTGAGCCACCAGCGCTCCCAGCGCTCGCGGGCGATCTCCCGTGAGGAAGCGCTGCCGCGAGCCTCGAAGTCGAGGGTCTGGCCGGTGGCCTCCGAGAGCGCATCGATGCACAGGGCGCGCGTGTACAGGCGCTCGTCCGCCAGGCCGCGGATCAGCGTGGGGATCTCCTGCCAGCAGCCCAGCCGCACCAGGGTGCGCGCGCGCTCGAGCTCCAAGTCCGTGCCCTTCTGGGCATCGGTCCAAGGCACCTCGAGCAGCGGCGTCACCAGGCGCTTGTCGCCGGTGACGCCCAAGGCCGCGTAGGCCGCGGCGGCCACGTCCTGGCGGGGATCCTCGAGCAGCTCGAACAGCTTGGAGTAGGCCGGCTCGCCGATCGAAGCGAACCAGCGGATCAGCTCGACCCGTTCGAGGCCGCGGGTCCAGGGCAAGCGCGCCGCTTCGTCATCGAGCTGCTGGCGCAACAGCGGCGAGGGCTTGAGCCAGCTCGCCGGCCCCCCGGCGACCACGGGCGCCGACTTGCTGGAAGCACAGGCGCACGAGAGCACCACGCAGAGTGCGGCGAAGAAGCGGGCGAGGGTCCGGATGGCGATCGGCATGGCTGCCTGGGTTGGAGATCCCGACGGGGTCCATCAGGATCGAACCGGGGTCTCGGATCGCTTGACCAGCGGGGGGCCGAGCCGGCCCAGGGGCAGGAACAGAGCGATCCCCAGGCACAGGGCGCCGGCGGTGAGCAGGCCGAAGGCCCACTCGGGCGAATCCTTGCGGGCGCTGACCAGCAGGAGCGGCGGGGCGCCCGCCGCGGGCGGCAGCGGACCCCCGGGCGCCTCGAGCTGCGCCCAGAGCCGCTCGCTGGGCGCGCGGGCCGGCAGCCAGGGCAAGCTCGGCCTGTCGGGGGCCGATCCGGGATCGAGCACCAGCTCGAGGGCCGTGTCCCGTTCCGCGCGCAGGAAGCGCTCGGGCAGCGGGGCGCTCCAGCGGCCGGGCCCCTCGCCCCACAGCGTCAAGGGCTCGGCCGGCAGCCGCCCGCCGGGGCGTGGCTCGAGGCGGCCCTGCAGCACCGGGGGCCGCTCGCCGCCCTCCAGTTCGAGCACCAGCCGCGAGCCCGCCAGGGACAGGCGCGCCGGACGGCGCGGGGGCCGTTCCGCGAGGAAGGCGAGCAGGGCGGAGAGCTCCCCACGCCCGAGCCACAGGGGCGCGCATTCGGCTCCGGGCGCGAAGGCCAAGGCGACGGCGCGGCCCAGGCCGACGCGCTGCACGGCGCCCAGGGGGGCTCCCGCCGAGGCCAGCCAGAAGACCTCGGCCCCCGGCGCGGACCGAGCGCGCAGGGCCATCTCGAGGGGCGGTCGCCCGCGACCGGCGCCGACCGCCGCCGCGCCGAGGATCTCTGTGGGCAAGGCCTCGACGTCGATCGGACCGGGCAGATAGCGCTCCTCGGCCCCCAGCCGCAGCAGCAGGGCCTCGAGACGCGCCGGGGTCGGGCTCAACAGCAGGGACTCCCCACCTCCCGCCAGGGGCTCGAGGAGCTCGAGCTCCGGCCGCTCGCCGAGGGCCACGACCCGCAGCTCGGCGCGGGCCCGGGAGAGCCGCGCGCGGGCCTCCGCGGCCCGGGCGACCGGGTCGTCGGGCGGTGTGTTGTCGCGCCCGTCGGTGAGCAGGATCACCAGCTCGTCCGTGCGCACGCCGCCGGCCACGGCGCGCTCGCGCTCCTCCACGTACTGCTCGATGGAATAGAACAGCGCCGTGCCGCCCCGCGGCTGGCTGAGCGAGAGCAGCGCCTGGGCCGCGGCCTGGCGATTGCCGCTGGGCAAGCGCACCGGCCGGGCCAGGGCCTCCGTGAACCAGCGCAAGACCAGGCCGTCCTCGGGCGGCAGGATTTCCGCCAGGCGCAGGGCGGCCTGCTGCACGGCGGCGGCGGGCGCACCGGCCATCGACCCCGAGGCATCGAACAGGATCACCAGGTCGCGGGGCGGCTTGGGAGCCGGGGCCGCCAAGAGCGGCAGAAAGGCCAGCTGGCGGGCTTGCGCCGCGGAAACGAGCTGGCTGGCGCCGCCCAGGGTCAGGAGTCCGCCGCCGCGTTCCAGGAAGCCCTCGACCTCCGCCGGCAGCTCGCTCAAGGGGCGGTCCCACCAGACCAGGGCATCGAGATCCGCCAGGCGGCGCTCGGCCTCCCTGGGGCTCATGGGCCACCAGCGCAGGTGACTCGGAGTCGGCCCGGGATCGATGGGCTGCGCAGCGGGAGAAACCAGGCCCACCAAACGCTGCCCTCGGGGCCGCACGAACAGGGAGGCGCCGCGGCCCAGGACCGCGGTCCGCTCGCCGGGGGCCAGGAGCCTCGCCTGCAGCACGAACGGCGCGGGCATCGAAATCGGCAATCGCAGGCGCTCGCGCTGGGTTCCGGGGGAGCGGGGCAGCGGCACCGGCGGGAGCGCTTCGCGCTCGCCGGCGGGCCCCAGCAGCTCCACCTCGAGCAGCAGCTGCGCGGGCTCGAGCTCCCCCAGGCTGTAGCCGAGCTCGATTTCGAGCGCTTCCCCGTCGGACAGCTCCAGGGGTCCAGCGAGCCCATCGAGGCGCGCCAAGGCCACCTCTGCCGCGGGGTAGCGATGCTCCTGCACCCGGCAGCCCGCCGCGGCCCAGCGCCCGAGCAGCGTGCGGCCAGCCTGTCCGGGCGGCTCGGCCAAACCGTCGCTCCACAGGTCCAGGCGCGCCGGGAAGGCCTCGACCCGCGCCGCCTCCAGGCTGCGAGCGACGCTGGCGAGGGCCGAGCCGAGCTCGCTCTCGTCCCGGGGCAGGTCCGCTGGCTCGAGCAGCAACGGCTCGCCGGTCTCGAGACCCAGCAGGGCGCGAGCCAGCTGCGGCGCTGCCCCCGCGGGGAACAGCCGCCGGGCCGTCCCGGCGAAAACCCACAGCTCGACCTCGGCGCCGCGCTCCGCCGCGCCCTGACAGGCCTGCAGCAGTTCGCCGCGTAGCCAGCCGAGCAGACCGGGGCGGGCCTCGGTCGCGCTGGCCGAAAGGTCCACCAGCAGCAGCTCGAGGGACCGCGCCGAGCGCAGCGTGCCCAGCCAGGGCAACAGCAATCCGAGGGTCCCGAGACCCAGCGCGAGGTTGGCCAGGGCGAGAAAGGGGCGCGGAGCGGCCCAGCGCGCGCCGGGGGCACCGGCCGCCGGGGCCCGCAGCGGGGACACGTCCCCCGGAGACCGCTGGCGATCGCGCGCGCTCACACGCTGCCGGATGCGGTCCGCGGGCCGCGCTCGGCGCGCTCGATCCAGCCGCCGCCGATCAGACGGTCCTCGAGGTACAGCGCCGCCCCCTGCCCGGGCGCCACCGCCAGCTGGGGCTCGTCGAAGTGCACCCGCGCGCCCGCGGCGTCCCACTCGACCGTCGCCGCGGCCGCCTGATGGTGATAGCGGATCTGCACGTGAGCGCGCAGCTCGCGCCCCGCGGGCGGGTCGACGCCGATCCAGTTGAGCGGGCCCGTGCGCAGGCCCGACGCGCACAGTTCCTCGCGGCCCCCGAGGACCACGGTGCCGGTCGACGGCTCCAGCTCGACCACGTACAGGGGCTCCCCCGTTCCGCCGATGCCGTGCCCTCGGCGCTGACCGATGGTGAAGTCCTCGATGCCGGCGTGCTCACGCAGGGTCTTGCCGGCGCTGTCGACGATCCGGCCGGGATGGCGTTCGACGCCCGCTTCGTCCAGCAGGCGGCGGTAGTCGTTGCCCGGCACGAAGCAGATCTCCTGGCTGTCCTTCTTGGCCGCCGTGCGCAGCCCCGCCCGCGCCGCCAGCAGGCGTACCTCGGGTTTGGTGAAGTCGCCCAGCGGCAAACGCGTGCAGGCCAGATTCTGCTCGCTGACCGCGAACAGCTGGTAGGACTGGTCCTTGTGGCGATCGAGCCCGCGTCGGACGCGCACGCGGCCCGCGCTGCGGTCGAGGCGCGCGTAGTGACCGGTGGCAACCCCCACGGCGCCGAGCTCGCGCGCGCTGGTCAGCAGGCGATCGAACTTGAGATCGCGGTTGCAGATCGCGCAGGGATTGGGCGTGCGCCCGCGCTGGTACTCGGCCAGGAAGTGGCGGATCACCACGGCGAACTCCTGCGAGAGGTCGACCGCCTGGAACGGAATTCCGAGAGCGGCTGCAACCATGCGGGCATCGCGAGCGTCATTGACAGAGCAGCAGCTCTTCTTGGCCGCCTGCGCCTCATCGGCGGGCAGCTTGACCCCGTTGCGCATGAACAGCCCCACCAAGGGTTGCCCCGTGCGGTGCAGCAACCAGGCGACCACCGAGCTGTCGACCCCTCCGGACATGGCGACCACCAACCGTTGCTGCGGATCGAACACGCTCCCCAAGGCGGTCTCGGAGCCCGCCCGGGCGAGGAATTGGGCCTCGAGCCGCGCGGCTTCCCCCAACGGATCTTCCGCGCCCGTGGCGCGCGCGGCCGCCGTGGAAGCCGGGTCGAGGTCGCTTAGGGCCCGCTCGGCCAGCGGACTGTGCCCAGCGGAACCGCCGCGCTGCGCGGCCAACGGCCCGGCCGGGTCCGACGGCCTCGCATGGCCGGGTTCTGGATCGAAGAGCGGGGGCATCGAAGCGCTGGGGGTCGACGGCTCGGATCGGGGCAAACGGCGGTTGGTCGAAAAATCGGCTGGCTCGGGCTCGGACCCGGCAGGGCCCATCGAATGGCCCATGGGAAGGCTTGCGGAATCGAGCGACCCTCGCCAGCGCCCGCCGGCGCGGCCTCGGATCGGCCTGCCATTGTGGGGCGCGGAGCCATTGTGCCGCGTGAGGCCATTGTGCTGCGCGGAGCCATTGTGCCGCGCGAGGCCATTGTGCCGCGCGAAGGTCGGCGCCGCGCCGCTCGGCCGGGGCCAGGAGCAGCGCTCCGCCCTGGCCCCGCACGCGCCTCGCGCCAAGGCGCGCGGGCGGCGGAGCTGGCCCAGCCCGGCGCCGTGGGTCGCGGTCGCCTCTGGCCACGGGCCGGGACACCCGTGGGCCGGGGCCAGGCAAGCGGCCCCTGGGAGCCACCCCGCCCCTGGGCTAACCTCTCGGCCCCTTCCAGCCAGAGCGCCAGGGTCCCGCAACCCAGCGGGGCCGCCCCCCGCGGTCGCACCGCGACGCCATGTCCAACCAATCCCCCATCGTCTCGCTCGCCTCCCTGCCGGCCCCCGCACCGCGGGAGGCAAGCGCCTGGCAAGCCCTGGAGGCGCCGCCGCAAACCGCGCCCAAGGGCGCCGGCGAGGGCCCGTCCGGCCCCTTCGGCAGCTCGTGGTTCCCGCTGGTGATGATCGCGGCCATCTTTTGGTTCGTGGTCATCGGTCCGGAGCGCAAGAACCGCAAGAAGCGCGAGCAGATGCTCGCGGCGCTCAAGAAGGGCGACAAGGTGCTGACCAACAGCGGCCTGTACGGCTCGGTCGCGGCGATCCAGGACCAGGTGGTGACTTTGGCGGTGGCGGACGGCGTGCGGCTGCGCTTCGCGCGCAGCGCCATCCAGACGGTGCTCGGCGACGAGCCGGCCAAGGACGCCGGCAAGGAGCCCAAGGAGCCCAAGGAGGCGAAGGAAAAAGAAGCCGCGACCTGAGCGGCGCGCGGATCCCGCCGGCCCGGGATTCACGGCCTCGGGATCGGCCGTCCGAGGCGCTTCCCCCGGCCGCGAAGGCCCTGCGCGGGCCCCGAGCCGCTGATTCGCTCGGGGGCGATGGATCCAGCCCTGGCCGCGGGCCTGCGATCCTGCAGCGTAAGGCCTTAGATCAAGGCGGGGCGTCCAGGGGCGCCCGGGTCGCAGGCGCCGCCGCTGTCGGCACAGTCGCCGTTGCCGCCGCTGCCGCCGCTGCCGCCGCTGCCGCCGCTGCCGCCACTGGCCCGCTGGCGTGCGCGGCCGCAGCGCCCTCGCGGGCAGGGCGCGTCGTCGCCGCCCGCGCCACGGCGGCCGATCGCGCCTCCCGGCGGCCTCGCCGGGGGCGCACAGCCGGCCCGTGCGGCAGGGCGATGTTCGGGGGATCGATGCCGGCCGCGCCTCGGATCGGCGCGGCTTTCGAGGGAGCGACGGCGTGAGCCAAAGCGGCGATCGCAGGCCCCCGGTGCCGCAGGCCCGAAGCGGCGGGCAAAGCCCGGATGGCATCCGATATCCGGGTCCCGAGGGGCCCGCAGCCCATCGGTCCGCTTGCGCTGCGCGGAGCCTCTTCGTCAGCGAAGGCCTCGAGGACCACCCCGGCTACGGCCGGGTCGGGCAGCGCCCCGCGGAGGCGGAGCAACGGCACCCGGGGCGCGCAGAGGCCCCGGCCAGCCCGGGCCCGAAGCGCCGGAGCCACCGGGCGCGGGCCGGGTTCCGCGGCCTGCGCCGCGCCTTCGGGTTGCTGCTCGAGGCTTGGCTTCCGTCCTGGGCGCTGCGCTCGGGTGCCCTGGATGACCAGCGCCTCGGGCGGCTGGGGGAGGCCCTGGCGGAGCGCTATCTGGCACGCCGCGGGCTCGTGCCCTTGGCGCGGCGCGCCCGGGTGGCCGGCGTGGAGGTCGACCTGCTCCTGCGCCAGGGGCCTCGGCTGGTGCTGGCGGAGGTCAAGTGCTCGGCGGTGGCCCGGGATCAGCGCTTGGAGGAGCTGTGGAGGCCGCCGGGCTGGCGATTGGATCCCGCGCGTTGGCAGCGGCTCGGCCGCGCGGCCCGCCGGCTGGCGGGGCCCCGCGAGCCGGCCGCGCGCATCGACCTGGTCGAGGTCTTGGTCCACGGACCCGGGCGGCGCGTCGAAGTGCGCTGGTGGCCGGATCGGCGCGGTCCGCTGCTCCGGGAGGAGCTCGGGCTGGGCCCGCCGCCGATCCGGGGCAGCCGCCCAGGGCCAAGAGGCCCGTCCCCACCGGGAGGCGAGCGCCAGCCTTAGGCGGGGCGCTCCCCCCTGGAGGGTCCCGGACGAAGCCCATTTCATCCCCGGCGAGCGGCGGGCCGAGAGTTAGGATCGTTTCCGAGACCTCGCCTCTGGGAGGTTGGCCTTGGCAGGGCGCTGGGCACCCACCCCGAATCGTCCGGGACGGCGCCCACGCCGCCGCCCCAGGCGGTCCCCATGCTGCACGTACTGCGCCACTACCTGCCGCTGCGCAAGGCCCTGCTGATCCTGAGCGAGACCGGCCTGCTGAGCCTGGTCGTGGGGGCCGTCATGACCGCCCACCTGGTGGGCGAGCGCACCGGGCCGGTCAACCGCCTGCTGGCCTACCAGGGTCTGACCGGCAAAGAGGCCTTCCTGCGCTGCCTGGCGAGCACCCTGATCGCCGTGGCCCTGGCCCAGCTGGCGCTGGCCTTCAACGAGCTCTACGACCTGAGGGTCTCCTCGGCGCGCTCGGAGCGTTTCGCCCGCTTCCTAGGCTCGAGCGGCCTGGGTATCGGGCTCGCGGTGCTGGCGGTGGGCGCCGCGCGCTTCTGGGACCTGGGGCAGTGGCTGGCCTTCCCCGGCCTGTATGCGAGCCAGGCGGTCCAGAGCCTGGTGGTCGGCCTGGTGCTGGGCTATATCCTCCTGTTCTTCTGGCGCCCGCTCTACCACTGGATGCTGGCAGCCTGGAGGCTGCGCGAGCGCGTGCTGGTGCTCGGGGATGGCCCCTTGGCCCGCGTGCTGTGCGCCGAGCTGGCCCGCAGCGCCTCGGCCGGCTATCAGCTGGTGGGCATGCTCTCCGGGGAGGCCTTCGGGGGCAACGAAGGCTCCCGGGCCGGCAGCGACGCCTTCGGCGGCGAGGTGCGCTTCAGAAGCTCGGCCAGCCTGGGGCAAGCCCTACGACCGCGCTTGGCGGCCCTGCCCAGGGCCCATTCGATCGAAGGTCGCCTGATCGCTGCCGAGACTTCGGCGACAGCCCTGGTCAGCTCGCCCATGCAGGTGGTCGGCGGCGAGGCCGGCGCCGAACAGGACGTGCCGCGCATCGAGCCCCTGCCCGGCGAAGGGCTGTTCGCCCTGGCCCGCCGCTTGGCCGTCGACGATCTCGTGGTCTCCCTGGCGGACCGAAGGGGGACCTTGCCGACCGACCAGCTGCTGCGCTGCCGCCTGGGGGGCCTCAACGTCGAGGAGGGCGAAGCGCTCTACGAGCGGCTGACGGGCAAGATCGCCGTGGAGGCCATGCGCCCCTCCTACCTGATCTTCAACCAGGGCTTCAGGCGCCATCCGCTCAGCGAAGCCAGCAAGCGCGCCTTCGACATCGGCTGCGCCCTGGTCGGGCTGCTGTTGCTGTGGCCGCTGATGCTGCTGACCGCCCTGGCCGTGCGCCTCGATTCTCCGGGCCCGATCCTGTACCGACAAGAGCGCACCGGACGCTTCGGCAAGGCGGTGGTGGTCAACAAGTTCCGCTCCATGCGCGCCGACGCCGAGCGCCAGAGCGGCCCGGTCTGGGCCCAGAAGAACGATCCGCGCATCACGCGGGTGGGCCGCTTCATCCGCAAGACCCGCCTGGACGAGCTGCCCCAGCTGTTCAACGTGCTGGGCGGCTCCATGTCGATGGTTGGACCGCGGCCCGAGCGCCAGCACTTCATCGACGATCTGATGAAGCAGATCCCCTACTACGACCAGCGACACATCGTGAAGCCGGGGCTGACAGGCTGGGCGCAGATCAATTATCCCTACGGCAACACGGTCGAGGATGCACTGCAAAAGCTGCAGTACGATCTGTTCTATATCAAGAATCGCTCCTTGCCCTTCGACCTCTCGATCGTGATCCAGACCATCCGCACGGTGGCCCTGCGCCAGGGCACCTGAAGCCCCGCCGGGCGCGGCTCGCCGGCCAAGAGCTCCGCGACGGGCGCCCGCCTTCCAGCCCGCGTCGCCGGTTCGCGCCCCCGGCATGTCTCGGAGGTTTGGATCGCCAACTCGTACGGCCAACTCGCCCCCACGCCGCGGGCTAGTGCCACAGTCGCTGGCCCTCGCCAAAATTCGATCGCTCGTCGCGGGTCTCGAGACCGACAAGCGCACCCATGCCCAGGGCCGCTCTCCGCATCGCGGACGGGAAGGTGCGGGCTCCGGGCAGGCGGATTCGCCGAAACGGGCTGCTAGATTCCCGCCCATGGCCGGCCGAGCCCGTACCAAGATCCCAGGGCCTGTCGCGATGCTGTGCGCCTGCCTGACGGGCGGCCCATGGGCTTTCCAGCAGGCCGCCGAGCAAGCGCGCGGAGGGCTGCTCGTGCGACGGGCCCTTTTGCCCGGCGGGGCGCAGATCCTGCAGCCACCGGATCTGGCCGGCGGTTCACCCCAATGGCTCCAGGGGATCAGCGCGGTGGTCGAGCTGGGACCGGAGCGCTTCCTGGCCCTGCTGGACAACGGCAACGGCGCCCCGGAGAACTCGCGCGAATGCCTGCTGGCGCTGGTCGAGTTCTCCGTTCAGGGGACCGCAGTCGCGGCGGAGCGCACGATTTTCCTCAGCGACCCGAGCGGGCACCTGCCATTCGCTTTGGTGCGCGGAGCGGACCCGGGCCGGCTCCTGACCGGCGCGGACCTGGATCCGGAATCGCTGGTTCGGATGCGCGACGGCAGCCTGTGGATCGGCGACGAGTTCGGGCCATTCCTGCTGCATTTCGATGCCGATGGGCGCTTGCTCGAGCCCGCGCTGGAGCTGGGCTTGCCCGCGGATCCGGGCGCCCTGGCCCCCGGAGCCGGGGGCAGCGCCACGCTCTCGGCCGCAGGTCGGCCCTGGACAGCAGGCCGCCCAGCCCGCGAGCTGGCGGACAGCAGCGGGACGCCGCTCGAAGCCCGGCCCCCCCGCCGTGCCGCTGCGCTCGCCCCACCACCCGGCCTTCGGGCCGGCGACCCTGCTGCGCTGGCTGTCCGGCCTCGAGCTGCGCGTGCGGCGAAACGGCGCAGGCCCGCTGATCCTCTCTCCATCGCGCACGCTGCTGCTGGAGCAGGGCGAGACCTTCGATCGACTGGGCCTCGAAAGCCTGCGCCGGGCTGGTTTTCCCGTGATCCCTTGGACGGTCAACCGGGCCGCCGAGATCGACGCGCTGCTCACCATGGGCGTCGACGGGCTGATCAGCGACGACCCCGGCTTGGTGCTCGAGCGCCGGCGCGCGGTCGGCTCGGGCGACCCGGCCGCGAAGGCGGGGTCCCGGGCCGTGGTGCCCTTCGAGGTCCAGGGGCACCGCGGCGCCCGAGCTCTGCGCCCAGAGAACTCGCTTTCGGGCTTCGAGCTGGCCCTCGACCTCGGCGCCACGACCCTCGAACTCGATTGCCAGCTGACGGCCGATGGCCGCCTGCTGCTGGCTCACGACCGCTCCCTGCCCGCGGGTGCCCTGCGCGCTCGCCCCGGCGAACCTGCCCCGCCCGAGGCCCCCGTCGCCTCCCTCTCGCTCGCCCAAATCCGCGAGCGGTACCTGGCCGACGGCCTCGATCCGGAGTTCGAGGCCGCCCGCAACGATCCGGGACTCGCGCCGGTCGCCCTGGCATTCGCTCGCTCCCGCGGCTGGAACAGCGCCCACACGCCGATCGAGCTCCCGGACCTGTTCCATTTCGTGGAGTTCTACCGACGCCACTACGAGCTCGGTGCGGGACGGGACCATGGGCTGGCGGCGGATCGGGTGCGCCACGCCGCGGCGGCGCGCTTCAACATCGAGCTCAAGACCTCCCCCGAGCAGCAGCGCTCCGAAGCCGAGCTCGAGCCCTGGATCCTGGCCCTCGAGCAGGCCTTCGAGCGAGCCCCACTCGGCTTCGAGCGCGCTGCCCGAGCGCTGGTGCAGTGCTTCGATGCCCGCGTGCTGCGCCGCATCCGGGGCACGCCGGTCGCCTGGTTGGTGGCGCCCCAAAGTCTGGAGGCGAGCCAGCCCGCGGAGGCTCTGGCCCCACAGGCCTATGGCCCGAACCCCTGGATGGCCGCAGAGCCCGGGCCCCTCGGCGGCCCGGGCTGGCAAGCGGCCCCGCGGGCGGCGGACCTCGGCGCGTCGGTGCGGCCATCGGGCGGATTCGAGGGCCTGTGCCGGGACCCGCAGAGCGGCGAGTTGCTGGCCCTTCTGGAGAAACCATTGGCCGGCTCCGGCCCGCGGGAGCTGCTGCTGTTCGGCTTCCACCCCCCACCGGATGGGAACCAGGCGGCAGCCGTTGCGCTGCCCGCCCAGGTTTGGCGCTACCCCCTGTCCCCGCGCGCCACCGCCGCCGGCGACCTGCAGTGGCTCGGCCCCGATCGACTGTTGGTACTGGAGCGCGACGACACCCAAGGGGATCTCGGCGGCTGGAAGCGCCTGTTCGAGGTCCGCCTGGGCGCTCCGGGCAGCTTGCTCGAGAAGAGCGAGCTGGCCGACCTGCTGGACCTCGGGCTGCCGGCGGATTGGAGTGCGGATCCCGAGCTGTGCGCCGGACTGTTCGCGGGAGCCCTGCCCTTGGACGTGGGCCTGCCCCGCGACCCGCGCGGCAACGCTGCGCTGGCCCGCTCCGATGCCGAGGAGCGCTTCGCACTGCCCTACGTGACCATTGAGACCGCCCTGCCGCTGGCCGACGGTCGCCTGCTGATCGTCAACGACAACAACTTCCCCAGCTCCATCGGTCGCCACCTCGGCAGCGGCCGCCCCGACGACACCGAGTGGATCTGGCTGCGCCTGCGGCCTTGAGGCGCCCCTCGAGGGGGCTCGGACCGGAACATGCCTCGGCTTGGGCACACGCGGCCCGGACCGCGGAAACTGACAACCGCGAAACTGACAGCCCCCGCTGCGGCCCGCCGAGCCACACGGCGTTCTCGACGGTCGACCGCGGCGAGCACTCCCGCGGCGAGACCGAAGGCGGGCAACTCCAGGGACTGCCTGCGCGGCCCCTTGAAAAACGGGGTCGAAAAGCTTCAGAAGGTACCCGCGGTCGAGTCGCAGGTGTTGGTCAGCAGCACATCGACGGCGGCGAACAGGTGGGGAGCACTGCTCGAGAGCTGCACGTGAACCTCGACGATGCGGCCAATCGGCGCAGTTTGGATCGCGGGCAAGAGCCGCATATCGACGAGCAGGGGCCCGCCGGGCGCGATCCACAAGAGCAAGCAGAGCGTGAATGCGAACCAGGCAGGCAGATTGGACTCGATTCGATGTCCACGACCCGGCTGGAGGGGGCAGGCTCCAGGTTGGAGCGCCGCCGCCGAAGCGGAACGCTAGTTGGAATGGAGAGGCTGCTTCGCCTCCCACCCCACGGCAAGGTCCTTATCCGAAGATGGAATAGAGCGCAAGGCGTGTGCCGATGCTTCTTCGTTTGAGATGGCCGGGTCCGCCGCGGTCTAGGGAGACCGCACTCTCGCGGACCACTCGGGCCTGGAAAAATTGCATTGTCGCCAACGAGGGCAGGGGCCGTTGGTTAGACATACTTTCGTGCTGTCGAAGCTCTCTCTCGCTGGGGGTCGGGATGCGCGAACCAAGCACTGCCTGGTCGGCCGGCATCCCGCTAAGGATCCCCTGTCGCGGATGGGAGGATATTGCAGCGAGGCGAACTCTGCAAGGAAATTCTGCGGAATTTCCTTTCAATTTTTCAATACAGTCCAAAATTCTAAACTTGACCTCTATTTCAAATGCATAAAAAGATACCGATCGAATGGGAACACTGCAGAGGCCCTAGGGGACTCCACCTTCCCATGGACCGAGCCTCTATTTCCCTGCAGGGGGGCGGAGCTCATCCAGGCGGCAGGCTCCACTGCCCAAACCCCAATCTAGGCAATCCAAGTCGCTGCATAGGTCTGCCACGCCCGAAGCAGCTGGATCGATCTCTGCGGGCATCTGCCCCTCCAGCTAGCTGCAGAGAGGTCGCCGGACGCGCGGACCGCGCATCGACTCGAGTGCGGATCCCCTCCGCAGGCCGGTGAGCGGTCTGGCGCCATTCAGTCGGCTCCTGGCACACATCCGACCTGGATCCGTGGGCGCCTCAGGTCAGAGCGCCTGGCTGGCGCGCCTGCATAGGCGCCAGGCCACGCGAACCGAGGGCCTTCTAGGGCAGATACCCCACCTGCGCACCCATGGACGGGCTGCCGTCGGATCGCAGCGTCCCGGGGCGCGGTGGCGCTGGGGATGGGGGGCCCGTAACGCCAGGATCGCCGAGAACTTGCCGGGTGGCAGCCCAGAGCAGCCCCTAGCGGCGAACGCCGGGGGCCTCGTGCCCGGTGCGCTCGACCCAGGCCTCGTAGGAGCCCAAGAAACACAGCGGCTTCTGGGCCGTGCGCTCGCCGCCCCCGGAGAGGTCGAGGACGCGATTGCTCATGCCGCGCAGGAAACTGCGGTCGTGGGAGACGAAGATCATCGTGCCCTCGAACCCGGAGAGCGTCTTGATCAGCATCTCCTTGGTGTCGAGATCCAGGTGGTTCGTAGGCTCGTCCAGGACCAGGAAGTTGGGCGGATCGAAGAGCATCTGCGCCAGGACCAGCCGCGAGCGCTCGCCGCCCGAGAGCACGCGGATCGGCTTCTCGATCTCGTCGCCGGGGAAATCGAAGGCCCCCAGCAAGGTGCGCTTCGCTGGGATCGTCGCCACCGGGAAGGCCTGGTCGATCTGTTCCCAGACCGTGGCCGCAGGATCGAGCAGCTCGAGGGCCGACTGGGCGAAGTAGCCCAGCTTGAGGCTGGCGCCGAGCTTGACCTGGCCCGCGTCCGGAGCGATCACCCCGGCGATCAGCTTGAGCAAGGTCGACTTGCCGGCGCCGTTGACCCCCATGACGCACCAGCGCTCGCCGCGCTTGATCTCGAAGTCGAGCCCAGAATAGATCGTGCGCTGGCCGTAGCGCTTGACCACCCCCGCGAGCGTGGCCACGTCGTTGCCCGAGCGGGGCGGCTGGCGGAATTCGAAGGGCGTCAGGATGCGCTGTTTGGGCGGCTCGATCTTCTCGATCTTGTCGAGCTTCTTGACCCGCGACTGGACCTGGGCCGCCTTGGCCGCATGGCGCTCGAAGCGCTCGATGAAGCGCTCCTCCTTCTTGATCATGGCCTGCTGGCGGGCGAAGGCCGCCGCGTCCTGGCTGCGGCGCAGGGCCTTGGCGCGCTCATAGCTCTGGTAGTCCCCGGTGTGGCTGACCAGCCGGCCCGCGTCGATCTCGAGGATGCGCGTGACCACGCGGTCCATGAAATCGCGATCGTGGCAGGTCATCAGGATCGCCGCGGGCGTCTGCTTGAGGAACTCCTCGAGCCACAGGATCGATTCGATGTCGAGGTGGTTGGTGGGCTCGTCCAGGAGCAACACGTCCGGTCCGGCGATCAGCACCTGGGCGATCGAAACGCGCATGCGCCAGCCCCCCGACAGGGCCGACATGGGGCCCTCGATCTGGGCCTCGTCGAAGCCCAGCCCGCCCAGGATCTCGCGCGCCTTGGGCACCAACTCGTAGCCGCCCTGCTGGGCGTATTGCGCCTGCACCTCCCCGAAGCGCTCCAGCAGGCTTTCGAGCCGATCGAGCTGCTCGGGATCCTCGAGGGCGCGCTCGAGCTCGCCGAGCTCGCGATGCAGGGCCCCCAGGCGCCCGGCGCCGGCGATCGCCTGCTCGAGCACCCCTTGGGTACTGGCCTCGCCGGCATCCTGGCGGAAGTGGGCGATGGCCAGCCGCTTCGGCACCGAGACCTCGCCGCCCTCGGGCTGCTCCTCCCCCATCAGCAGGCGGAAGACCGTGGACTTGCCGGATCCGTTCGGCCCCACCAGACCGACCTTCTCCCCCGGATTGAGCTGGAAGGAGGCCTCGCTCAAGACGAGCTGGCTGCCGAACAGCTTGGTGACCTCTTGGAAGGCGATCATCCCGTCAGGATCCCGGATCGAGAGGCCCCGGCACAACCTCTGAACCCGATCCTGGGCGCCCTCCCCCGCCTTGCAGCCGCCCGGGACCCGCCTCAGACCGGCCCCGTCGCAGATCCACCCCCTCACCCGTCACCCCGAGGGGCCAGCAGGGCCGCTCCTCGACACCTCCCGGAGGAGGCTGTTCGGTAAGCCCGCTGCCGAGGCTTGGGCTGGCACGGGAGGACCCCCATGTCAGGTCACGGGCAGCCGAGTGCACCGAGGTCGCTCCCGCTGCCGGGTACGACGGACGTCTCCGGCTGGGCGGTCAAGCAGGACAGCTCCCACCGAGGGCCCCATCCGGACCGGTCTCAAGCAATTCCCCTCCCTGGAGTTCGCCCGTCGATCACCACCGCGCGATCCGCGCGGGCGTGTTCAGACGGTTCGCGAGCCTCTATTCCATGGCCACGAATTCCAGCTCGTAAACCTGACCTCCCTCCAACCGCTTGTCGACAAAGAAATTCCGCATCTTGCGATCGTGGATGACAGGAACCACACCCCCGTGGTTGTCATAGTAGACTGGGGGATCCAGCTTGATTCTCGTATAGTCTGGACACAGGGCCAGCACCGCCTCCTGGCCTTGCTCCCACATCGATTCGACGTTCCAACAGCCATTGAACTGATTCTCGCGGTACGGCTCTCCAAGGTGGACCGAAAGGTTCGATGGAATCTTGGCGCTCGAGCCTCCGAGCCGCAGGACAAGCCAGGCGAGCTCGCCGCTCGGAATCGACAACTCGGAGGTCTGATCGCTGGCCACCGAAAGCGGACCCAGTCCTAGCTCGGAGAACCTGAGCAAGCGGCTGGAGACGAAGAACGACTTGAAGGCCACGTCGTACACTCCGGCGGGAACGCCTGCTACCGTGAAAGCGCCATTGTGATCGAATCTCGCATAATGATCCCAGCGTTCACCCGTGACGATATGGGTCAAAAAGATCCACAGATCGATCGCCATGCCAGTTGGGAAGCTCACCCCCGCTGGTGCTTGGCAATGGATCCTAATCCTGCCTGGCTGAGGACCGACCGGGGTCAAGTGGATGTCCCTGATGGTCGAGAACCCGACCAAGTCGGCCGTGGAGACCTGCGCCTGCTCGACCCGATACCCTGGCACCGAGACCCTGACCTTCAGCACCGGAGCGGGAGCGTTCGCCGCCGCATCTTCGACGGGCAGAGCCAGAACAAAAGCATTGCAGTCCCCGAACACCGAGGGTCGCTCCTGTTCTCCCGCCAACACAGCGAACAGCCCCGTGTCGAGCGGCTCGGCCGCGCCTTCCGCTCGAACATGAAGCCCGAGCTGGGATCCGAACGGAAAGCCCTCACCGGCAAGAGGGAACGCCCCATGGTTCTCGGGAAACAGGACGTTGACCGCGAGACATTTCACGAGTCCCAGCTCGACGACCTCGCCTTCGCGAGAGATCTGCCTGGGCCTCAAGATCCCAGGGCGGCCTATTCCAACCACGATCTTATCACCAGCCAAACACTGGGCGATTATATCGGCCGACACGACGACCTCTCCATCGATGCCCACGTCCAAGCGCCGGACATGGACGGGCAATTCCCCTGAACGGATCCAGGACGTCACCAGAGACATCGCCGAATCTTCAGCCAAGCGCTCTCCCCACTCCGAACTGGGGATCAAGAATAGCGAGTAATCGGTCTGGGACGAACCTTTACGCCATGCAACCTCTTGTTCTGTGTGAAGAATGCAGAGCACGCGATCTGTCTGCTCTGCGGTATAGGCGAACACGGCACTCTCGCGCTGACTAGAGGCAATCGAGGCCGCTCAAGTGTTCTCCGAATCTAGCGGCATAGCTCCCGAATCGCGCTTCGCTTGGCGACCGTCACCATCCAACTTGTGACTATCCCCCGGGTCGTCGCTGAGCAATCGCCAAGCGATCGAGACCACCACGATCAGCACCAACAGGGAAATCGACCGGCTATTCTTCATGGCGATGCTCTCGATCCTTGGGGCTTCCGGCTCGACGCATATAGTCATGCTACCAGAGATTGAGTTGCCTCGTTACCACTCGGCTCATCGCATGGCAGCGGGATCCGCCTAGCGGGAGCCACGGGCAACGCAAACTTTCACGATCGAAAACACGCGTATGCATGGGCCGGTGCAAGTCGCAGGGACTGCTAGGAGCCCGCCACCCAAGCACCTCGACCCTTCCGCACCCGCCCGCAAGGCTCCGCGCTCGGACCACCACCCCGGGGGACCAGCCATCGCACAGGTCGCCTGCAAGATGGATCTCGTCCCGGAGGCTGCGTTGCGGCAGTCGCGCTCCTTTGCAAGTGCTGCGGTTCCCTCCGGTCGGCTGGGCCTCGCCGGATCGCGATCCGGGCCCCGAGCGCGAGCCTCGAGCAACGCTGGGCTGGGCATCGCCCCGGGATGGACGCCTGCGACCTGGTTGTCGGAGGTTTGGAGCCTGCCCTGCGAAGGCCCTAACGAAGCCCCAGGCCCCAGCAAAGCGACAGGCCCGGGGGCCGCGCCAAGCGCGGCCCCCGGGCCTGTCGCCTCGGATTGGTAGCGGGGGCAGGATTCGAACCTGCGACCTCCGGGTTATGAGCCCGACGAGCTGCCAGACTGCTCCACCCCGCGAACCGAGGAGGACGCCGGAGGGTTCCGGCGGCCAGGGGGGCGGAAGATAGGGACGCGCAGGCCGCGGGTCAAGCGCGAAATAAGACTTGCGGAGTAACTCGTGCGGGGAGTGCGGGCTGCAGGGGCGATCGGGACCACTCGGGAATCCGTGCCGCCCACGGGAAGCGTCGCTGGGTCGAAATGCGCGAGGGACTCCGCTCTAGGGGCCGCGCCTGGAGCTCCGGCCGGCACCGCGTCCGCCTCGGCCCCTCACCATCCCCGCGGCGGTGTGGCCGGATCGCCGGGCGGCTCAGCGGCCGGCGGGTCGTCGACCGGCGCTCGATCCGGCGCGCCCTCGGGGGCCCCGCCGGACGGGCCGCCCCCGACCGATCCCTGCAGGCGCTGCACGAGCCCGCTCAAGCGCAGGTTCAGGCGCTCGAGGCGTTCGCGGCCGTCGGCGGGCTCCAGGAGGAACACGGGCAGCGTCGGGCCATCGACACCGGTCAGGAGCGGCGCCAGGCGCCCGAGCAACCGGGCGGCGCCCTCGCCGTCGCTGGCGTCCTCGAGCGCCGCGACGACCCACTCGAGCTCCACCCAGGCCCGGTCCGGCTCACCCAGAGGCCAGCCGGGCCATTCCAGCAGGGCCCGCGCCGCGCGCTGGCCCAAGGCGATGGCCTGCTCGGCCTCGCTGGCAGAGCCTTGGACCGACAAGGACAAACGCAGCACCGCGCGCCAATCTTCCAAGGCCAAGGGCTGCTCGGCCCCCGGTTCCAGGCCCGCTTCGCTCGCCAGCAGGCGGGCATAGCTCTGCAGAGCGGCCGCAGACTCGCCGCGCGCATCCAGGAAACGCGCCGCCCGCAGCTCGAGGGCGGCCCCCTGCGACCCGCTGGATTCGGCCTGCGCCGCTTCGATGGCCGCGCGCACCACGGGGACCGGCAGGCGCTCGATGGCCGGCGCCAAGCGCGCCGCGAACCAGCGCGTCTCTTGGCCGCTGAGCACGCCGCGCTCGAGGGCGCGCGGCAGCAGCAGCTCGTAGGCCTCCTCGAGCAGCCGCTGGGCGGCGCCGCGCTCGAGCAGCAGGCGCTGACCGAAGTGCAGCTCGGCCAGCTCGCCGGCCCATTCGAGCAGCTCGCGCAGGTGAGCCTCGCCCGGATCGCCGAGTTCGATGGCCAGCCGCTCGAGCGCGCCGGCCTCGCCGGGCGCCGCCAACGCAAAGGCCCGCGCGGCGCAGCGGGCCCGCGCCGGTTCGGGGGCCAGATCCATCAGTTGGCGCGCGGCGGCCAGCCGAGCCTGCGGGTCTGGGCCCACCTGGCGCGCCAAGGCGGAGCACACGAGGTCGAGGGTGCGGACCTCGTTGCGCCGCGCTTCCTCCGCCACCAGGGCCAGCACGCTGGGGCGCAGCAACAGCGTGGGAGCCGCCGGCCAGTCGCGTGCGGCGATCAGGGCCACCAAAGCGGCGCGCTGCTCGGCCTCGGGCTCGCGCTCGAGCAGGCCCAGCAGGAGCTCCAGCAGGGCCGCCGAGGTGCGCCGCGCCAGGGCGGGCCCATCGAGCAGGGCCAGCGCCCGCCGGCGCACGCCCGCATCGGGATCGTCCAGCAGGCGCGCGACCGCCCTTTCGAGGGGCTCGGCCTGCTCCGCGGGCAGCTCGCCCCCGCCGGCCACGCGCTCGAGCACCGCGACCAGGGCGAAGCGCAGGCCCGGTTCGTCGGGCGCACGCTCGAGCAGCCCGAGCAGGGCCGGGAGGTCCCGTTGTCCGGCCAGATCGCGCATCGCGGCGGCCGCCGCCAGGCGCACGCTGGGGTCGATGCGGGGCTGATCGAGCAGCGCGAACAGCGAATCGGTCGAGAGCCGCAGGGCCAGCTCCGCGCCGGCGCCGGAGGAATGGCTGCGGGCCCACTGGCGGAGGCTTTCGATCAGGGCCACGCACACGTCCGGATCGGGATGCTCCCAGCTCCGCAGGCGCTCCAACAGGCCCTCGATGTGCAGGCCGAGCGCGGCCTCGGGGCCGGCGGAGGGCAGGCTCAGCCAAGCCCGGGCGAGCACATGCAGCAGCCCCTGGGGAGCGGCCGCGCTGGCCTTGGCCAGGCTCTCGGAGAGTTCGCG
The DNA here is from genome assembly GCA_044375105.1 of Planctomycetota bacterium. Lineage (GTDB taxonomy): Bacteria > Planctomycetota > UBA1135 > UBA1135 > JBIKLM01. The sequence continues at coordinate 24,813 of JBILNK010000005.1, forward strand.
CCGCTGGCCCTCGTCCAGCTGCAGCCCGGTCCACAGGGCCGCGGCCGCCTCGATCTGTGCCCCGAGCACGGCCTCGTCCCCCTCGCGGCTCCAGGCCGTGATCAAGCGCTCGAGGGCCTGCAGTCGAGGTCCCCCTTCCTGGCCGCTGGCGCCGCTGGCGCTCCATTGCGCCAAGCGGCGGGCGGCCTCGCTGCGCAGCCGGGGAGAGGCCTGCTCGAAGGCCAGGGCGGCGCTGGCGGGATCCGCGTCCCAAAGGCGCTGGAACAGGGCCATTCGCTCCGCCAGCAGGTCCTTGAGCGCGTCCTTGTAGGGCCCGACGGCAGGCAACGGCTTCGGCTCTACGAAGCGCCGCGCTTCTTCGGCGCTCGCGAACCACAGCCCATACAACTCCTGCAGGCCGCGGCGCGCGGCGGCCCCGCGGCGGCTTTCGGGCGCCCGCGCCAACTCGGCCACCAGCCGCGGAGCGAATTCGACATCCCCCAGGCTGCCCACCAGGCGCAAGGTCGCGGAAGCGATCCGCGGGTCCAGCTCGCCGGCGGCCCAACACGCTTCGATGGCGGCGCGCCGGCGCGCGGAACCGGCGGCCTCGAAAGCAAGGCCCAGCTCCGCCAAGGCGGCGCTCTGCTGCGCGCGGCGCTCGCTGGCCCGCTCGGCCGGCAGCCCCGGCGGCACCCCGGCTCCCGCCGCGAGCCAGCCGGCGAGGCTGGTGCCGGCCTGCTGCAGGGCCATCTCGGCGCAATCCCTGGCCCGCGACAGCGCTTCCGCGTCCGCGCTCGCCAGGGGATCGAGCAGGGAACCCGGCAGCGGGGTCGGCAGCCTGAGACCTTGCGTGGACCGGGGCGCCGCCATGGCCGCCAGGCGCTCCGCCGCGCCGCGCGCGGGCGCTTGGGCCCAGCACGGCGTAGAGCCGAGCAGGGTCAGCAGCAGGAGCAGGAACCAGGCGCAGGGACGGGGAAATCGCATCGATCCGAACGGCAGGAGCGCAGGCTACGGCCCGCGGGCGGGGCGCGCGAGCGAGCGGCGGCGCGGGATACGCCGCCCGATCGCGCTCGGTTCAAGGAAGCGGGCCTTCGGGGGAACGGATCGGGCCTTGATGGAGCGGCGATCGTGGCGGCGGGCAGGTCCTGAGCACCGCAGGACGGCAGGCCTGCTCTGGCGCACCCGCCCGGCCGGATCGTGGGACCCGATCCGCACCGGATCCAAAGCGCCCGGGGGCGCAGGCGGCCGGCTCTCGGGCCGCTCGGGGATGAGGCGATCCGCCGCCGGTGGAGAGCCCTGGGAGCGCCGCACAACCCGAGCCGCCCCCCCCGCCGTCGGCCAGCCCCGCTCTCGGCCCCCCCTGCGGAACTCGACCCCCGGGGCTCGACTCCGGGGTCAGGGCCCGCGGCGCTCCCCCGCGTCGGGCCCCCGGAGCAGGAGCTGGATGCGCTGGCGGAGTTGCGGATCGAGGCGCGGCCCGGCCAGGGCCAAGAGGGCCCGGGACAGATCGAGGTAGAGCACCAGGGCCGTGGGATGCGTGCGCAGGGCAGCCAGGTGCTGGCCGACCAGATCGACCGCGCCACGCTGGATCGGGCCGGTCTGGGCCTCGAGCGGCCCGAGGCGTTCGAGCGCCGCCAAGCTCGAAGCGAGCAGCGAACGCACCGCGATCGGGGCGTCGCCAGGCGCGGTCAGCGCGGCGGCCAACACGCCCTCGGCCTCGGCCCACAGGCCCACCAGGCCATTGGCGGCCAGGGCCGCCGCCGCGTGGTAGCGCAGCTGCGCGGCATCGTCCTCGGCCAGCTCGACCACCGCGGCACCCAGGCGCAGGGCCAAGCCCCGCGCCAGCACCCGCGCTTCGGCATCGCCGCGGATGCCGATCGCCAGCGCCGCGGGCGGCTCGGCGCTGGGCCAGCGCGGCAAGGCCGCCAAAGGATGGAACAGCCCCAGGGCGAGGCCGCGGCGGCAAAGCGGCGCGAGCAGGCTCGGCGGCCGCGCGCCGGAAAGGTGCAGGACCGCGCGCAGGGGCCCGGCGGCGGGCGGCTCGAGCCCCGCGACGAAGCCGGCCAGAGCCGAGTCCGCCACGGCGATCAGGGCCAGCTCGCTCTGGCCCAGGGCCTGCCTGGGATCTGCGACCCAGGCCCCGCCCAGCTCGGCCGCCAGATCGCGGGCCACGGCGGAGTCGCGGTTCCACAGCAGCGGGCAGGGCTGGCCGCGGGCCACGAGCCAGCGCGCCAAACAGCGCCCGGCAGCCCCGAGGCCGAGCAGCGCCACGGACCCCGGCAGCCCCTCGGTCTGCGCTTTCACGGCCGCTCCTCGGGGCGGGCCTCGCGTGGGCCGCTGCCGAAGGGCCGGCAGACGCGCGCGGCCGACAGGGGCTGGCCCAGGGCGTGCGCGGTCTTCTCCACGGCCAGCAGATCGAGGCGCGCCTCCTCGGGGTCGTCGTAGACCCCGAAAAAAGCGGCGCCGCTGCCGGTCAAGCGCCAATGGGACAAACCGATGCCGTCCAGCAGGCTGCGCATGCCAGCGACCCCGGGCGAGCATTCGATCGCGGCCTGCTCCAGGCCGTTGAAGAGCAGTCCGCGCAGCTCGGACAGCTCGAGGGCCAGCCAGTCCCGCGGGGCCGAAGCGCGCTCGGGAAAGGCTCCGGCCTCGAGGCCGAGGCGCGCGTAGACCGCGCTGGTCGAGGCCCCCTCGCCGGGCATCGCCACGGCGAACCAGCGCCGACCGGCCGCTGCAGGCAGCGGCAGGGGCTCGACCCGCTCGCCCCGTCCGCGCCCGTGGGCGTACCCGCTGGCGCGGGCGGCGGCGAAGAAAACCGTGTCCGAGCCCAGGGACGCCAGCGGCGCCAGCGCCGCCTGTTCGGGCTCTCCGTGGAGGGCGCACAAGCCGAGCAGCACCGCGGCCGCATCGGCGCTGCCGCCGCCCAGCCCCGCTTTGGAGGGCAGTTCCTTGATCAACTCGATGGCCACCCCGCCGCCCGGGGGGCGGGCCTCGAAGAAGGTCTCCGCGGCGCGCCAGGCCAGGTTGGTGTGGTCCCGAGGGATGTCCGCGCCGGCGGCGGGACCGGCCAGGGACATCGAAACGCCGGGCCGCGCCAGCCGCTGCAGCGTGATCCGGTCGCACCAATCGAGAGCCAAAAAGGTGGTGGAGAGCTCGTGATAGCCGTCGCTGCGCCGGCCGAGCACCTCGAGCCGCAGATTCAGTTTGGCGGGCGCGAGCCAACAGCTCGGCCCCGGCAGAGCCTTCATGGCTTGGGCCCCGTCGTGGGCAGGGGCCCATCCAGGCGCAGGTTGTCGATCAAGCGCACCGGCCCGATGCGCACGGCCAAGAGCGCTTGGGCGCGCTCGAGGCGCTCCGGTTCGCTGGCGAAACGCTCGGGATCGCGCACCACGGCGTAGTCGATGCGCTCGCCGCGCAGGGCGGCCTGCAGCTCGGCCTCCAGGGCGGCCCTGCGGCGCTCCCCGCGCTGCCAGGCCGCACGCGCGGCCAGCAGGGCCCGATAGAGCAAAGCCGCGTGCTCGCGTTCCGCAGGCGAGAGCCGCTGATTGCGCGAAGAGCGCGCCAGCCCGCTGGCTTCGCGCTCGGTCGGGCAGACCACGATCTCGGGGAAACCGAGCCGCCGCGCCAGGTGACGCACCACCAGCGTCTGCTGGAAATCCTTTTCGCCGAAATAGGCCCGCCGCGGGCTGACCCACTCGAACAGGCGGCGACAGATCGTGGCCACGCCGGCGAAATGACCGGGCCGGAAGGCCCCTTCGAGCCCGTCCGCATCCGGCCCCGGATCCTCGCGCGGGATCGCGTCCAGCCCCCGCTCCGTGAGGGCCGCGCCGAAGTCCGGGAAGAAGTCCGCCAGCTCGCCGGTGAACAGCAGGTCGTTGCCCACCCCGGCCAGCAGGCGGGCATCGCCGTCCAGGTCGCGCGGATAGGCGGACAGGTCCTTCGGATCGTCGAACTGCAGCGGGTTCACGAACACGCTGACGCACACGGCGCCGTTCTCGCGCTTGGCGCGGCGCACCAGTTCGAGGTGGCCCTCGTGCAGGGCCCCCATGGTGGGCACGAAGCCGAGCGTGCGTCCCTGGGCGCGCCAATCGCGGGACCAGGCTCGAGCCTCTTGGGGTCCGGTGCGGATCATCGTTCCAGTCGGTGCTTCGCCGGGGCTGCTGTCAAGCTGCGCGAGGCCCGCACGCCCGCCCCGGCCGACCTCAGCGGGCCTCCGGCAGGCGCCCTTCGGCGGCCTCGAGTTCCGCCAGCGCGGCCCGCGCCGTGCGGCCGCTGGGCAAGCGAAAATCTGGGTCCAGCGCGCACAGGGGCGCCAACACGAAGCGGCGCCGTTCGAAGCGCGGGTGGGGCAGGGTCAGGCCGGCTCGGTCGCGCCGCAGATCGCCCAGACAGAGCAGGTCGAGATCGAGGGGCCGGGCTCCATGGCGGCCTTCCCTGGAGCGATCGCGGCCGGCGCGGGCCTCGATGCCGTGCAGCAGCCCGAGCAGCCATTCGGGCTCGGCGCTGGTCTCGAAGGCGGCCACGCCGTTCAGGAAATCGGGCGTGCCAGGCGGGCAGTCGACCGGCGTGGTGCGCAGCCACGCGGAGCAGCGCAAAGCGACCAGCTGCGGGCAGGCTCCCAGCGCTTCGAGCGCGCAGGCGAGCGTGCGCTCCGGCTGCCCTCGATTGGCCCCCAGGGCGATCCAGCCCGCGCGGCGGCCGGGCGCGCCCCCGGCGGCGCTCACAGGGACCGGGCCCGCCGGTGCGCCGCGAGGGCCTCGAGGCCCCGTCGCCAGAGGGGCCACACCAGGCCGCTGGCGACGAACCCCAGGAAGCCGAGGAACAGGAACGGCACCGGCGCGAGATAGAACAGCGAAAGTCCGAAGACCCCGTAGATCAGCCCGATGAACGGCGTCCGGCCGCGGGTCAGCCACTGACCGAAATGGCGGTAGGGCACGCGCGAGACCATCAACAGGCCGAGCAGCGGCAGCAGCAGCAGCAACAGCGACAGCGCCGGCGTCAGCCAGGGGTCCCAGGCGATGCGGTCCATCCAGCCCATCACCCGGCGCAGCGGGGTGGGCGTGCCGGCGGAGACCTCGAGGGCCGGGTAGCGCAGGATCAGGTACAGCCACAGGGAGGAGCACACCAGCCCGGCCGCCGCAGGCGAAGGCAGGCCCGAAAACCAGCCCGGCTCGCGGGGGGCGTCGTTCGCGCGGGGGCCCTCCTCGTGCTCCAGGTTGAAGCGCACCAGGCGCAGCATGGCCAGCAGGGAGTAGGCCGCCACGGCCAGGAAGTGCACCCGCGAAGCGCCGCCGCTGGCGGCGTTCCAGTCGGCCCCGGCCCCGAGCAGGTCGCGAGCCGCCAGGCACTTGGCCAGGATCGCCGGCGTCAGCCCGAAGGTCAGGGCATCGGCGAAGGAGTCGAGCTGCGCGCCGAAGTGGCTGGAGGCGCCGGTCATGCGGGCCACGAAGCCGTCCAGGGCGTCGAAGATCATCCCCAGGAACACCAAGGCGCAAGCGCGCTCCATCTTGACGTAGAACAGCTCCGGGCTGGACCCCAGCGCGGCCAGCCCATCGATGGCGGTCGCGATCGCCAGGACGCCGCAGAAGGCGTTGCCCAGGGTGATCAGGTTGGGCAGGAGATGGATGGTGCGCATGGCCGCGGCATTTTGTCCCAGGGGATGCCCCGGGGGCAAACCGGGGAAGGGGACGCAGCGGCCGCCTGCCGCCGGCGCCGCGCGGGCAGTATGCTGCCCCCCATGAGCGAAATCGTCAGCCTCCACGCCCGTGAAATCCTCGATTCCCGCGGAAACCCGACCGTCGAGGTCGAGGTGGTGCTCGACAGCGGGGCCTCGGGCCGCGCCGCCGTGCCCTCGGGAGCCTCCACCGGCCACTACGAAGCCTGTGAGCTGCGCGACGGCGAAGGCCGCTACGGCGGCAAGGGCGTCCTCAAGGCGGTCGAGAGCGTCAACACCGAGATCCAGCGCCTGCTGCAGGACCGGGACGCCCTGGAGCAGGCCGAGATCGACCGGGCCATGATCGAGCTGGACGGCACGCCCAACAAGTCGCGCCTCGGCGCCAACGCCATCCTGGGGGTCTCCCTGGCCGTGGCCAAAGCCGCCGCGGCCGAGTGCGGGCTGCGGCTCTACCGCTACCTGGGCGGCCCCAATGCGCGCGTTCTGCCCGTGCCGATGATGAACATCCTGAACGGCGGCGCCCACGCGGACAACAACGTGGACCTGCAAGAGTTCATGGTCATGCCCTTCGGCGCCACACGCTTCCGCGAAGCGCTGCGCATGGGCACCGAGGTGTTCCACTCGCTCAAGAAGGTCTGCAAGTCGCGCGGCCTCTCGACCTCGGTCGGGGACGAGGGCGGCTTCGCCCCCAATCTGCGCTCCAACGAGGAGGCCATCGAGTTGATCCTGCAGGCCGCGGAGAAACTCGGCCTGACCCCTGGCAAAGACGTGCGCATCGCCATCGATGCGGCCTCGGCCGAGTTCCTCAAGGACGGCAAGTACCACGTCGACGGCAAGCCCCACAGCCCGGAACAGCTGATCGAGCTGTATGCCTCCTGGTGCGACAAGTACCCGGTGTTCTCGATCGAGGACGGCCTGGACCAGGACGAATGGACCGGCTGGACCAAGCTGACCAGCCGCCTGGGCGAGCGCGTGCAGCTGGTCGGCGACGACCTGTTCGTGACCAGCGCGGCGCGCCTGCAGATGGGCATCGATCGGCGCGCCGGCAACGCCGTGCTGGTCAAGGTCAACCAGATCGGAACCCTGACCGAAACCCTGGAGACGATCGCTCTGGCCCAGCGCAGCGGCTATCGCTGCGTGATCTCGCACCGCTCCGGCGAGACCGAGGATGCGACCATCGCCGACCTGGCGGTGGCCACCAACGCCGGCCAGATCAAGACCGGGGCCCCCTGCCGCTCCGACCGCGTGGCCAAGTACAACCAGCTCCTGCGCATCGAAGAGGACCTGGGCGAGGCGGCGGTCTACGGCAACCGGCTGCTGCCCTGAGGACGGGCCGGGGCCCGCCATCCGGCCGGCGCGGAGGCGGGGCGCAGGCCTCCGGGATCCCGCCGGCGAACGGGTGCTCGGCCCGCGCCAGGTCGGCCTGGAACCGAGCGGCTCGGGCACGGCCTTCGAGAGCGGACTCCGCAACGGCGGAGTCTTGTAGGCTTGGTAAGTTTGCAGCCCTGGGACGGAATTGGCGCACGACCTTTGCAAGCGCACGGGCAGCTCGGGATGCTGAATAAACGCTTGGATCGAGCCCCTGGAATTGGGGCTCGGTCAGAGCTCCAGCCCACACCTCGGAGGCCGCGTCGCTGCGGCCCCCGAATTCGATCCGGCCCGCCCCCGGCCCACCGCCGTGACCCCCAAACACCCTCCCCAAAGCCCCTCCGCCGAAGCGGCTCTGCTCGCCGAGCCCCGCGGCTGGTGGGCCAGCCTGGGCCTGGCCCTGTGCGAGGTACTCCCGGTCGCTGCGGCTTTCGGGGTCTTCGCGCACCTGTGCCTGCACGGCCTGGAGCCGGAGCTCGGGAAACGCCAGCGCCTTGAGGAGATGCGCGCCCGGCTGCTCGAGGACCGGGCCGAGCTGCTGCGCCGGCAGGCGGACCTGACCCAGCTCTCGGCCGCGATGGAGGATCCGATCTACGCCGAGCGCATCCGCCGGCTGGATCGAGCGCGTGCGCCCCAGACCCTGCCGGCGGACCTGGACCCGGCCGCGCTCGAGATCGTCGAGGGCAAGGACCTCTACAAGCAAAGCCCCCGCCCCCAGAGGGAGCCCTGGGCCATGCCGGACTCCTTCGACCGGGCCCACCTCGAAGCGCAGCGGGATTCCTCCGCTGGCCAGCCACAGCCGCGCTCCCCCTCCGGGCGGACCGGGGCGCGCCGCGTGCGCTAGGGCGCCGGATCGGGGGCGACGTGCGGACCCGGGGCCTGGCGAGGGGCTCGGGCGGGCGCCGTGGTCTCCATGGGGGGCGCCGGCCTCGCTGCGCCCATGTGGAGCCGGGGATCGCCACCCTCGGCGGGCGACTCTCTCGCGGGGCACGGGCGAGCTCCTGAACCGCAGCTCTGCCGACGCGAGCGGCAGCCGAGGTTCCGACGGGCGCGGACCGGCGGCCGGGAGGCCTTGGGAAGCCGGCCGGGCAGGCGGCAGAATGCGGGCTGCGGCTTCCCGGCGGAACCGCACTCCCCCATGCGCGCGACCGGCAGCTTTTTCTTCAGGACGGTGCTGCTTGGTTGGGCGCTCGCGAGCGGGGCTCCGCGCTCGGCTGCACAAGGCCCTTTGTGGAGCGAAGGCCCGCTGGGCTCCGATCTCGTGCTGGTGCTGGACGGGGCCGCGCAGCAGGCCCTCTCGGCCGCCGATGGGATCTTGGCCCGGGCGCGCATCGAGCGCGGCGAGGAGGCCCGCCGGCTGACCCGGCAAGCCTTGGAAGGCTGGGTGGCCGCGATCCGCAGCGCGGAGCCCGGCGCTTGCGTGGCTTGGAGCGAGTGCTGGCCGGCGGGGCGGGCGCCCGGGGGCTCCCCCGCCGAGTCCGGCGGCGCGGCCCCGCGGGCCAGCGAAGGCCTCGAAGTGGCGCTGTTGCGCCGGGTCGACGCGCTGTCCCCCGAGGAGGGCGCCCTGTGGAGCGAGCAATTCGAAGCGGTCGCCGCAGCCGAGTTCGAGCGCGCCCTGCGGGCGCAGCGCCCGCAGGTGGCCCTGGCGGAACTCGAGCGCTGCCTGCCAGGCACCCGCGGGGCCCTGCGGGCGGCCCTGTGCCTCGCGGATCTGGCCCTGGCCCACGGCGCGCGGATCGAAGCCCGCACCCAGGCCGAACGGGCCGCCGCCCACGCCCGCCGGCTCGGCGACCCGCAGGCGGCTGCTGCGGCCAAAGCCCGCCTCGGGGCCCTGGAGGCTCCCGATCGGCCCCGGGAGCCCTCCGATGCGCCGCGTCCGAGCCTGGCACCCGGCCGACGGCTCGAGCTCGGGCCCGCCGGGACGCGCTTCGGGGGCTTCGGAGCGAGCCGCCTCGGGCTGTTGCCGGGGGCCGCGCTGCTGGCCCCCGATCGGCTGCTGGTCCAGGGCGCCCAGGCCATGGCCCTGATCGATCCGCGCGAGCCGCGCTTGTTGGCCGCCTTCGACCCGGGGCGCTCGGTCGCCTCCGCCTGCGGAGCGCCGAGCTTCCCCTACCCGAGCCCCGTGGATCCCCCCTGGCGTCTGCGTCCCGCGGCCTTGGCCGGGGCCGAGGCGGGGCTCGTGGCCGTGCTGGGGCGCTCGCGCCAGGGCTCGCCGGGCAATCAGATCGCGGGCCTGTCCCTGCCGCCGACGGCCAACTTTGCCCTGGAGGTGCCGGAGCTGCCCCTGCGCTGGGTCTGGTGCCGGGGCAACCTGAGCCCGAGCCCCTCCGCGGATGGCCCGCCCAGCGCCCCGATCCCGCCGGTTCTGGCCGAAGCCGAGCTCGGCGGCTCCCCGCTGGTGTGCGGCGAGCGCGTGCTGGTCAGCGCCCGCCGGACCGAGGGCGAAGTCGAAGCCTGGCTGCTCGGGCTCGACGCCCTGGACGGTCGGGCGCGCTATGCCCGGCTGCTGGCGCAGGGGTCCCTGCGCGGCGCGGATGCGAGGCGGCTCTCGGGATCCTCGGCGGCGGCCCTGGCCCAGGCTCCCCTGTGGACACAGGGCGGCCGAGCCCTGGTGGACACCGGCCTCGGGGCCCTGGCCTTGATCGATCTGGCCGACGGCCGGCTGCACTACTGCCTGCGCCTGCGCCGGCCGCCGGACGAGCAGCGCGGCGGCTTCGCGGGCGAGCGCTGTCTGGCGCTGCCGCCGGCTGCCGGCCAGGAGCGTGGCACCTGGCTGGTGGCCAGCGCGGATTCGGACCGCCTCTACCGGCTGCCGGATGGTCCCCTCGGCCTGCCCGCGGCTCCGGGGGCCTCCCCGCTGGCCCCGCCCCTGCCCCAGCGCGGCGAGATCGCCTTGTTGTGGAGCGACGGGGCGCGCGCCCTGCTGCTCGGCAACGAGGGCCGCCGGCGCATCCTGCTGGAGCTGGACCTGGCCAGCGGCGAGCGCCGACCGGCGCTCGAATTCGCCCCCGGGGAGCGCCCCTCTCCGCTGGCCCTGGCCGTGCCCGATCAGCAGGTCCTGTTGCTGGCCAGCGACGTGGCCTTGTACCTGTTCGACCTGCGCGAGGCGGGCGCTCGCCTGCTGGCGGCCCAGCCGATCGAGCGGGCCCTGGGGGAGGTCGCCGACCTGCCCGCCATGGCCGCGGAGGTGCTGCGGGTCGGCCGGCAGGTGCTGGTGCTCGAGGCGGAGTCCCTGTTCGCCTTCGAGCTGCTCTGAGGGCGCGCCGCCCGCCGGCGACCCTGGGCCGGCCTCGTGCAGGGCGGTCCTGGACGGCGGCGCCGGGCTCCCACCAGGTCCGAGCCGGCCCGGCCGCTCGGGTCCGCTCGCGGGGGCCCGGCCAACCGCGCCACCGTCCGACGCCTGGGAGGGCCGGACGGGACGGCTCCACGGCCGCGAGGCTACGATCCGACCTCCTGCAGCACAGCCAGCGACGAGGCTCCTCGAGCTGCGGCCTGGGCTGCGAGGTCTCGGTCGCCGGCCTATGAAACCCTGCGCCGATCCGGCCCGGCCCGACGCTCCCGCTCGCCGCGACCCAAGCCCCTCAGCGCTCCGCCGACCGCCGCAGGCCGACCCGGCGGGACGCCGCCGCCCTGCGGCTCGCCGGCCCGGGTCCCAGCCTGGATCCGGACCGTCCGGCGGCAACAATCCGTCGACCGCGCCGTAAGGCGCCCTCTCCACCCCGGGTCCCGTCCCGGGGCCTCCCACCCAGCCCGCCCCGCCGATGACCGTGGACAACGCCGCCCTCTCCCAACTCCGCGCCGCCCACGGGGCCATGAAGCAGGAGCTGCACAAGGTCATCGTCGGGCAGGACGCGGTCATCGACCAGCTCTTGATCGCGGTGCTGTGCCGGGGCCACTGCCTGCTCGAAGGCGTCCCGGGCCTGGCCAAGACGCTGCTGATCTCGAGCCTCGCCCAGACCCTCGACCTGGGCTTCAACCGGATCCAATTCACGCCGGACCTGATGCCCTCCGACATCACCGGCACGGACCTCCTGGCGATCGACCCCCAATCCGGGGCGCGCTCGTTCCGCTTCGCCAAGGGCCCCCTGTTCGCCAACGTGGTCCTGGCGGACGAGATCAACCGCACGCCGCCCAAGACCCAGTCGGCGCTGCTCGAAGCCATGGTCGAGCGCCAGGTCACCGCGGGCGGCCAACGCCACGCCCTGCCGGACCCCTTTTTCGTGCTGGCCACCCAAAACCCCGTCGAGCAGGAGGGCACCTACCCCCTGCCCGAAGCCCAGCTCGACCGCTTCATGTTCATGGTGCGCGTGCCCTACCCCTCGCGCGCCGAGGAGCGCGAGATCCTGGAGCGCACGACCTCGAACCACAGCGCCACGATCCAGCCGGTCCTGGGCGGACCTGGCTTGCTGGCGGCCCAGGCCGCGGTGCGTTCGCTGCCGGTGGCCGATACGGTCTACGACTACGTGCTGGCCCTGACGCGCGGCACGCGCGTGCGCGGCGACGCGCCGCTGCCCTTCCTGCAGGAGCTGGTCAGCTGGGGCGCCGGCCCGCGCGCCAGCCAGTTCCTGGTGCTGGGCGCCAAGGCCCATGCGGCGGTCGCGGGCCGCGACCACGTGGCCATCGAGGACGTGCGCGCCGTGGCCCACCCGGTGCTGCGCCACCGCATCGTGACCACCTTCGCGGCGGCAGCCGAAGGCATCACCTCGGACCGCATCGTCGATCGGCTGCTGGCCGAGGTCGACCCCGCCGCGGCGGTCGGTCAGGGCCAGCCGGGCCTGTCCCAGAGGCGCGCCTGAGCGCAGGCGCCGGCCCCCGGCCGCCCCCTGATCCCCAGATGGCAGACAACGATCCGCGCCCTCCCGCAGCCTTCGACCCGGCGGCCCTCGACAAGCTGGGCAAGCTGGCCCTGGTGGCGCGCACCGTCGTCGATGGCTTCATGGCCGGCCAACAGGTCTCGCCGCACCGCGGCAGCTCGATCGAGTTCGCGCAGCACCGCGAATACGTCGCCGGGGACGACCCGCGCTTCGTGGACGAAAAGATCTACGCCCGCACCAACCGCTTGGTGGTCAAAGAATTCGTCGAGGAGACCAACCTCGCTTGCCACCTGCTGGTGGACGGCAGCGCCTCGATGGGTTTTGCTTCCGCCTCCCTGCCGGGCTCGGCGCCGCGCACCAAGTTGCTCTACGCCAGCTGGTGCGCCGCCGCCCTGGCGCACCTGGTGCTGCGCCGCCGCGACGTGGCCGGCTTGGTGCTGTTCGACCAGCGCGAGCGCACCAAGGTGCCCCCCAAGAACGGCGCCGAGCAAGCGGCGGCGATCCTGCGGGTGCTCGAGGCGGCCAAACCCAGCGGGCCCACGGCCGTGGGCGCCAGCCTCGACTGGCTGGTAACGCGCCTGCGCCGCCGCGGCATCGTGTGCGTATTCTCGGACTTCTTCGAGGATCCGGATCTGATTCTGGCGGGTGTCGAGCGCCTGCGCCTGGCCGGCCACGAGCCGATCTTGTTCGAGGTCCTCGATCCGGCCGAGCTGCGCTTCGATTATCGCGGGCACCTGCGCTTGGACGACCTGGAGGGCGGCCCCTCGCTCAAGGTCGACGCTCAATCGGTGCGCGAGGCCTACCTCGAAGAGCTGGAACGCCACCGCTCCGGCCTGCGGCGGCGCGCCGCGGCCTTGGGGGTCGACTGGGTCGAGCTCTGCACCGACACGCCCCTCGACGTCGCGCTCAGCGCGTACCTGAGTCGGCGCCTGGCGATCCGGCGCGGCGGCCGCCTGCGCACCCCGGGAGGCCGCGGTTGATCGAGGGTTTCCTGCACCCGGGATTGGCCTGGGGAGCGTTGCTGGCGGCGGTTCCGCTGGTGATCCACCTGCTGAACCGCCGGCGGCATCGGCCGCTGGCGTTCGGTGCCATGCGCTTTGTGGCCCTGGCCCACAAGCGCACCCGCCGGCGCGCGCGGCTCGAGGATCTGCTGCTGCTGCTGCTGCGCACGGGCGCGGTGGTGCTGCTGGCCCTGGCGCTGGCGCGGCCGCTGACCCGCGCCGACGGCGTGCTCGGCCCCTTGACCGAGGCGCGCCGCAACCTGGCCCTGATCGTCGATGCCTCGGCCTCGACCGGCCAGCGCCTGGGCGTGCAGACGGCCTTCGAGCGCATCCTGGCGCGCGCCCGCGAGCGCGTGGCGGATCTGGACGGCGATCGCGGCGACCGGGTCCTGCTCGTGTGGGGCGATGACCAGCCGCGGCTGCTGTCCTGGCGCGGACCGGAGGAGGCCCTGGCGTTGCTGGCCGATGGGCAGATCCCGAGCGACGGCTCCCTCGAGCTCGGGACCGCCCTGGGCGTCGTGGAAGAGGCCCTGGCCAGCGAACTGTTCCTCGAGGACGGCGCGGGGCTCGAACTGGTGCTGCTCTGCGATGGGCAGCGCGGGCTGTTCGAGGCCGGCCTGGAAGGCGCGGACGAGCCCACGGACGGACCCGCGGAGGCCGCCTCGGCGGCCGCGGAAAGCGGATCGGAGCCGGCGCCCGCAGCGCGTCAGCGCCCGGCGCTGCTCAAGGCCCTCGACCGGCTGGCCGAGCGCGGCCTCAAGCTGGCGGTCGAGGATCTGGCCGCGGGTGGCAGCGGCGAGAACACGACCCTGGCGGAGCTGGCGCTGGTGCAGCCCCCGCGCGGTCCGGGCCTGCCGATGGAATTCACGGCCCGGGTGGAGGCGCAGGCGTCCGGCCCGCGGCCCGGCGCGCGGTTGGCGCTGTCCGTGGACGGCGCCAGGGCGCCGGTGCGTAGCCTGGACCTGCCGGCCGAGGGCGCTGCGGAGACGGCCTTTTCGCTGTCCTTCGACGTCCCCGGCGTGCACCTGGTGGAGGCCAGCCTGGAGGCCGATGGGCTGCCGATCGACGACCGCCGCGCCTTGGTCGTCGAGGTGCCGCGGCCGCTGCGCATCCTGGGTGTCAACGGGGCTCCCGACGGCCAACGGATCGAGAACGACGAGCTCGGCTTCTTCCGCGCGGTGCTGACCCCGCCGGAGGAAGGGCGGTATGCGCTGGGCGGATTGGCTCCTTTCGAGTTCAGCGAGGTCGATGCCGATCGCTTCGCGCTCGGCGATCAGACCCTGTCGGAATTCGACCTGATCGTGCTGGCCAACCTGCCGCCCCCCTCCGGGACGCTGATCGAGGCGCTCGGCGAGGCCGTGCGCCAAGGCGCCGGCCTGCTGATCTCCCTCGGCGATCGCACGGGCGTCAACGAATACCGCGAGCGCCTGTTCGACGCCGACGGGGCCGGCCTGCTGCCGGGCGAACCCCTGGCCCAAGTGGCGGTGCCCTCGCGCCGCGACGGCTACTTCCGGGTGACCGCTTTCGATGCGGAGAGCCCGGTGCTGGCCTTCTTCGGGGACGAGCGCTGGCGGCCCTACCTGACCGAGGTGCCGGTGTTCGAGTTCATCGAGGTGCGTCCGCTCCCGGATGCGCGCGTGCTGGCCAGCCTGGACGAGCGCTCGGCGCCCCTGTTGCTCGAGCGGCGCTTGGGCCTCGGGCGGGTGCTGCTGTTCACGAGCACCCTGGACGCGGCTTGGACGCGGCTGCCGGAGTCGCCCAAGAGCTTCGTGCCCCTGGTTCACGAGCTGTGCTTCCACGCGGCGCGAAGGGCCACCACCCTGCGCAACGTGCGCCTCGGCCAGCCGCTGCGGGCGGAGCTGGCGAGCTTTCCGCGCGCGCCGGAGCTGCTGCGGCCGGACGGCAGCCGGACGCCGATCTCCGCCGAGCCGGCTGCCCTGGGCGAGCGCCGCTGGGCCCTCGACCTGGCCCCTGCGGCACGCCGCGTCGGAGTTTGGCGGCTCGAGCTCGAAGGCCAGCCCGACGAGCTGTTCAGCGTGGGTTTCGACCCGGCGGAGGGTCGCCTCGGGCGGCTGGGACCTGCGGAGCTCGCCAGCCTGCATCCGGCGATCGCCCCCTACGAGCCGGGCGCCGCGAGCATTGCGGAGAGCGGCACGGCGGCGCCGGGCGAATGGTGGCGCGCCCTCGCGGCCCTGTGTCTGCTGGCCCTGCTGGGCGATGCGCTGCTGAGCGGCTGGCTCAGTTTCCGACGCGGCGGTCCGATCCCGAGGAACCATCGATGAGTCCCCTCCTTCGCGCTTGCGGCCAGGTCGCTCGCGCCGCCTTGGGCGCGACGCTGCTGGTCGGCGTCGCCGGGTCCCAGGGCAGCGCCACGGAAGCGGCTCCGGCCCTGGAGCCCACGGCCGAGGGGCTCGGGCACGCCGGACTGCGCGAATCCCTGCGCTTCGTGGACCTGCCTGCCCCCTGGATCTTGGTGCTGGTGATCGCGCCGCTGTCGCTGCTGGCCGTGGGTCTGGCCTATTGGCGCCAGCCGATCTCGCGGCGCGCCAAACTATGGCTCGGCGGGCTGCGCTTGGCGGCGCTCTGGCTGTTGATCCTGGTGCTCCTGAGACCGGTGTGGGTAGAGAGCCGCGAACAGGTCTTCCCGCCGCGCGTGCTGGTCCTGGCGGACGATTCAGCCTCGATGCGGCGCCAGGACGCCTACGCCGCGGGCGGAGCGGAAGCCCGCCAGATCGCGGCGCTGGGGCTCGATCCGAGCAGCGCGACGCGCCTCGACATCGCCCGCGCGGCGCTCAGCGAGGATCTGCTGGAGGGCCTGTCCCTGGGCGGCTACGAGGCGCGGCTCTACGCCTTCGCCGAGGGCATCGAGGCGCTGCCCGACCCGGCGCAGCTCTCCGGGCGCGGCGCCGGCACCCAACTCGGCGAGGCCTTGACCCGGGTCCTAGCCCAGAATCTCGGCCGCCATGTGACCGACGTCTTGGTGCTCTCCGACGGACGCCAGAACGGGGGGCTTGCCCTGAGCGATGCGGCCCGCGAGGCGGCCGCCGCCGGGGTGCCCGTGCACAGCTTGGTGCTGGGCGACACACGGCCCGAGCGCAACGCGCTGATCGAACTGGTCGAAGCCCCGCAAACCGCCCTGGAGGGGGACGAATTGGCCTTCACCGTGCGCGTCCTCGGCCGCGGCGATGCGGTCGGCGAAACCTACGAGTTGCTGCTCGAGGAGCGCACTCAGAGCCGCGAAGGCGCCCTGGTGGATGCGGTCGAAGGCCGCACTCTGTCCCTCTCCGGTGAGCGCCTGGTGCTGCTGGCACCGCCCGGGCCGGCGGATCCGCAAAGCGGCGAGCGGCGCTTCCGCCTGAGCCTTCCGAGCCTGCCTGGCGAGACGCTGCTCGACGACAACCGGCTGGAGTTGGTGGTGCGCGTTTCGCCCGAAAAGGTGCGCCTGCTGTACGTCGAGGGGTATCCGCGCTGGGAGTACCGGCGCTTGGCCCTGGACCTGTTCAAGCGCGCCGACAAGGAGTTCGATTTCCAGGCCTGGCTGGCCTCCGCCTCGCCGGACTTCCCCCAGGAGAAGAGCTTCGGATTGCCCTCGCTCGAGCGCCTGCCGACCACGCGCGAGGAGCTGCTCGAGAATTACGACGTGGTGCTGCTCGGGGACGTCAATCCCTACCGGCTGTTCGACGACCCCGCCGATAGCGAGGCCTTCCTCGCCGCCCTGCGCGGTTTCGTGGAAGCGGGCGGAGGCATCCTGTTCCAGGCCGGCGAGAGCGACAATCCGCGCGCCTTCCTGCGCACGCCCCTCGAGGATCTGCTGCCGATCCAGCTCGATCCGAGCGCCGAATTCGGATTCGACGGCGACCGCACCGTGGCGTTCCGCCCGCGGCTCGAGAACCCGGCCCAGCCCCACGAGCTGGTGCGGCTCGAGAAGGACCCGCAGGCCAATCAGCGCCTGTGGGAGAACGAGGCCGGTCTGCCGGGCTTTTATTGGTACCTGCCGGTGACGCGCGCCAAGCCGTCGACCGAGGTGCTCCTGCGCCACCCCAAAGACCAAAACGCCTATGGCTATCGGCCCTTGGCCGTGGCTGGCTACTACCCTTCCGGAAGGACCCTGTTCCTGGCCTTCGACTCCAGCTGGCGCTGGCAGAAGGTCTTCGGGCCGACCTACTTCGCCCGCTTCTGGAAGGGCGCGGTGCGCTGGCTGGCCCTGGGTCGCTTGCGCGGCGGCGATCGCCGCTTCCGGCTCGAGACCACCCGCTCGAGCTACGACCTGGCCGAGCGCGTGGTTTTCGAGGCGCGGGTCCTCGACACCGACTTCCAGCCCTCCGCGGCCGCGAGCCAACCGATCCTGGTGGCCGCGCCGGACGGCTCCCAGGCGCGGGTCGAGCTCGAGCGCTTCGAGGACCGGCCCGGCCTGTTCCGCGGCACCTTCCTGGCCCAGTCGCCGGGCGCCCATGGGGCCTTCATCGAAAGCGAGGGCCAGCGCGTGGCCAGCGTGGACTTCGAGATCGCCCTGCCGAGCCGCGAGAACCAGGATCCGGCCCCCGATCCTGCGGCGCTGCAGACCCTGGCTCGGGCGACCCGCGGCCGGCTGGTGACGCTGGCGGACCTGCCCCTGCTCTACGCCGAGTTCCCCGGAGGCGAGGAGCGCCGCGAGCCCGTCTCCTCGAACCTGGACGACCTGTGGGACGTATGGCCGACCCTGCTGGCCGTGCTCGCGCTCCTGGCGGCCGAATGGATCGGCCGCAAACGCCTGGACCTGGTGTGACCGCCCCCCCGCAAGCAGCGTCGCTCCGCGGCCGCGCGGCTCCTGCGCCGGGCCGATCCGGGAACTTCGGGAGCATCCCTGCCGCTCGGGCAGCGCAGGTCGTATGGAAGCTTCGTCCCGGAGGCGATCCCGGCTCGACCTGGGGCTTGCGCGCTGACCGCGGGGCTTCCGAAGGGCCCCGTCGCGGTCCCGCCGAGCGCCCCTCGGCGTGCCCGATCAACGCGCCGGGACTAGCATGAGAGCCATGGCATCCGCCCGATCCGCAGCGGCTGCGGCGTCCCTGCGCCGCTGGGCGGTCGCCGGGCTGGCGCTGCTTTGCGCCCCGGCCCCGGTCTGGGCCCAGGAGGGCGGGCGACGCTCGGAGGTGGACGCCCGAGGGGAGCCGCGCATCTTCACCCTCAACCAGGACCGTGAGGCCGCCCAGCGCGCCCAGCGCCTCGACGGGCACCTGACCGCCGGCCGTTTCGAACGCGCCTTCGACGAGCTGGAGCGCCTGCTGGCGGACCACGGCGGCGACGTGCTGCCGCTGACCTTCTCCCAAGACCCGCCGGGCCAGCGGCCCTCGCTGCAGCCTCGGCATCTGGGGGCCGCCGCCTGGGCCACGGCGCAGCTCGAGCGCCTGCCCCCCGCCGGCCTGGCCGAATACGAGCGGCGCTTCGGGAGCGCCGCGGAGCTGGCCCTCGAGGCGGCCCTGGGCGCCGGCGATGGCGCGGCCCTGGCGGCGCTGCTGGCCCGCTGGCCCGTGGCGCGGGCCAGCCAACGGGCCGCTCTGGCGCTCGGAGACCTGGAGCTCGCCCGGGGCCACCGCGGCACCGCCGCCCACTGGTGGCAGCGGGCCGAGAGCCTGGCCCTGCGGCTCGGCATCGAGGGCCAAACTCCCGCCCTGGCGCTGCGCCGCGCCGCCCTCGAATCCCTGCCCGGCGGCCAGCGCCGCTCGGCCGAGCTGCGCCTCCCCGGCGAGGGCGAGACGGTCGGCGAGCTGCCGAGCGGCACCCTCGAGCGCTGGCGCATCGACCTGCCCCCGGGCCCCTTCAACGGCCTCGGCGCGCGCACCGACTTCTTCAATGTGATCCCCGTGATCCACGGGGAGCGGGTGTATGTCAACACCACGCTCGAGCTGATCTGCTGCGACGCCTTCTCGGGCCAGGAGCTGTGGAGCTCGGGAGAGCCCGCGGGCTGGGAGCGCCTGGGACGGGCCGCGCGCAGCGACTTCTTCCGCGGACTCGATTACGAAGGGCTGTTGGCGGCGCCGGCGGCCGCCGAAGGCGTGGTCGTGGCCGCGCTGCAGATCCCCTTCTCGATCCACGACAATGAAGACATCGAGGGCCTGACGATCATGCGGCGCCTGCCGCAGCGACGCCTGTTCGCCTTCGACGCCAGGAGCGGGCGACGGCTGTGGAGCCATGAGTGCCCCCCCGATTGGGACGGCGGCCCGCTGCCCGATTTCGAGCAAGAGATGGCGGTCGCCGGCCCGCCGGCGATCCGCGAGGGCCTGGTGCTGGTGCCCTGCGTGCGCATGGAAGGCCGGGTCAAGCTGCATGTCGCCGCCTACGACCTGTGGAGCGGCCGCCTGGTCTGGCAGACGCAGGTGGTCACGGGCCAGCGCGAGCTCAACATGTTCAACCGGCACGAGCGCGAATACAGCGCGCCCCCGGTGCGCATCGAGGGCGAGCGGGTGCTGGTGGCCACCCAGCTCGGAACCCTGGCGGCCCTGGACCTGTTCACCGGGCGGATCCTCTGGCAGGCGCTGTACGACCAGATCCCGCTGCCCGGAACCCACGGCTACCTGACCGTCGAGCGCCGGCGGGTCTGGCGCAATGCGCCGCCGTTGGTGGCCGACGGGCTGGTGCTCTGCACCCCGATCGACAGCGAGGACCTGATCGGGGTCGAGCTCGACAGCGGCCGCACGCGCTTGTCGGTCAGCAACGAACTCCTGCGCCCGCGCAATTCCGGGGGCCGCGCCGTCGACCTGCTGCTCGGAGCGGACTCGGAACGCCTCTGGCTGGGCGGCACCTGGCTGGTGGGCTGGCGCCGCCCGGGGGGCCTCGCCAGCCAAACGCGACTGGTCCCGGGACAGCCCTTGCACCGTTTCGAGCCCGAGGAGCTGCTGCCGGGCCCCGCGAGCTCCGAAGGCCCGCGCATGCTGTTCAACGGGCAGCGCCTGCTGGTGCCGAGCCTGGACGGGGTCGACGTGTTCGATCCCCTCGACGGTCAGCTGCGCAGCGCCGAGGGCCTGGCGATGGGCCTTTCCGACGTGGGCAACCTGGCGCTCGGGGACGGCCTGCTGATCAGCGCTTCAGGCAGCCACCTCTCCGGATTCCTCGACCCCGCGGTCATCGAGCGCCGCACCCGCGAGCGCTACCTCGCGGCCCCGCAGGACGCCGGCGCGGCCCTGGCCCTGGCGCGGCTCTTGGCCCAGCGCGCAGCCGATCGGGCCGCGGCCGCTCCCTCGGCCGCATTGGCCTTGCTGGCCGAGCTGCGCAGCGTGCTCGAGCCCCTGCGCGGCCGCGGCGAGATCGACCAGGAGCTGGCCCGCGGGCGCCTGGCCGAGGCGCGCCTGCACGCCCTGCAGGGCGACGCCGCGCGCGCCACGCTGCTGTTCAGCGAGGCCGCGGACCTGTCCCTCGATCTACCCCAGCGCCTGCAGGCCTTGCTGGCCCTGGAGGAGAACCTGCGGTATCGCGACCCGGCCGCCTGGGAGGCCCTGCTCGATCGACTGACCCGCGAGTGCGGCCGGCTCGCGGTGCCGGCGGAACACCTCGGCGAGGCGCGCTGGCTCGAATTCGCCGGCGATGCGGACAACCTCGGCCCGGGCCCGGTGCGCGTTTCGACCTGGTGCGCCGTCCAGCGCGCCCTGCAGCGCGAACGCGAAAGCGCTTTCGAGGCCGCCGTGCTGGCTTGGCAAGCCCTGGTCGAAACCCCGGAGTCCTCCGGCGAAGGGCTGGCCCAGCGGGCCGCGGCGCGCATCGGGCGCCTGATCGAGCTGCTGGGCCGGGAGCTGTACGCGCCCGTCGAGGCGCGCGCCGAGGCCCTGCTAGCCAGCCTGACCGGCCCGGAGGCGCCGTCGGCCGCCGCGCGCGGCATGGCGCTCGAGGAGCTGATCCGCCGCTACCCCTTCTCGAAGGCGGCGGAGAGCGCCCGGGGCTTGCGGCTCGATTGGGCTCTGGAGAGCGACGACCCGGCCGCGCTGGCGCGCTCGGTCTCCGAGCTGTGGCCCCCGGAGAGCGAAGGCAGCTGGTCGCCCCGGGCGGTCGAGCTGCTGGTCGATCTGGCCATCGGCCTCGGTCGCGCCGGCAACACCAGCTTCGAACGGGCGGCCCTGGCCCGCGCCGCTCGGGAACTTCCCGAGGCGCTGTGCCGACGCGCGCCCTACCAGGGTTGGCGGCTGGACGATCTGGCGCGGGCGCTCGAGCAGAACGCCGCGCCGGAGCCCGAGGCGCCGCGCTTCGACCAGAACTTGGCCCTGGCCGCGATCTTCCCCGGGCAACACGCGGTGCTCGGCCGGCTCCGCCTGGAGAGCGGCGAGCTGCTCTACCTGTGGCGGCAGGGACGCCTGGAGGCCTTCCCGGAAGGGCGGCCCGGGGAAGCGCGCTTCTCCCAGCCCGTCAGCGTCGACGGCCGCGGGCTCGACGCGGGTGGCCGGGCGCTGCTGGCCCGCACCGCCACCGGCGGCCGCGTGGTGCTGGCCGGGGACGACGGCTTGCTGGCCCTGGACGCCGCCAGCGGGGCCACGGCCTGGCGTTTCGAGCTCGGCGAAAGGGCGGCGGCCGCCCCCAGCCTGGCCTTGGCGGAAGGGCTGGTGCTGGTGCTCGAGCGCCCCGGCCGAGGCCCGCAGCGTCTGCATGCCCTCGACCTGGCTTCGGGCGCGCCGGTCTGGGTGCGCGAGTTGCCGAGCGATGGCAATTGGATCGGGCCCACCGCGGCAGGAGACCATGCACTGGTCTTCGACCGCCCCTTCGCTCTGCCGGCGCGAGCCCGCGCCGTGGACCTGTTCAGCGGCCGCCTGGGCAGCACCATCGAACTGCCCGTGGGCCTGCCTCCCCAGCTGCCCCAGCAAGCCTTCGTGCAGGGCGATCTGCTGGTGGTGCCGCACTTCCAGGACGGCTTCGTCGGCCTCTACGACCTGCTCTCCGGGCGCCTCCTGAGCCGCGTGGAGTGCGGCCCGGGCTGCGACCTCTTCAGCCTGGTGCGCCACGGGCCGCGCTGCTTCGTGGTCGGCCTGCCGAGCAGCTTCAGCGAAGCCGAGCGCGGCGGCCGGGTCGCGGAGCTCGAATTCGACAGCGGTCGCCTGCGGGACATCGAGCGCCTGGCCAGCTCGGACGTGCCCATCGGCCTGCGCCGCGGCGCGACGCTGCAGCTCGAGCAGCCCTGGCTGTTCGTGGTCAGCAACCCCCCCGGCGCCCGGCGCACACCCCTCCTGGCCCTCGATCTAGCGAGCGGTCGGCGCTGGTCGGCCGCTCTGCCGGTGGGCCACGCGACGCTCTACGACGCGGACTGGACCCTGCCGGCCGTGAGCCAGGGCGCGGTGGCCCTGAGCTACGGTGTGCGCGACGAGAACAGCCTGAGGCGGCGCTTCGTGCGGCTCGAGTTCTACGAGCTCGCCAGCGGCCGCAAGCTCGACAGCCGCATGCTCTCCGACGATTTCCCTGAGGCGCGCGAGATCCGCCTGTTCGGTTCCGGACAGAACCTGTGGATCTCCAGCGTCACCAACAGCGGCCGGCAGGATCGCATCGACCTGCTCGAACGCCCCAAAGAACCCCGCTGATCCCATGTCCCACCAACCTAGCGCCGCGCCGGGAACCCTGTGGAGTTCGCTCCTCTTGGGTCTGCTGACCCTGACCGCGCCGCTGTCCGCGCCGGCACGAGCCCAGGTGACCGAGTCGGAGGTCGACCTGATCCCCGCCCAGGTGCGCGCCGTCGATCAAGCGCTCCAGTACCTCGCCGACAACCAGAATTCGAACGGTTCCTGGACCGGCAAGATCGGCTTCAAGCTCAACAACGGCTACGAATACAACCGCGAAGAAGGCCACGTCGGCGTGACCGCCCTGGCCTTGATGGCCTTCCTGGCCGGGGGCTACACGCCGGGCCGGGGGCCATACGGCCAGACCGTCGATCGGGGCCTCGACTTCGTGCTCTCCTGCGCACAGGAAGACGGCTACCTGACCCACGCCGGGACGCGCATGTACAGCCATGCCTTCGCGACCCTGTGCCTGGCCGAGATCTATGGCATGACCCGCCGCGAGGACCTGCGCCTGACCCTGCAGCGCGCGGTCGACTTCATCGTGCACGTGCAGAACAGCGAGGGTGGCTGGCGCTACGAGCCCTTCGCCACCGACTCGGACATGTCGATCGTGGTCTGCCAGGTGTTGGCCCTGCGCGCCGCGCGCAACATCGGCATCCGCGTGCCGCGCGAGACGGTCGACCGCGCCGCGCGCTATGTGGTCGATTCGGCCATCGCCGGCCGCGACGTGCGCTTCCCCGGCGGCCGGATCCTGTCCGATGAAGTCGGCGCATTCCTGTACCAGCGCGGCCGCGGTTCACGCTCCTCATTCCCGCTGACCGCGGCCGGCGTGACCGCCCTGCACGGCCTCGGCATCTATTCGGACGACGCGATCCGCCAGGGGCTCGATTACCTTCGGCGCGGGCTCGACGAGCAGAATCTGCGCTACGGCACGCGCGCCGGCGGGCACTACTTCTTCTGGTACGGACACTACTACGGCGTGCAGGCCATGTACACCGCCGGCACCCAGTCCGGCGTGGACTATTGGCGGCCGTACTTCGAGGAGCTGCGCCGGGTGATCCTGAGCCTGCAGCGCCCGGACGGCTCGTTCCCCAACGAGGTCGGCCCCGGACCCAACTTCGGCACGGCCATGGCCGTGCTGATCCTCGAAATCCCCTACCGTTACCTGCCCATCTTCCAGCGCTGAGCGGGCGACCGCGGCCGACGCTTCCTCGCCGCCCCCCGCGGGTCCCCGCAGCCGCGGCACCCACGGCCCCCGCAGCCCCCCACGGCACCCCAGGGCGCCAACGCCCGCCGCGCCATCCGCTGGCGCGCCCAAAGCCTCTCCCCACGAACCTCCCACCCCGTGAGCCGCCGCCCCGATCCGCGCACCCTCGAGCGCACCCCGCGACTTTCCGCTGGGCTGGCGCGGCTCGACCACGCCTTGACCCGCGCCGCGCACCTGCACGGCCTGGGCACGCTGCTCTCCGCGGCCGCGCTGTGGCTGGCCTTCGCCTTCGTCGCCGACTACTACCTCGGGGTGCCCTACGGGGTGCGGCTGTTCCACCTGGCGGTGCTGCTGATCGGGCTCCTGTTGCTGGCCCGCTGGGCCTGGCTGCGCCCCCTGGCCAATAGACCGGACTTACGCGGCCTGGCCCTGCTGGCCGAACGCTGCCGCCCCGCGCCGGACGAGCTGCTGGTCAGCGCGGTCGAATTCCAGCTGCACTCCGCGCCGGGTCGGCCCGCCGAAGCGGACGATGCCGAGCTGCGGGCGGTCTTGATCGAACAGGTCTACCGGGCCGCCGATCAGGCCGCCCAGGGTCTCAGCTTCGAGCCCGTGCTCGATCGCTGGGGACCAAGGCAGCGCTTCCTGCTCGGACTGCTCGCCACGGCCGGCCTGGCGGCCGCGGCCCTCGCGGCCCCCCACGAGGCCGCCATCTTCGCGCGGCGCCTGTTCGGTGGCCTCGAACCCTGGCCCCAGCGCACCGAGCTGACCCTCGAGGTCCGCGCGGCCGAGGGCCGTGTGCGCGTCGAACGGGAAAGCGACGCGCGCGGCGAGCTGCTGCGCGTGGCGCTGCCCCGCGGCAGCGACCTGCCGCTGCTGGTCAGCGCCGCAGGCGAATTGCCCCGCGAGGTGTGGCTGGACTTCGACGATGGACAGCGCAGCACCCTGGCGCCGAGCGGCCCATCCAGCTTTGCCACGGTGCTGCGCGGCCTGTCATCGGACCTGGCCTTTTCCGTGCGCGGCGGCGACGACCGCGACGGCCGACCGCGCCTGGTCGTGACCGTGCTGGAGCCCCCGGACATCCTGGCCACGCTGCTCGAGATCGAACCGCCGGCCTACAGCGGTTTGCCGGCGGAACAGAGCCTCGACCGCGGCAGCCGTGCGCTGATCGGCAGTCGGGTGCGGGTCTCGCTGCTGCCCTCCGGCGAAGGCGTGCGCGGCCAGGTGCGGCTGCTCCCGGAGGACCGTCTGCTGGAGCTGGTCGCCGCGGAGTTTCCGAGCCGCCCCGCGGCCGAAGGGGCCCTGGCGCCGGGCGGGACCGGCCTGGCCTTCGAATTCGAGCTGGCGGCCACCACGCACCTGCGCTTCGAGCTCGTGGATGCCCGCGGTCTGACCAACCCGGACCCGGGGTTGCTCTCGATCGAGGCCCAGGCCGACGAGCCGCCGCAGATCGCCATCGCCGCGCCCAGCCGCAGCGAGGTCGAGACGGTGGCCAGCGCCGTGCTGCCCGTGCGCGCCAGCGCCGGCGACGATTTCGGCCTGACCGGCGCCGGCTTCGAGCTGCGCCGCGGGGACAGCGAAGAATGGCAGGCGCGGCGCTCGCTCGAGTTGACTCCGGCGCCCATCCCGGCTCCCGGTGAGGCGGAGAGCTCCAAACGCCGCACCCGGGCGCGGGCCTTCCTTGGACAGCGCTTGGAATTGGCTGAGCTCGATCGCTGGACGCGCGCCGCGGGCCCCACCCCCGATCCGAGCAACGCGCCGGCCGGTTCGCAGGCAGAGGTCGCTCAGGAGGCCCCCGCCCTGGCCCCGGGCACCAGTTTCGTGCTCGAGCTGTTCGCCGCCGACAACCGCGACCCGGCCCAGGTCGGGCGCTCGAGCCCCCTGCGCGTGCGGGTGCTCTCGGACGACGAATTCCTGCGCCGCGTGCAGGACCGCCTGGCGGACGCTCGTCAAAAGGCCGATGCCCTGACCCAGGCGCAGACCGAGCGCCGCCAACGCGTCGAGGAACTGCTCGGCGCCCTGGCCGAGGAAGGCCCCGGGGAAGCTCTCGACAGCCGCGGGCTGTCGGCGGCCCTCAACGGCCAACGGCGCGTGGAGGGCGACGCGGAGGCACTCCTGCGCGAGCTGGCGTCCGTGGCGGAGAGCGTGCTGCACGCGCGGCTCGACGCCCCCGCCGAAGCCTGGTCCAAGCGTCTCGACGAGTTGACCGAGAGGTCCCAAGGCACCCGCTTCGACTCCGCTCCCTGGCGCACCTTGGCGGGCGAGGTCAAGGCCTCGGGCGCCGCCAGCACGCTCTCCGGGCACCTGCTGGAGCTGGTCGACCTGGCCCGCCGGGTGCGCGAGGAAGGCGCCTCCAGCGCCACCCAGGCCCTGGGCGAGGCCGCGGACCTGAGCCGACGCCCAGCGGATCAACGTCAGGCGCTGGCCTCCGCGCTCGAACACCAGCGGGCGACCCTGCAGCGCCTCGAAGACCTGCTGGAGCGGCTCAAGGAGTGGGACAACTTCCAGTCGGTCTTGAGCCTGACCCGCGACATCCTCAACCGTCAGAAGGCGCTCCAAGAGCGCCTCAAACAGCATGCGGCGAAGTGATCCCCTGGCGGCGCGCTGCGCCCAGCGCGGGGCCGGCGCCCGGCTCGGCCTGCGCTTAGACCGATCTGCGGCGCTCGAAGGCCCGGCGAGCTCCCCGTCTGCGAGGCGCGCGAGCGGCGCGCGGGATCGCGCGGAGCGGCGCCCCGCCCCGGGGCGCCTCGGCGCCGGCGGCGGCTTCCGGGCGCTGCTGTGGGCCTGCTGCTTGCTGCTGGCCGCGTCGGGCTTCGAGCCGGCCCGAGCCAGCCAGCAGAGCGACGCGGGTTCGTTCCGCGAGGAACAGGACCTGCTGCTCCGCCAGCTGGTGCGCCTGCGGCAGACCATGGAGCTGCTGCTGGCGCGCATGGAAAAGGAAGGCAGCACGCGCACGGTGGAGCTGCTGCGTCAGGCGCTCGCCAACCTGGACGCACGCGAGGCGCAGAATCGCACCCTCGAAGAGTGGATGAAAGAAAGCGCCAGCAGCCTCGATTCCGGGCTGGTGCTGCGGGCGGTCGAGCAGCAGCAGGCCGCGATCGGCGAGCTCGAGAAACTGCTCAC
This sequence comes from Planctomycetota bacterium, assembly GCA_044375105.1. Lineage (GTDB taxonomy): Bacteria > Planctomycetota > UBA1135 > UBA1135 > JBIKLM01. The sequence continues at coordinate 51,482 of JBILNK010000005.1, forward strand.
CATCCTGCTCGATCGCGGCTCGACGCCCGATCTCGAGAAGCGCCTCGAAGACCTGGCCTCGATCCAGGCCAAGCTCAAGGGCCTGACCGACGCCGAGCGGAAACTCGAGCAGCGCATCGAGGCCCTCGAACAAGGGGCCCGAGATCCCGCTGCTGTGGCCCTCGAACAGCGCCTTGCGCAGCTGGGCGAGCGCCAGCGCGCCCTGGCGGAGGAAACCCGCGTCGCGGCCCGGGCCTCGGCGGATTTCGAATTCGAATGGTTGCTGCGCGAGCTGGGCGAACTCGAGCAGCGGGCGGCGCGGGATGGCGAGCGGCTCACGGGTCTGGACGGCGAACAGAGCGCCCTGCTCGGCGCCGCCCAGCAGCGGCTGCTCGGCGCGCGGGCCAAAGAAGGCGCCGCGGTGCGCCCAGCGGAAGCCGCGCGCGAACTCTCCGGCGCCGGCGAGCGACTGCGCAGCGGGGCGGATGCGACCCTCGAAGCAGCGCGCCTGGGCGAGCTGGCCAAAGCGGCCGCCAAGGCTGCCGAGTCGGCCCCCGACGAAGCCCGCGGGGACGCCGCGCGGGCAGCGGCCGCGGCGCTCGAGCGGGCCGCCAAGGCGCTCGGCCCCCTGGGCGGCGACGCGCCCCAAGCGGCCCGCGAGTCCGCCGCTGCAGCCCTGAACGCGGAGGCCGCCCAGCTGGCGGCCCAGGCGCGCGAACGCGGCGCCGAAGCAGAGGCCGAGCGGCGCGCCGCGGACGCCGCCCTGGCCGCGCTGAAGGCGCCGGCCGGCAGCGATCTAGCGCGCGCCGTGGCCCAAGCCCGGGAGGCGCTGCAGGACGCCGCCGAGGCAGAGGCCGAGCGCGCCGGCGACGGCGATCCGGCCTCCGCAGCCGAGCAGGGCCAACGGGCGCTGTCCGCCACGGAGCGCGCCATGCGCTCCGTGGACGGAGCGCGGGCCGCCGACAACGCCCAGCGCTCGGAAGCCCTGCGCTCGAGCCAGGCGGCGGCGGAGGGCGCGCGGCGCCTGTCCGCATTGCTCGGGGAGCTGGCGCAGAAGAACCGGGAGCAACCGGGCGCCGATCCCGCCCTGGATGGGGCCCTCGAGGGCGCGCGCGACCAGCTCGAAGAAGCCAGCGCCCAGGCGGAGGCCAGCGGCCTCGCTTTGGCCGAAGCAGCCCGCGATCCGGTGGCCGGGTCGAAAGCGTCCCTGGAGAGCGCCCGCAGCGCCAACTCGGAGGGCGCAGCCCGCCTGGGCCAGGCACGCCAGGAACTCGAAGCCGCGCGGTCGGCCGCCGCGCGCAGCTCCAAGGACCGTCAGGCCCTGGCCCCGCTCGAGGCGCGCCAGGCGCAGCTGAGCGGTGAGGCCGAAGCCCTGCAAAAGCCCGCGGGCGCGTCCAACCCCGGCGTCGAGCAAGCCATCCAGCAGGCCCGCGAAGCCATGCGCAGGGCGCAAGCGAGCCTTGCGGAAGGTCGCGGTCAGAGCGCCGCAGAGGCCCAGCAGCAGGCCCTCGAGGCCCTGGAGGCGGCGCGCCAAGCCGCCGGGCAGCCGGCGGGACCGCTCGGCGCCGAAGCCGCCGCCGAGGCCGCGCGCCTGGCGGAGGAGCAGCGCCGGCTGCGCGAGCAGATCCTCGAGCTGGCCAAGCTCAACGCCGAGCGCGAGGAGGCCCGGCCGACCCCCGGTCTCGAGCGCGCCGCGGCCGAAGCCGAGCGCTCGGCTGCCAGCCTCGAGCGCGGCGACGCCGAGGCCGGGGCCGAGCAGGCCGAGAACACCGTGCGCGAACTCGAAGCGGCGCAGGCCGAGCTCAGCGAGGAAGAGCGGCGCTATCAGCAGCTGCGCCAGGAGGAACTGCTGGTCGAAATCGGCACCGAAGCGCGCGCCCTGCTGGACGAGCATCGCCAGCAGATCGAGGCCCTGCGCGGCCTGGACGAGCGCCGCACCCCCGGCGAGTCCCCCAGCCGCTCCGTCAGGCTCGGCCTGCGCCGGGTCTCGCAGGTCGAAGAGCAGCTCGGGCAGCGCTCCGGCAAGCTGGCGGCCGACCTGGAGGCCGAGTCCGCCCTGGTTTTCGCCGAATACTTCCGGGCGGTCGAGACCGACCTGGCCGTGATCGCCCGCGACGTGGGCGAAGCCGGCGATTACCAGAGCGGGGAGCGCATCCTGTCGATGCAACTCGACGTGGCCGACCGGCTGGTGGCCGTGATCGAAGCGCTCGAACAGGAGCGCGAGCGCAGGGACCGCGAGCAGCAGCAACAACAGCAACAGCAACAGCAACAACAAGGCGAGCAGCCGCAGGAGGAGAACCGCCTGGTGCCCGATGTGGCCGAGCTCAAGCTGCTGCGGCGCATGCAGGTCGATGTGCAGCAGTCGCTCGAGCAGCTCGCCGGGCTGATCGAAGGCAGCGAATCGATCGATCCCCTGTGGCTGTCCGACATCCAGCGGGTCGCCGGCCGCCACGAGCGCCTGACCCGGCTCTTCTCCAAATTCCGCGAGCGCCTGGGTCTCCCCGATCCCGACGCCGCCCAGAGCCCCACCGCGCGATGAAGAGCCTCGACCTCGATCGAATCCTGCCCTGGACCCCGGCCGCCCTGCTGCTGGGCTGGCTGGCGCTCGGGCCGCTGGGAGCGGCCCAGGAGCAGGGGCCACCCCCGGTGGATCTCGAAGGCCGGATCCGTCAGGACCTGGGCCAGGACCCGGCGGCGCAGATGCAGGAGCTGTTCGGACGCATCGAAAAGAACCTGCGCAAGATCGACGACCTGCTGTTCGAAGCCGCGGGCGCTCCCGAGGTGGCCGAAGACGATCCCCAGCGCTGGCGGGCCTGGGTAGGGGATACGCGCGAGCGCTCCGAGGCGGTGCTCGAGGACATCGACAAGCTGCTCGATTTGTCCCAGCAGATGTCGAGCCAAAGCCGCGGGCGCAGCTCTTCGAACCAAGGACAGGGGCAGCAGAGCCCCGAGTCCTCGGAGCAGGGACAAAGCCCCCTGGACCGCGGCGGACCCGAGGGCCAGCGGCGGCAAGAGGGTGGCCAGCAGGGACCGCCGCCGCCGGAATCCGGCCAGGGCGAGCAGGGATCGGGGCCCGAGGGCCAGGGCCAGCAACCTCCGCCGGGCGGAGCGCCGCAGGACGGAACTCCGAGCGGCGCGGAGCAGGGCGGCCCCGAGGGGCAGCGGGGCTCGGATCGGCGCCCGGCGGGCTCCGAGCGCGGGCCTGGCTCGCAGGCCGGCGAGATCGCCCCGTGGGGCGAACTGCCACCGCGGGTCCAGGAGATCTTCTCCAACCAGAACGCGGAGGAAATGCCCTTGCTGTACCGCGACTGGATCGATTCCTACTACCGACGCGTTTCCCGGGAGCCGTGAGCACGAACGGCAAGGGACCTCGCAGCGACACCGCGGCGCGAGCGGGCGGCGCCGAACGGGGGTCGGTGAGGCCGGGCCCGGATCGCGGGGCTTGCTCGGAACGCTCCGCAGAAGCGGGCGCGGGCCTGGCCCGGGCTGGCGTCGCAAGCGCTTTCCCGGGGCCGCGGGCGGCGGCCAGCGGGGCGAGCTGTCGGCCGCCCCGGCGACCGGCTCCGCAGGCCGCGATCTGGCCGCGCGGCCTGTGGGCCTGTGTGCTGCTCGCAGCCGCCGTGCAGAGCGTTGACGCGGGCATCCCGCGGGCAGCGATCGATTCCCGCGGCGGGCTCTCGAACGCCCAGCTCGCGCGCTCGGAACCGGGCGCGACCAGGGTCCGCGAGGGCGCGCAGAACGGCCGCGCCGGCGTGGGCCGAGCGGATCCGGGCCCGGCGGAGCACGGCGTCGGGTCTTCCCCAGGGCAGGCCCCGCGGGCGCAGGACTCCGCGGGGTTCGAGCCCCGGCGCGCCGCTCGATCGCAAGCGGGGCACCTCGCCGCTGCGGGCCACGCCGACCTGGGCGCGCTCGGTGCGGAGCTGCAGATCGCCAGCGCTTCGCTGCTGGCCGTGGGCTCGGTCTCCGCTGCCCCCCGAGCCCTCGACCTGCAGGCGCGCCGGGGCCCTCCGCTGGCGGGCCGCGCCTCCCGCGCCGCACTGGCCCCGGCCGCATCCGGCCCCCGGGAAGAGCCCGAGCCCGGGCCGTCCGCGAGCCGCCGCGTGTGGCCCTCGGAATCCGCGCGGTCGGCGGCCGAAGGCGCCCTGGCGCGGGGCCTCGATTACCTGGCCAAGGCGCAGGCGCGCCAAGCGGACGGGTCCTTGCCCCTCGACGGCTCCACGCCGGCGACGCGGGCCCCCGTGGCCGTCACCGCGCTGGCGGCCCTGGCCTGGATGGCCGACGGCAGCCAGCCCGACCGGGGCCCCTTCAGCCGCGAGGTCGGGCGCGCCATCGACTACCTGCTGCTGCGCACGGTGCTCGAACGCGGCGCGCCCCGGCGCGGCTTCATCGGCAGCGACGCCGACAGCAACTCGCGCATGCACGGCCATGGCTACGCGACCCTGGCGCTGACCCAGGCCTGCAGCCTCTCGCCCGCCTCCCCTCGCGGGGCGCGCCTGTTCGAGGCCCTGCCCCTCGCGGTCGACCTGATCCAGCGCACCCAGGGATCGGAGGGCGGCTGGTGGTACGAGCCGGAGATCGAGGTGCAGCACGAGGGCTCGGTCACGATCACCCTGGTGCAAGCCCTGCGCGCCGCCCGCGGCGCGGGCTTCGAGGTGCGCGACGAAGTCATCGCGCGGGCCGAGGACTATGTGCGCCGCTCGCAGGCGCCGGACGGGAAGTTCCGCTACCAGATCGGCTCCGAAACCACCTCCCTGGCTCTGACCGCTGCAGCGGTTTCTTGCCTGCAGGCGACCGGGCGCTACGACGATCCGGCCGTGACCGCCGGCCTGGAGGCCATCTGGCGCGAGCTGATCGGGGGCGGTCGCGTTCCGGCGCGCTATCCGTTTTACGAGCGCATGTACCTCTCCCAGGCCCTCTGGCACGCCCGCGACGGCGAGGCCTTCGGCCGCTACCTGGAGCTCGAGCTGGCGGACCTGCTGGGCTCCCAGCAAGCCGACGGCTCCTGGGGCGGCTCCGAATTCGGGCTGGCCTATGCCACGGCCATGAACTGCCTGCTGCTGGCCCTGCCCGCGGAAAACCTGCCGATCTTCCACCGCTGATGCGGGCGTCATCCGGCGGCCAGGCCGGCCGTCGCGGGGGCCGCACGGCCGCGGGCTCCGTCCAGCGCGAGCGCTCGCCAGCGGCTCGCCCCTTGGTGGCCGTGCCCCCCAGCGCAGACGCCCGGAAGCGGGTCCAGGCACACACCGCGGGCTTGCCGAGGGCACCCGGCGGCACCCCCCCGCCGCATCGGCGCCCCCGCACGGACCAGGCGGACCGGGGGCGCCTCCGGCCCGGGCGATCCCAACGCGCCGGGGCGATTCCAAGCCTCGCTCAAGCATAAGTACTGGCTACCATGATATAATCCACAGCGATACATGCCTCGATCCGCAGTCTCGCCCGAGCCCCCTACCCGATGAAGCGCAGAATCCTGATCGGAGCCCTGCTCTGGACCCTGCTGATCACCCTGGCCCACATCCAGCTCAACCTCGGCTGGGGCGAGCTCAAGACCCAGATCCTGCGCCGCTTCACCGGGGAGCGCGGCGAGCTGCTGGTCGGCTTCCTGCCGGTCACATGACACCTGACCTGCCCGGTCACCAGTTGGGTGACCACGCACAGCGATAGCGGCGCCATCTTCAAGAGCCGCAAATTCACCGACTTCGCCACGGTCAAGGAAGCCCTGATCTCCAAGGAGATCGGCGCGTCCTTCATCCTGGCGCCCCTGGCCATGCAACTGGTGCGCGACGGGGTGCCGATCAAGGTCGTCTACTTGGGTCACCGGGACGGCAGCGCGCTGGTGGTGGCCAAGGATGGCCCGGTCCAGCACTTCCGCGACCTGGTCGGCAAGGTGGTCGCGGTGCCCAACCGCTATTCGAACCAGCACATCCTGGTGCGCAAGCTGATGCTCGACAACGGCCTGGAGCCGGGTTCGATCGACGTGCGCGAGCTGCCGCCGCCGGAGCACCCGGCGGCTCTGGCCTCGGACTCGATCGACGCCTTCGTGATCGGCGAGCCCTTCGCGGCCAAGGCCGAGCTGGACGGCATCGGGCGGGTGCTGCACCTGACGAAGGACATCTGGCCGAACTTCATTTCCTGCGTGCTGGTGGTGCGCAATGACCTGATCGAGTCCGAGCGCGAGCTGGTGCAGGAGCTGGTCAGCGGCATCGCCCGGTCGGGCCTCTGGCTCGAGGAGGGCCTCGAGCACCGCATGGAGGCCGCCCAGGTGGTGGCCAAACACTTCTACTTCCAGCCGCCCAAGCTGCTCGAATACGTGCTCTCGAAGCCGATCGATCGCGTGCGCTACTCGGACCTCGACCCGCTCGAGGAAGACTTCGACGAGATCATGGAATTGGCTGTTTCCTCGGGGGTCCTCTCCGGACGGATCGAATTCGAGGAGTACGTCGATCCCTCGTTCTCCCGCCGCGCCCACCAGGCCTGGGATCTGGCGCACCTGCCGGCCCTCGATGCGGAGGCCCCGGTGGCGCCCGCGGCGCCGCCGCCCCCGCCGAGCATCGCCCCTGCGGGCGCAGGCCCGGATTCCAAACCGTCCGGCCCGCCGGGCAAGGCGCTGAATCCCTTGCTGGCTCCGGCGCCACAGGGCAGCGCCCAGGAAGGAGGTTCGAAATGAGCCCGCTCGGAATGCTGCTGCTGCTTGCGGGCGTCGCCGGCCTGAGCCTCGGCTCCCGCCGCCAGTCGAATCAGCGCGCCGTGCTGATGCCGATCGCCCTGACGCTGGTCCTGCTGGGCGGCTGGCAGAGTTTGTGCGACCGGGTCGATTTCGGCGGCTTCCACTGGCCCTGGCTGGAACCGGCCCTGGAGCCCGGGCAGCCCCCGCGGCGCAGCCTGCCCTCCCCGCGGGAAACCCTCGCGGCCTTCGGCGAGCTGATCACCAACGGCCGCATCTGGGGCGACACGGTTGCCAGCCTGTTCCGCGTGACCTGGGGCTACCTCCTGGCGGCCGCGATCGCCATCCCGCTGGGCCTGTTCGCCGGCTGGTCGACGCGCGCCTTCGAAGCCCTCAATCCCCTGATCCAGGGGCTGCGCCCGATCTCCCCCATCGCCTGGATCCCGATCGCGATCCTGTGGTTCGGGATCGGCGACCGGGCCGGCATCTTCCTGATCTTCCTGGCCTCGTTCTTCCCGATCGCCGTGGGCTCCATGGCGGCCGTGCGCGGCATCAGTACGGTGCACCAGCGCTCGGCGCTCAACTTCGGTCTGAGCGGCGCGGACCTGTTCCGCCGGGTGGTCTTGCCCGCGGCGCTGCCGCAGATCATCACCTCGCTGCGCATCGCCCTGGGGGTCGCCTGGCTGGTGATCGTGGCGGCCGAGATGGTGGGCATGGATTCCGGTCTCGGCTACCTGATCAACGACGCACGCAACGCCGGCAGCCGCTACGACCTGGTGGTCGCCACGATGGGCGTGATCGGCTTGATCGGCATCCTGCTGGACTTCCTGATCCGGCAGCTCGAGCATTTCGACGAGGTCCGATGGGGCTACTCCAAGCGATGAGCAATCCGGTCACCAAGCTGCGCTTCGAAGGCGTCGCCAAGCAGTTCCTGCGCCGGGGCAAGCCCCTCGAAGTACTGACCAAAGTGGACCTCGAGGTGCAGACCGGCGAGTTCGTGTGCTTGCTCGGGCCCTCCGGCTGCGGCAAGTCGACGCTGCTCAACGTCGCCGGGGGCTTCGAGCGCCCCAGCGCCGGGCGGGTCC